>JAFLTA010000099.1 GCA_022510685.1 Lachnospiraceae bacterium | reverse complement strand
TGTCGAATAGGAGGGCATATGGAAAGGAATATAGATGTGATAAAGGATGCTGATGGAAATAGTATTGTAATGATAAACGACATCCGATTTAAGGGAAAATGCTCCGTGAATTGGGATGATGTGAAACAAAATATCAACCCGATTTATTATTTAGCCGATATATTCTATATGGAATTTTTGAAGGAGGTTTTTTCTTATGTCCGAAAAAAAAGTAAGTGTTATCGTTCCTTGCTATAATGCAGAAAATATTATAGATCGTTGCCTGAATTCTCTGGTGAATCAGACGTTAGGTCTTGAAAATATGGAAATTATTTTGGTGAATGACGCATCTACGGATGGGACATTACAGGTATTAAAAACATGGGAAGAGAAATATCCGGATAGCATTTTGCTGATAGACAGCACTGTGAATATGAAGACGGGGGGAGCCAGGAATCTTGGTATTCAGTATGCAAGTGGAGAGTATATCGGCTTTGTGGACAATGACGACTGGGTCGATGAGACGATGTATGAAAAGGCATATTCAGCTGCTGAAAAATACGACTGTGATGTTGTGTCTGTGTTGTATGCCAGAGAGCGGGAGGATGGCTACCGTTTTCCTTTTGCCATGCCCACAGGTGAGAAAAATGTGCTTGTGGATGCAACGAAACCCGTATCGGAGGGTATTTCTGCTTTGCCGGGAGAAGTTTGGTCTAAGATATATCGAAAGTCTATGGTGATGGATAACAATCTGTATTTTCCGGAAGGCTTATCTTATCCGGAAAATTATTGGGAACCACTAGTAAAGTATTATATGAAGTCCTATTATGTCGTGGATGAGATATTGTATCACTATATCCAGTATGAGAAATCTATTATTTTGACAGGAGATATGAGCAATATACTAGATCGTTTGGAGATTGAAAAGAAATTATTACAGGAGATTAAGGAACGGAAATTGGCAGATATTAATGAGCCTCAGATTGTTAGGGACTTTATACAGCGGTATTACGTTAATACCTTGTATTTGAGTTTTGCAAGGGCTCAGTCTGCTTTCCCATATGAAATATATGCTCAGATGAAAGAATATGTTTTGGATATATACCCTAAATATTACGAAAACGAGGGTGTTATACAATTATGTAAAGAAAATGCTTCCGCCTTTTTGTTGCGAACTCTGGAATATGAAATGAGTGATGAGCTGTGGGACAGGGTTGCAGAAGAATATTTAAGTCAAAAACTGGATCTGTCTATATTCTTAAGCGTGAAAAAGGAAGAGCGAGTGCAGGGAACGATAGAAACACGGGAGGTCTTCAAGTTAGGTTATTTGTTCTTTTCGGAAATGCGGAATATAGTATCGGATCTTCGGGAGCGTCTGCTTTCCGAACAGAAAAAAACCGTGTGGGACGATTATGAGAATATGCTACAGCAGTGTATTGAAGAATCAAATAAGATTGTAGATGCAATTCAGAGTCGCTATCAATTAAAAGAGAAGTTTTATCAGCCTGACACACTAAAACAATTATGGCAAGAATCTGCGGTGGCTTTTGACAGGGAAGATACAGAAAAGGGATTATTGCTTCTGCAAAGATACTGGCAATATTTGGAACTGCCGCTAGATTTGTGTCAGGTGGTATGGTGCAAAGGCGATTTGACAGCTTTCCAGTATTTGCCGGCTTTAGAGTTTTGCTTTTTGCATGCGGA
This sequence comes from Lachnospiraceae bacterium, assembly GCA_022510685.1. Classification (GTDB taxonomy): domain Bacteria; phylum Bacillota; class Clostridia; order Lachnospirales; family Lachnospiraceae; genus Butyribacter. Next base: position 1,710 of record JAFLTA010000099.1, on the reverse strand, counting down.
TGAGCAGGAATACTTAGAACATGCCAGAAGGATTATATTTCAAAAACGCAGTCCCATGTTTTCGTTTCCATATGAAGAAGAAAAATATATTTGTGAACTGGGATACAATGATATATATCAAATGTATGGTTTTGTCTTAGAGGGAGTTCATTTGTATTTCCCTAAAAAATCAATATCCGATATGGCAGAATTGGAACGTCGTACCTATGGACTACTGGTAGAGCAGGATCCACGCTCTCCTCACAGATATCTGAATGAGAGGATGGATGTTCAGGAAGGTGCCATTATTATTGATGCCGGTGTTGCAGAGGGAAACTTTGCAGCTTCTGTGATACACAAATGTAAAAAAATATATATGGTGGAATGTGATCCGGATTATATAGATGCTTTGAAGCATAGTTTTAAGGATTATCTGGATAAAATAGTTTTTGTCAACAAATTTCTGGACAGCTATGATGATGACGAGCATATTACGATTGATACCTTGCTAAATGGGGAAACCATAAATTATATCAAGATGGATATAGAGGGTGCTGAAATCGCAGCTTTGCAAGGTGCGAAGCAGACACTAAAAAACGCAACGGATTTGAAATGTAATATCTGTTCTTATCATAATCTACATGATTATGATAAGATTGTAGAGATTTTATCGGAGTATGATATGGAGATTGAGCACTCACCGGGGTATATGTTCTTTGTTTTTGACGAGGAATATCCGTGCTATCCGAGACGCGGATTGGTTCAGGCTGTCAAAAAAGTCTGAATGATTGGCAGATAAAAATTTAACATAAAGACAAAGTGAATGATGATGCGCGGTATTTAGACCGGCGAAAAGGTCTGGATAGAAGAATAAAGAAGTGAGCCTGTTCATAATAAGGAGTTCTTTTGGTAGACGTTTTGGATAATGCTTATAAACTCTGTTACGGCATTAGATGGCTTTTTTGCATATACAATGCCATAAGGTATTTCATACTCCCATTCCATAGGCAGCGTTACAAGAGAGGGGTGAATATCCGCCCAAATGTCTAAAGTTTCCATCAGACAATTCATCTGCTCGCATTCATTAAATATGGAAGTGTCATAGAAGTTGGGGGCATCCGCAATCTTGATTTGTGGATGTTTTTCCAATATATCATCCCGCATTTGATTCAAAACAGTGGAATCCCCTCTTCGGATCATCATAAAAGTCTCTCTGTCTAAATCTGACCAGCAGAGACTTTTTTTCTTGGACAGATGATGCTTCCTTGGAACAGCGATACGACAGGGAAGTTTGTCAAGAAGAAAGATATTGTGCTGTGCTCGCCATGTGACAGAGTCACAAGGTCCCACAAAACAGTCAATTTGATTTCCCAGCGCAGAAAGGACAGATTCCAAGCCGGCAGGATCATCATCGAATGGGACGATACTAATTTGAAATGGTAGACTCCCATCATCGATTTCTGCCCATAGATCAATGAGTCTTTTACAAGGTCGCAGAATGGAGGTTCCGATCCGGATGGTATTTTGTTCGGAAGCGGCAAGTTGCCTTGCTTTTTTGATGGCTTCATCTGCAAATTCTATCATTTGTTTTGCATCCTGATAAATAGAACGTCCGGGAGCGGTTAAGTAAACGCCTTGATTCGTGCGGTTAATCAGTTTAGCACCAATCATATTCTCCAGTTTATTCATCTGATTCATGACAGAAGCCGGTGTGATATATAATTCTTTTGA
>JAFLTA010000098.1 GCA_022510685.1 Lachnospiraceae bacterium | reverse complement strand
AGGATGCACAGGATTACCGTTATTTTCCGGAGCCGGATTTGGTTCCCATTGTCATCAGTGATGAGTGGATGGAGGAAATCCGTGGCAGACAGCCGGAAATGCGAGATGAGAAACTGGCGCGTTATATGGAAGAGTATAAGCTGCCGGAATATGATGCAAAGATTCTTACGGGAGATAAGCATTTAGCTGATTTGTTTGAAGAGACTACAGCGATTTGTAATGTGCCGAAGAAAGTGTCTAACTGGCTCATGGGAGAGACAATGCGCTTGATGAAGGATGCAGACATGGAGCCGGAGCAGTTGTCTTTCTCTGCGGAAAATCTCGCGAAACTCATTGGTCTTACCGAATCTAAGGCAATTAACAGTTCGGTGGCAAAGGATGTGTTTGAACATATTTTCTGTGAGGATATAGACCCGGAAAAATACGTGGAAGAAAATGGCTTGAAGACAGTGACAGATGACGGTGCGCTGCGTGAGACCATTGAAAAGATTGTGGCAGACAATCCGCAGTCGGTAGAGGATTACCGTGCCGGCAAGAAAAAAGCCATAGGATTTTTGGTGGGTCAGACCATGAAGGCAACCCAGGGTAAGGCAGACCCGGGTATGGTGAATAGTATATTGACAGAGATTTTACAGGGGTAATTGGATTCTACATTTGTAGAATGCTGCAGGCTTGTGAAAGCCGGTACAGTGGGTGTATGTTCCTGATAGCATAATGGTCGGGGATGAAACAGGGTTCAGATAGGAACAAGAGAAGTGTGAAACAGGAGGAGAAAGTATGTATGAACAGAGAAGAAGCAAGCGTATTCCCGTGACGATGAATTTGGAAGTGTCATCGGTATTTAAGCAGGATAATGTACAGGTGAGCAATATTAACGCCCCTATAGAAATTACGGATATTTCTAAAAACGGAATCGGTTTTGTTTCGAAAAGTATACTGCCAATCGGATTTTATTTTAATTCTCGCCTGGAATTTCAAAAAGAAGACCGCAGCTTAAACTGTGTCGTACAGATTGTACGTCAGGTAGAGATGGAGGATGGCAAGTATCATTATGGCTGCGAGTTTGTGGGAATGGCATCGGTGTTTGACTACATATTTGAAGAAATTGAAAAAGAAGCGGAGTGATTCAAACAGGGCGTAAAAACTTTACGCCCTGATATCAAAGGAAAATCGTTTCATTTCTTCGGTGGCATGGGTCTTTATCCGGGTGTTTAGAAAATCATCCATAGAGACCGGTTCACCTTCTTGTTTTGTTACCTGAATATTGGTCTGATAACCAAGTTCAGCCAGATTGCTTTGCAGTAAATTGGCATTTGCCCGTAACAAATCTACAGACGGTTCATCTTCTAACTTAAAGTTTGCCAAAATTTCCTGATGATCTTTATCAAGCTTGATTTCCAGTTGTCCTAAATTTTCTAAATCCAGATGTAATAACACACTCATTTTCTCCGGATTCATCCGGCGTTTTTCTTTTTGTGTATAAACATACAGCTCGCTATTTGCCGTCTGATTTGGCAGTTTCAAAGGCAGCTGTAAATAAGTAAATGTCTCGCTGAGTTCCTTCATAAACTGAATGTTGCTCTGAATATCATGTGCTCCCTGCCGGAATTGGTCCGAATCCGATCCGGAAAGAGAGGAGCCGATTAGCTGCTCCAGAGAATTCATCTGCTTTGCCAACTGTCCTAAAAAGCGATCCGGTTCTCCCTCCTTCATCAGTTTATCCGGAGAAATGCTCCATCCGCTTTGCAGTCCCTTTGCAAACAACTGCTCGAAGCTCTCACTGCGGAACAGTTCTTTTAGTACATCTGAGTCGGAGAGAGGAATTGCATTTTTTATCACCTGCAACACTTCCTGTGTGGTTGCCTCTCCGGAAAGCATCTGGCGAATCAGCGATGAACTTATGGGTAGTTTGCTTAAAATATCAGCAAGCTCTTGTCTGGCTTCCGGAGATAGAATGGACGCAGTAAGATCTCGGTTTGACATTTCCGTCTGGGATAAATCGCTTAGGGAGCGAAGGACATTTGCCGTATTTTCCTGTCCGCTTCCCCCGGCTGTACTCTGACCGCCCCGCAGTTTGCCAATAGTGTCTAATGATTGGTTGACAGTGTCCTGTATAGACTGCAAAAATCGGGAAATGCCCCGTCCTTCATTTGCCTGTGTGGCAGATGCATTGTCTTCGGAAACTGCCTTACCGACATTTTCGTCCACGATTTCTTCTTCTATATTTTCTGCTGCATTTTCGAGGAGTGCTTCCTCCTGCAATGTAAAAATATTATGGAAAGAATTGCTCATATCTGCAGTGGAAAGTTCAGCAGCAGGCTCGAGAGTCTGTGCCAACAATGCCAGCTCCTGGGCGAAGGCTTCTTTGTTGACGCCCTCCGGCAGCGATAGAGTACCGTTTGCGGCACTGTCCCGTAATAAAGTCATCGCATCCCGCAGGGAGAGCGTTCCCTGCTCCAATGCCTGAAATGTTTCCTCGTCAAGAGGTGTAGCAGATAAAAGTTCAGCCAAAGCGGCACGTTCTTCCGGAGAAAGAGCAGAAATCGTCAGGGCAGTGGGAAGATCTGCTGCCGTACCCTGTGTGATTTGTAATAACTGCTCACCGAAGCGCGCAACGGTATCTGCTGAGCCATTTTCTGCAAGTGCTCTCATAAGTGCAGGAAGATTCCTGGAAAAATCCTGCAACTGGTTTGCCAGCTGCTCGGTACCTTGTCTGTAATTGCTGAACTGTTGTATGCTGTCAGCGTTTATCGGCATAAATAAGCGGTTCATTAACGCCAGCGTACTCATGTCATTTGTCTTGTAATCATATGCCAACTGCATCAGTTGTTGGATGGCATCCCGATTGATGGGCATCATATTATCCATAAGGGCTTTTACCGCAGCCTGATTATGCTCTGTGATAGGAAGATTAGCCTCCTCCAATGCCTTATTGATAATTGTAAGTTCATTTTCCGTATAGCCGCTGACCGGCTCCATCAAAACACCCTGGGGCGTAAGGCTGTCCAGACGAAAGGCTGCTTTTTGTCCGATGGAAAGCATGGAGCTGTCTGAAATCTGCCCGCGGATCATAGTGTTGTTTTCTAAAGTGATTGTAATTTCATCACCGGATAAATCGGAAATTTCCCCCCGGATAATGTCGCCCAGCCGCAGGTTGGTGGCAGCGCGGACTACCCCAAACTGTCCGGACTTTTGTATGGCAGGTGTGCTGTAGCCCGCTGAATCTGCACCTCTGCCCACACCACGGTTGCCTACACCGGTATTTCCTGCCCGGTTATTCCCTGATTGTGAGGTGCTACTTGTATTTAAAGAATGAATTCTGGAATGATCCATGATATCCTCCATTCTGCCTCCTGACGGTGGCATGAAATTATCTATACTATATAAATAAGTATCTACTTTTTTAATTCCGCATATACTGCGCAAGGTTTCTGCGCATATTGAGAACGAAGTTCTCACAAGATAAACGCC
>JAFLTA010000097.1 GCA_022510685.1 Lachnospiraceae bacterium | reverse complement strand
TACTGGACGTACGTCGATTGACGTTAACACAGTAAATCGTTAAATTTCAAGATTGGGGCAGGGTTCAAATAGGTACCGTTATGCTAGAATCATTCTTCAACCTATTCATACTCCTTTAATGATACATAACAATCTTCTATATATACTCCCATTACCTGGTTGATATCTATCGCCTTTGGAAACTGGCATACATATTTATTGAGAACCCTGCCTTTCTTTTCATATTCTGAAACACTGCTGGCGTCAGTAAATATCTTGACACCCTCTTCCGGACTATCTACAAGCACTTCACTGCCATCCATCATCTTTAAACGGACAGTAACTCTCGTATCGGAAGTATGCAGGATGTCTATCGGAATTTCGGAGACATCCATGATTACCGTCATACCCAATGGCAGCAATTTTACCTTTTTAATCGATATCGTCTCACCAAGCATGGAATACGTCATATCTTCTGTACCTTTAACAGTGATATTTTCTGTAGATGTATACGATGCCGTAAATGTGAGATTCCACATTCCCTCCACCAATATATCCGGTGTACTGTCATATGGTTCTGCGATCAAATCCTTAAAAAAGGCAGTAACCTCTTTTCCTTCTTTAACCTGTTTATCCGTAGAAATATTCAATACATAGGTCGCCACATTCGGTTTCCCCTTTAAAGTTTCAAGGAGTATACAATCTCTTACACCGGTCACCGCATTCTCTGCATTATAATTTGAGCCTTCACAAAACCCAAAGTAATCAAAGGTCATACTTTCGTTAAATTCGATATCAGCGGGTGCTGTAATCTTTATTACAGCATAAATATTCTGGCTGTCCATGACCACTTCCTGCAGTTCCATCATCAAATCCGGTTTGCTGACAGCGTCCTCCTTTTCGCTCTTAACACCCAACTTTTCTGATTCCTCTCTATCCATTCCAAAGAAATCCAAAATCGTCTGCTTAAAAGAGTCCAAAAAACTTGCTTCTACCTTCCTAGCCGTAGAAAATAAAAAATATCCTGTAACAATAACGCAAAACATCGCGATAACGATTGCTACATTAACGAAAGTCTTTTTTTTTGGTGCAGAAACATTGTCCTGTTGAATGGTTTCAAGTATCGCATCTACTTTTTTGTTATATGTATCCGGTACCTGAAAATCTTTTGCTCTTTTTTTTATTTCTTTGTCAAACTGTTTCATGTCTCATCCCCCTTTCCAGTGCATTTTTTAGCTCTGTTTTGCCCCGGCTCAATCTGGATTTCACCGTTCCCAAAGGAATATCCAAAATATCCGATATATCCTGAAGGGATAAATCCTCATAGTAAAATAAAACAACAACTAAGCGGTATTCTTCTTTCATTTGTTGTAAAACATCCCACAACTCATCATAATGCTCATATACCGGTTTTAATCGCGCCTCCACTTCTTCATTCCCCGGTAATAGCAGTCTCTTCTTTTTTACTTTCAGAGCTTCATTCTTAGTAATGGTCAACATCCAAGGCTTAAACTTGTGAAAAGCACGAATCTGCCCCCTATTCTCATATGCCTTAAGTATCGCATTACTGACTGCATCCTCCGCATCAGTTTCATTTTTTAATATAGCAAGTGCCATTCTATATAGATTATCTCTATTTTTATCGATGCACTCACAAAACTTTTTCACTTCCATAAATGTTTACCTTTCATCGCATAGTATAAAATATAGTAATTCTAATATTTTTTCAGATATTAAATTTCTGCGCATATACCCCTAAATATTTAGATACCTAAAACCGCAAAAAAGTTCCCGGAAATTTTAGTATATATCCATCCGGCTTAATTTTCAAGATTGAATAAATATACTGCATTCCTGCAAATTCCCCTATATGTAAAGATACTTTATATCACCAAAAGGTTCCCGGGAATTCAAAAGAGATTACCCACCCCTCAACAGTAAGTAATCTCTTCTTTTATTCGTGTATTATCTTTACTCCAGATTGGTATATCCCATCAACATCCGGTCCACTTCCTTTGCCACCTGTCTGCCCTCGCGGATGCCCCATACTACCAGGGACTGTCCACGATGCATATCCCCGGCAGTAAATACTTTATCTACATTGGTGCGGTAACTGCCCGCCGGAGTGTCCACATTGGTACGCTCATTGAGTTTCACGCCAAATGCCTTCGCAATATAATCCTGCGTTCCTAAGAAACCGGCTGCTATGAGTACATAATCTGCCGGAATCTCAAACTCGCTGCCAGGGACTTCTACCATATTCATGCGCCCTGTCTTTGCATCTTTCTTTGGCTCCAGTTTCACGAGTTTCACTTTTTTCAGTTTACCTTTTTTATCTGCGACAAATTCCTTCACCGTCGCCTGATAAATCCTCGGGTCCTGTCCGAATACGGCAATAGCCTCCTCCTGACCGTAATCCGTCTTGCACACACGAGGCCATTCCGGCCATGGATTATTGTCTGCACGCTCATCGGGAAGCTTCGGCATCATCTCCACCTGTACCACCGACTTTGCCCCCTGGCGTACCGCTGTACCCACACAATCGTTTCCGGTGTCACCACCGCCGATTACCACCACATTTTTCCCCTTGGTGTCAATCCATTCCTTTTTCTCGCCGGTGAGGACATGCTTTGTGGAGCGTGTCAGGAAATCCACGGCAAAGTAAATCCCCTCTGCCTCCCTGCCGGTCGCCTTGATATCCCTTGGGTTGGATGCTCCGCAGCAGAGAATGACACTGTCATACTCTTTTAATAAATCTTCTGCTTTTACGTTATTTCCCACATCCGCATTGACGACAAATTTCACTCCTTCTTCTTCCATAACCTTCTGCTTGCGCTCAATCACCCATTTTTCTAACTTCATGTTGGGTATGCCGTACATTAACAGTCCGCCGATATGGTCGTTACGCTCATATACCGTCACGGAATGCCCTCTCTTGTTGAGCTGGTCTGCCGCCGCAAGTCCCGAAGGACCGGAACCGACGATTGCCACCTTTTTCCCTGTGCGGACTTCCGGTGGGTCTGCATCCATCAGTCCGTTTTCATATCCGTATTCTACGATATAATTCTCATTTGCCTTACAAGTAACCGGCGTGTCATTCAGACCACAGGTACAAGCCGCCTCACAAAGTGCAGGACATACACGGGAAGTAAACTCTGGAAAATTGTTGGTCTGACGCAGCATCTGCAACGCCTTCTCCATATTTCCCATGTACAATAAATCATTCCACTCCGGCACCAGATTGTTCAGAGGACATCCTGATACCATACCTCCGATCATCATACCGGACTGACAGAAAGGTACACCACAGTTCATACACCGCGCTGCCTGTTCCTTCCTGTCTCTTTCCCGCATGGGTTCATGAAACTCATCAAAATTTTTAATTCTTTTCAATGGTTCAATTGCCACGTTATCCTGTCTCTCATATTCCAAAAATCCTGTCGATTTTCCCATCGCTTTTTCCTCCAATCTATAACTTTCTATTACTACCTTACATACTACCTTACACGTCTTAGCATAACGGCTCCTATTTGAACCCTGTTTCGTCTTGCGCTAGAGCGAAATAGCGTCGTTGCTTTCAATCGACGATGCCACCGCATCGCCTCT
>JAFLTA010000096.1 GCA_022510685.1 Lachnospiraceae bacterium | reverse complement strand
CATCAGCATCCTTTATCACATCTATATTCCTTTCCATATGCCCTCCTATTCGACAAATTTCCAAGAATATTTTATCATACTTATAGAATCATATCCACACAAATCATATTCCTCCGGTAATTCCATAAAATCTTGCTTTCTGAAATATTATGACAATTTGATTTCCATTCATTTTCAACCGATACAGTTCAAAGCATTGAGCGTTCTCGGATAACCAATATAGGGCAGACAAGTCGTTAGCGCCTGAATAAGCAGCTGTTTTGTGTTGCCCACATTCATATTTGCAATGGCATGGGACTTTGCCTGTGATTCGCAACCGCCAATAGAACAGATTACGATAAATGTGATCAGCTCTCTCATTTTTAAATCAAGTGTACCTCTGGTATAGTAATCGCCAAAACAATGTGCTGAAAGGCAATCCTGAATATGTTTTGTTTCTGACGGGGCATTATCACGCATAGGATAAATAATATCTTTACCAAAAATCTGAACCTGAACCGCTAACCCCTTATCTAAACGGGTATCGGCGGTTACTGTACTTTGGTCATTTTCCTCCGGATTCATGCCCATTTTCTCAAGCTCTGTATTTACTACCGCCAATGCTTCCATTACTCTCGGATAACCAATATACGGTGCTGTATGATAAAGAGTTTCCTTAATTTCCGTAACCTCAGCACCAGCCTCAATCGCTTCATTTACTTTTGAAGGGATTTCCCCCATAGTCTGAAGTGCTGTCAAGCAGGCAAGCCTGATCAATGCCCTTGTCTTTTTATCTTTCAGACCGTTTTCGTCGATTTCGCCATTCAGAAATCTATCCTGAATTAGTGTAAATGATTCATCATAATTTTTCATATCATATCCTCACTTTCGTTATTTTATTTACTATCAATGGAAACCAACTTATAAGAACGACTCCCCAATCCAATCTCCTCTGCATGTTTCAGGGTAAGAATACCGTTTCTCGATTCGATTCTTTTTACCAAAGATGCCCCATCCTCATTTTTCTGTTCATAAATCAGATCTACACATGCCTGATCCAGTGCCACCGGATCTGTGGATGCCAGTATACCGATATCTTTCATTTTCGGCTTTGCCGCATACCCATCACAATCACAGTCTACACTCAGGTTGTTCATTACGTTGATATAAACAATCTTCTTGCCACCATCCAGACTGTCTGAAACTGCTTTCGCTGCTTCTGACATAGACTCCAGAAAAGCATTCTGCTCCCCGCCAAAGCCTTCTGTAGATTTACCCCCGGAATGGATATAACTTTTTCCCTTGGAAGAAGCGATTCCGATAGAAGTATTTTTTATGGCACCGCCAAATCCAGCCATGGAATGCCCCTTAAAATGAGACAGAATTACATAGGAATCATAGTCCTTAAAATGCTTACCCACATAATTCTTTTGCAGATGCGAGCCACCCTGCACAGGCAAAGTCATACTTCCCGAAGAGTCCATAATATCTACTTCAGCGATTTTAGTATATCCATGATCTTTTGCCACCTTCTTATGCAATGCGGTACTGGAACGGTCTCCTCCATATGCGGTATTACATTCCACAATCGTTCCGTCAACGGAATGCACTAAATCCTTAATCAAATTCGAATCAAGATAATGACTTGCCGGCGGCTCCCCCGTAGAAATCTTAACAGCTGTTTTGCCGCTTGCCTTCCAATTTAAGGCATTATATACCGATAGCAGACTCTTTGCACTGATATCCTTCGTCATATACACCACGGATTTTTTCGATGACTTTTTCTTCTCTACTATGATCTTACACTTTAATACCATTTTCTTTTTGTTCTTTCTGCCATAGGACACTTTACAGCTTATAGTCGCCTTCCCTTTCTTTTTCGCCTTGACAACACCCTTTTTATTGACTGTTGCAACGGATTTTTTGGAAGATTTCCAAGAAACTTTTGCGGATTTCGGCAGGTTTTTCACTTTCAGTTTTTGTGACTTTCCCACGGTTATTGTCATATTGTTTTTATTTAATTTTATCTTCCTATTTGTCTTTGCATTCGCCAGGCGTATCACGAATAAAGAAACACAAAAAACAAGCATAACAAAAATTAGCATGATTAGCATCTGATATGTATTTTGTTTTTGTACTACCTTGTTTGCTGTATTATTCTTATCTACATTATGTTCACGCATTATCTGCACCCCTTCCTTCTACAAAAACAGATTGATTAAAAGTCCCGTCACTAATGAAAATGCCATAATATAAGCAATATATATAGCAAAATGCTTCGCACCCAATACAATCTTTAACGCACCCAGGTTTGTAATCTTAGTAGCCGGTCCCGTTATCATAAATGCCGCCGCACTCCCCATGCTCATTCCGGATACCAGCCACTCCTGTAACAGAGGAATCGTACCTCCTCCACAGGCATATAATGGCACCCCTATGGTCGCTGCCAGCAATACACCGAAACCTCTGTGTGCTCCAAATAATGCAGCAAATTTATCGCTTGGAACGTAGCGTTGAAACAGAGCAGACAACAATATGCCTACTAAAAAGTATCCTCCCGTAGCCTTAACATTTCTGCCCAAGTTTTTTAGGAAACGCAGGAAAAGATTCGGATCGGTATCATGACTTTCCTTGGGAGAAAAACCTTTAAAGTTAAAAAAAGCTTTTTCCGATTTATTAAAGTTTACCAATATCCCCGCCACTACGCCACACACATAACAGGAAAGCAGTCGAATCAACATGGCTGTGGTTCCCAGAGCCGTACTGTACATCAGAAGCTGGGGATTTAGCAGTACGCTGCTCATCATGAAAGCGGCAAGCCAGTCCTCCCGCATCCCCTGTCTGTAAAAAGAAGCTGCAATGGGTATCGTTCCATACATACACAAGGGAGAGAGAATCCCCAGCCCGCTTGCCAGAAAAATTCCTACCGTCCCAATTCCTGTTCCCTGCATAGATGCAAATAATTTATGAATTTTATCTTTCGCAAATACGGATACCAAAGAACCGAGCACCATGCCCAGTATCCAGTAAACAAAAATCTGCCGAAGTTGAATATCAAAATAGTACCAGATATAAATCAGCTCTCTCTGAAGCGTTTCCAACACAGCCCTTCACCTCGCCCGTTTCATTTTCTTAATTACCATCATAATTAATGATCATAATGTGCTGAAACCTCTTTGAGTGTTTTTATAATGGACAAATGCTGCGGACATACGCTTTCGCACTGACCACATTCAATGCAATCCTTTGCCTTGCCAAATTTGCTTGCGAGAATCTCATAATTGGTGTAGTTGACTGTCCAGCCTTTTTCTTCCAAATGCTCCCGCATATCCTCATTATAGAGGGAGAAATACTGCGGAATGGCAATCTTTATCGGACAACCCTCGGTGCAATAAGAGCAGCCGGTACAAGGTACAGTAATCTGCTTATTAATGATGTCTGCGACCTTAAAACATAAATCTTTCTCTTTGTCAGTGAGAGGTTTAAAATCATCCATGTAACTTAAGTTATCCTCCATCTGCTCCACACTGGACATTCCAGAGAGCACCACCATCACATTAGGAAGAGATGCTGCAAAACGAATCGCCCAGCTTGGCACAGACATACCCGGATCGTAATCCTTAAACAACTTTTCTGCTTCCTCCGGAATGCGTGCCAATGTACCACCCTTAACAGGCTCCATGACAATGACAGGCTTATTATGCTTCACAGCTACTTCATGACAAGCACGTGCCTG
>JAFLTA010000095.1 GCA_022510685.1 Lachnospiraceae bacterium | reverse complement strand
TTACATTAGGACCAAAAGGAAGAAATGTAGTTTTAGATAAATCTTTTGGAGCACCTCTCATTACTAACGATGGTGTAACCATTGCAAAAGAGATAGAATTAGAGGATGCCTTTGAGAATATGGGAGCACAGCTTGTCAAAGAAGTTGCCACAAAAACAAATGATGTGGCAGGTGATGGTACAACAACCGCTACCGTTCTTGCTCAGGCAATGATTAATGAGGGAATGAAAAACCTCGCAGCCGGTGCAAATCCGATTATTCTTCGAAAGGGAATGAAAAAGGCAACAGAGACTGCCGTAGATTCCATTCAGAAAATGAGTTCTGCTTTATCAGGAAAAGAGCAGATTGCCAAGGTGGCTGCTATTTCTGCCGGAGATGAGCAGGTAGGAGAGATGGTTGCAGATGCCATGGAAAAGGTTTCCAATGACGGTGTTATTACCATTGAAGAATCCAAGACAATGAAAACCGAGCTGGATATGGTAGAGGGTATGCAGTTTGACCGCGGTTATCTGTCCGCTTATATGGCAACGAATATGGATAAAATGGAAGCAGAGTTGGATAGCCCATACATTTTGATTACCGACAAAAAGATTTCAAATATTCAGGAAATTCTTCCACTGCTGGAGCAGGTTGTGCAGGCAAGTGCCAGACTGTTAATTATCGCAGAGGATGTAGAGGGAGAGGCTCTCAGCACACTGGTTATCAATAAACTTCGCGGTACCTTTAATGTCGTAGCAGTGAAGGCACCGGGCTATGGTGACAGAAGAAAAGAGATGTTAAAGGATATTGCAATTCTTACCGGCGGCGAAGTGATTTCCGAGGAGCTGGGACTGGATTTAAAAGAAACGACAATGGACCAGCTTGGTCGTGCCAAGTCTGTTAAGGTTCAGAAAGAAAATACAATTATTGTAGACGGTGAGGGCGATAAGGAAGAAATTGCATCCCGCATAGCACAGATTAAAACTCAGATTGATGAGACAACATCTGACTTTGACAGAGAAAAATTGCAGGAAAGACTGGCTAAGTTAGCAGGCGGTGTTGCAGTTATCCGTGTCGGTGCGGCTACCGAAACAGAAATGCAGGAGGCAAAACTCCGCATGGAGGATGCTCTGGCTGCTACGAGAGCTGCCGTAGAAGAAGGTATTATTTCCGGCGGTGGTTCTGCTTATATCCATGCCAGCAAGGAAGTAGCAAAATTAGCTGCCGGCATGGAGGGAGATGAAAAGACAGGTGCCAACATTATTCTGAAAGCGTTGGAAGCACCTCTTCGCAGAATTGCAGAAAATGCAGGTCTGGAAGGTTCTGTTATTATCGATAAAGTTCGCGAAGAAAAGCCGGGCTTTGGTTTCGACGCATTGACAGAGGAGTATGTAAACATGGTTGATTCCGGAATTCTGGATCCTGCCAAAGTAACAAGAAGCGCATTACAGAATGCAACAAGTGTTGCCTCTACCTTATTGACAACAGAGTCCGTTGTTGCTAATATTAAAGAAGAGACACCGGCTATGCCGGCCGGAGCACCGGGCATGGGCGGAATGATGTAACCACCTGCAGAAAAAACGTAGTTTTTTCTGCCAGAACTTCCGGTGGAAGTTCTGAGAAAAATCGCTGAAAAGGGAATCGGGAGAACCCTGAACAGGGTTGTTCCGATTCCCGTGCGATTTTTCAGGTGGTTATGAGTACGAGCGGAGCGAAGTGCGAATAAAGGTGGTTATGAGTACGAGCGGAGCGAAGTGCGAATAAAGAACTATACAAGGAATAGGAGATAGTGTGAAAAATCACACTGATGTGCTGATTTTTCACACGGCTATTTGTGTAGGAGCGTCACAAATAGCTCTTGATGGCAGATGCGAATCTGATATTCGCATCGCCCCGTCGCGTAAACGCTCCGGAATGGAGATTTTTATGGAACAATCATACGCAGAAGCAAATGCAAAGAAAAAAACAACCCCGGCAACGGTTGCCTTAAAAATTGTTTTAATTCTTATTGTTATTACAATATTTATGGCATCCTTTTTGAGTAAATTTATTATGCTCTTAGGAGTGGCTGCCGCTGTTGCCCTTATCTGGTACTGGCCGAGATTCAATGTAGAATGGGAATATGTTTATTGTGACGGACAGCTGGATTTTGATATGATACAGGGGGGAGAGAAGCGGAAAAACATATTGCGTATTGAGATTGAGGAAGCAGATGCCGTTGCTCCATTGGAATCTTCCCGTATGGACGGCTACCGGCATCTTCCGGTAAAGGATTTTACTTCGTTACGGTCAGAAGCAAAGGTATATGCCATTGCCACCCGTGCAAACGAAAAAGAGGAAAAAATGGTAATTACCTTTGAACCCTCTGAAAAAATGCTGGAAATGATGTATACAAAGTGTCCGAATATAGTAGAAAAGTAAAAGATGCCCTCCAATCAGTGAGAACCTTTCGAGCTCGATTGGAGGGCATCTTTTGTTTTCCTCCAGATTCTATACTTGAAGATTCTTATTTATTACTCAAAACTATTAAATACAGCAGCCATTTTTAATATTTTATGATAAAGAGAAATTAACGGTTGACAAGCCTCTGATAATTTGATAGAATGCTAAAAATATAAAAAAATACAGTAAGGAGAGGAAGAGAACGATGGGAACAATTATTAGTGAAGGCATTACATTTGATGACGTATTATTGGTACCTTCTTATTCTGAGGTCATACCGAACGAGGTAAGTCTAAAAACCCATTTGACAAAGAGTATTGAATTAAATATTCCGATGATGAGTGCAGGGATGGATACAGTAACAGAACACCGTATGGCGATTGCCATGGCCAGACAGGGCGGCATCGGTATTATTCATAAGAATATGTCCATTGAAGCCCAGGCGGAAGAGGTAGATAAGGTAAAGCGTTCAGAGAATGGTGTGATCACGGATCCCTTTTCTCTATCTCCTGAACACACATTACAAGATGCCGATGAATTAATGGCAAAATTCCGTATATCCGGTGTGCCGATTACCGTAGGTAAGAAATTAGTCGGTATTATTACGAACCGTGACTTAAAATTTGAAACAGATTTTTCGAGGCAAATAAAAGAATGCATGACCTCCGAAAGTCTGATTACGGCACCGGAGGGCATTACGTTAGAGGAAGCAAAAAAAATACTGGCCAGTGCCAGAAAAGAAAAACTTCCGATTGTAGATAAGGATGGAAATTTAAGTGGTCTTATTACCATTAAAGATATAGAGAAACAGATCAAGTATCCAAACTCAGCGAAGGATTCGCAGGGACGCCTTCTCTGTGGTGCCGGCGTTGGTGTGACGGCAAATATTTTGGAGAGAGTGGATGCTCTGGTAGAAGCAAAAGTAGATGTCATTGTGATTGATACGGCACATGGCCATTCAGCAAATGTACTGAAAGTGGTAAAGATGGTGCGTGATGCCTATCCTGAGCTTGGTATTATTGCCGGAAATGTGGCGACAGCAGAGGGGACCAAGGCTCTGATTGAAGCCGGTGTTGATGCGGTTAAGGTCGGTATCGGACCAGGATCTATCTGTACAACCCGTGTGGTAGCCGGCATCGGTGTTCCACAGGTGACAGCTATTATGAATGCCTATGAAGCAGCAAAGCCATATGGAATTCCGATTATTGCTGACGGCGGTATTAAGTATTCCGGTGATATGACAAAAGCCATTGCTGCCGGTGCCAATGTCTGTATGATGGGAAGTATCTTTGCCGGCTGTGATGAGAGCCCGGGAAGTTTTGAATTGTTCCAGGGAAGAAAATATAAGGTATACCGTGGTATGGG
>JAFLTA010000094.1 GCA_022510685.1 Lachnospiraceae bacterium | reverse complement strand
TTTCGCTCTAGCCGGGGACGAAACAGGGTTCAGATAGGAGCCGTTATGCTAGCATGGTGGAGTTAATTGCAAATCATTACACTAGTCGGGGACTAAACAGAATTCAGATAGGAGCCGTTATGCGAAAGCGGCAGAATGGGGGACTGGAATGAATATTAAACAGGCAAAGGAAGAAGTGATACACACCGTCAAGGCATATCTTAAAAAGGACGACAGGGGGGAGTATGTGATTCCGGTAATCCGTCAGCGTCCTCTCTTATTGTTGGGGGCACCGGGGATAGGAAAAACCCAGATTATGGAGCAGATTGCAAGAGAGTGTCGTATCGGGTTGGTGGCATATACCATTACCCACCATACAAGGCAGAGTGCAGTGGGTCTTCCCTTTATTAAGGAGCAAATATTCGGTGGACAGGAGTTTTCTGTGACGGAATATACCATGAGTGAAATCATTGCCAGTGTGTATCGGGAGATAGAAGCAGGACAGCCGGAGGGAATTCTGTTTATTGATGAGATAAACTGTGTTTCCGAGACATTGGCACCCACTATGCTGCAATTTCTACAGTGCAAATCTTTCGGTAACCAGTCTGTACCGGAGGGATGGATTATCGTAGCAGCAGGCAATCCGCCGGAGTATAATAAATCTGTTCGGGATTTTGACATGGTAACGTTGGACCGTGTCCGTCGTATTGGCGTGGAAGCGGATTATACTGTGTGGAGGGACTATGCCAGACAGCAGCACATTAATAGTGGAATTCTCAGTTATCTGGAGCTTCGTCCCCAAAATTTTTACCGTGTGCAGACGGATGTAGACGGTATGCAGTTTGTGACGGCGAGGGGATGGGAAGACTTAAGTAATCTCATGGAAGTTTATGAGGATTTGGGACAGTCTGTGGATGAAGAAATCATTCAGGAATTTCTGCAGTTTCCTGAAGTGGCAAAGGATGTATCTGCCTATTTGGATTTGTATCGAAAATATGAGGATGATTATGCTATTGCTGATATTTTGGAAGGTACAGTGAATGAAGAAATTTATCAGAGAATTACCAGAGCTACCTTTGATGAGAGACTGAGTGTAGTGAATTTACTGCTGTCAGCACTGAACCGCGGGTTTCAGGAGGTTGCCCGGATTAAGTCAGTGACGGACCGTTGGTATGTTTTTCTCAAAGAGTACCGGGATGGTCTTGGTGAGTTATCGCAGGATGGCGATTGTAATGTTCTGTATATGGAACTTTGGGACAGGCGAAAGGAAGAATTCGACAAGGACAAGCGCAGTGGCTTTATGACAAAGCAGGAGAGACGGTGCAGGGAAAGCCTGCTGGAGGAGTTGAAAAAGGGACGTCCGGAAAACGGATTAGATGCAAATGATGCATTTTCGTCTGCCAAGGATGGGTTTGATGACTGGCAGGAGCGTCTGACTCATTTGGAGGACGTGACATTGAAGGAATTGGAATACGCCTTTTCTTTTATGGAGAGTGCATTTCAGAATGGACATGAAATGGTGGTTTTTGTTACGGAGCTTACAATGGGGGCGGAGTCTTCCGCTTTTTTGCAGGATAATTTCTGCCAAAGCTATCTGAAATATAACAAAGAGCTATTAGTGGGGAGCCGGCGTGCGGATATCATATCGAAACTGGAAGAAGGAAAAATTCGAAGTGAGGAGCATATCCGTGATTTTTAAAACCATGCTTGCTTTTTGCCATAGACAGGCGTATACTATAAAGTAAGAGAAAGTGGCGATATATGTTTAGATAGAGAAAGGAGGCGGTTGTATGATAGAGGGACTTGCCGGTACAGGATATGTATCTAATGTTTATTTATTTAGAAAGGCAGGAACTCGCGGGCGCAGTGATGTGTTATCTCCTGTGACACCGATTGCAAAGATTAGTCCTTTGTCTTCGGGAAGGGATAATATTGTTGCAGTAGCATCCTATGCACGGGATAATACAGAGTTGTTTCAGAATGTTCCGCTACAACGCACTTCTCAGGATGAAAAAATCATAAATGCTTATGAGGAGCAGGAAGTAGCACAGTATAATTTGAGCAACCCATACGAAAATGTTCGCATGGCAGCGGAAGGAGTGCTTTTAGCCGGACTACATTTTGACCAATTGGTGTAAGCTTATGGGAAAGATGCGGTGGTGGAAACGGATACTTTTTTCGATAATAAGTCTGTTTTGGGGATTTGTATCTTTGGATTACCTGTATTATGCATTTTTGTTGCTGACAGGAGCCGGTCGTTTCGGAGCAGAATATGAACCCCAAAAAGATGGAGTGTTGCAAATTGCAGGTGCAGCCCTCTTTTTATTATGGTTCGTTATTATAGCGGTATATTTTTGGCTGATTCGGCGCAGTACGGTACAAATTGATTTGATAGAAGAAGACCCAAAGACAGGCATAAGCCGTGTGAAAAGAAAATGGTTCGATATAGTATTACAGGGAGCATTCCTGTTGACGGGGATTTTTTTGAGGTGGTGTTATCTGGTGTGTATTCTTTTTCCGCATACTTAGCAGAAGGATGAAAAATTATAATACGATATTACATGGAATGATGAGGACTTGCGTATGAAAATTAAGAAAGTATTTACAGCAAATTTAAAACCCGGCATGGTTTCTTCGGAGGCGGTATATACCAGTTCGAATCATCTTGTGATTCAAAGCAATATAGTTTTGACTAACGAGATTATTAATAAACTGAAACAGTATTCTGTACGCGCCATAAAAGTATATATTCAGGAAGAACCGAATGAAGCAGGAGAGCCTTTTGAACTGGAAGGACCTACATATTTTCAAAGAGTTCAGGAATCTGAAGAATTTAAGAAATTTGATACGGAGTTTACCGGATGTGTCGATGGTTTTAAAAGTTCTCTAAACGATTTTGTAACCAAGAATACAGATGGTTTAGTAGATAATATGTTAAACGATGTCCGTGACCTGTTAGGCAAGACTCGCAATCCATTACATTTGCTGGATATGTTGCAGTGCATGCGTGAGTATGATGATTCTACCTATGCACATTCTATGAATGTGGCATTGGTGTGTAATGTAATCGGAAATTGGCTGCATATGAGTATGGATGATTTGAATGTACTGGTGACCTGCGGATTACTGCACGATATCGGCAAGTTACAGATTAATCCGGAAATCATCACAAAACCGGGGAAACTTACGGATGAGGAATACAAACAAATAAAGAACCATACCCTCTATGGTTATGAAATATTAAAGGACAAAAATCTGGATGAACGGGTTAAGCTGGCGGCATTACAACATCATGAGAGATACGATGGAAAAGGATATCCGCAAAAGCTTTCCGGATCTCAAATAGATTTTTTCGCGACTATCGTGGCGGTTGCCGATGTGTATGATGCCATGACAGCAGATCGCTGCTATCGCAAGGGCGTTTGTCCGTTTTCGGTGATAGAGATGATGGAGCAGGAAAAGTCCTTATATAATCCGGGAGTTTTGTATATGTTCATGGAACGTACCATAGAAGCGTATGTTAATACCGAAGTGCTTTTATCCAATGGCGAAAAGGGAAAAGTTGTCCTGTTAAATAAATCATATCTGTCCCGTCCTGTAGTAATTACGGAAAAAGGTACTTCCTATGATTTGTCAAAAAATTTCAAAATCCAGATAGAGA
This sequence comes from Lachnospiraceae bacterium, assembly GCA_022510685.1. GTDB lineage: Bacteria > Bacillota > Clostridia > Lachnospirales > Lachnospiraceae > Butyribacter. The sequence continues at coordinate 189 of JAFLTA010000094.1, read as the reverse complement.
CTTTGGTGTAAAATTAAGGCGTAAAATGAAGCAGGAATCAAACGCTATCATGCTATGAAAAGAAAAAACACAGTAAAAGTTTTACTGTGTTTTTTCTGGTGTAATGTTTTTGTATATACTGCAAGAAACTTAGTTTATGCTAGCATAACGGCTCCTATCTGAACCCTGTTTCGTCCCCGGCTAGAGCGA
>JAFLTA010000093.1 GCA_022510685.1 Lachnospiraceae bacterium | reverse complement strand
TCATAAAAATAGACATGGTCTATGCCGTTTGGTAGAATTAAGTTACCACACAAAATTTTACTAAAGGAGGCAAAACCATGTCTGATAACATTATACAACTAAACGAGGACTTAATAAAGCACGATTTGAAAGATCTTGTCCGCAACAGTGTGGAAGAAACTCTCAATGCCCTGCTCGATAAGGAAGCGGATGAACTGGTAAACGCCCAGAAATACGAGCGTTCCAGTGAACGCCAGGGCTACCGTTCAGGTCATTACAAAAGAAACTTCCATACAACTGCAGGTGAAGTGGAACTGAAAGTCCCCAAGCTGAAAGGCGTTCCTTTTGAAACTGCAATCATCGAGCGATACCGCCGCAGAGAATCCTCTGTAGAAGAATCCCTGATAGAGATGTACCTTGCTGGAGTTTCCGTACGCCGTGTAGAGGATATCACCGAAACCCTTTAGGGCACAAAAGCGTCACCAGGAACTATCAGCAACCTCAACAAAAAGGCATATGAACATATCGAAAACTGGAGGACACGCCCCTTATCCGGAGAATATCCGTATGTCTATGTGGATGGCGTATATCTAAAACGCAGCTGGGGCGGAGAAATCCAGAATGTTTCTATTCTGGTCGCCATTGGTGTCAGTAAGGATGGCTGCCGTGAGATCATTGGTGCCGCTGAAGGCATGAAAGAGGATAAAGAAAGCTGGCATAGTTTCTTTGTCTGGCTGAAAGAACGGGGACTCACTGGTGTTCGTCTCATCATCGGAGATAAAAATCTGGGAATGCTTGAGACGATACCGGAAGTATTCCCTGACGCCCGTTATCAGCGATGCACCGTTCATTTTTACCGGAATATCTTTTCTGTGACACCACGCAAAAAGATGAAGACCGTTGCCATGATGCTGAAAGCGATCCATGCCCAGGAAAGCAAGGAAGCGGCACGGGAAAAGTCCCGGCAGGTGGCAGAAAAGTTACAGGAAATGAAACTCAGTTCGGACGCCAAAAAGCTACAGGATGGCATAGAGGAAACATTAACCTATATGGACTTTCCTACACAGCACTGGACCAGAATCCGTACAAACAATACGATCGAACGGTTAAACCGAGAGATCAAACGACGCACAAAAGCCATCGGAGCCTTTCCTGATGGACAGAGTGCCCTGATGCTCGTATGTGCCAGACTGCGCCATGTAGCTGGAACCCAATGGGGTGCACGGCGATACATGAACATGGATCATCTCATCCATATGGAGAATGAGCAACAGTCTGATACCATAGCCGGTTAACTGCCGGATACCAAACGGTAAATGATTTTGCGAAAAAATCTTGACACTATCAAATCTTGACACTATCTCTTGGGTAGGTGGCAGTCAGCCAAATATAATAAATGAATATGACATTTTAAATTAATAAAACCAAGCTTGAACTAAGCCAAACTTGGTTTTATTGTTTGAAAAATTATTTTAAATTATAACTCTCCAATAAAAAATAAACATTAGCCAGCAACTCGGGAGATAAACTATTCTGCACATTTGCCACAAATAACGATCTTGTAAATGTATTTATAAAATTGTCATTATGATTTGTTGGCGGTAATACAAATTCCCTTTTTTCTGTATCTTTATTTGCTGCCTGTATAAATCCTATTAGCAACGACCATGCACTATAAAAAGCCAACTGTTCATTAATTGTACATGCATCTGACAATTTAAAACTACCGCTATCATCATTTATACGTTCACATGTAATTGGTCTACATTTCAATATAGCCACGTTCATTGCTGCACATACTTTATGTCTATCTAATAATTGGTTTGCGTTATTCTTTTCTAAAACAAGTCGCATTAAAGTTTTTTGATTTAAATACTCCTCATAAATTCTGTCTGCAGATTCATGGAAAAGATACCCTTTGTTTTTTTCTATAAAAAGCTGTGCATGCCTTTTAATTGTATTAATATAAAAATCATTGAAATCATCTCTACGCATAATAATCAACTTCTTTCATTTCATACGTAACATTCTTGTCTATACATTTATTTGCATTATTGAAATAGGGTTCATCCTTACCATTATCGTCCACACCAGACTGAATCGAATAATCGAAATTGAAACTATTATTAGCATTTCGATAAATAGTGCTTTTATCCTTACTATCGCTTTTAATATAATTTAATAATCCCATCTTCATTCACACTCACCTGATTTATTTACTGCAAAAGGCTATCCATAGTATTTTGCCCAGAACTCATTTTTTCTATCCCAACCAACACTAAAGAAATAATAAATAATAACCATTCTGAAACAAGAAAAAGCCAAATGCATACTCTTGTTTCATAATATGCTAATCCTTCAAAAATCTTTCCTTGGTTTGAATACATTAAAAAGTATGCCAAAATCAACAAAATAGCAAATCCAGCAACCAGCGTTTCTAGCAATAATCTAATTTTAGATATGTATCGATATATCTTACTATGTACTTCATATCTACCCGTACCAATTCCCTTTTTCGCCATATCCTCATCGCTTGCCCTGTTTGCCAATAATGTAAATGTTGCAATTAATGCTGAACACATACAAGCATAGGGATTTGTATTTTGCGGATAGTATACTATATTTATGCCAAATGCCGTAAAAGTTAATGCGGTGCAAAGTTCACATATACCTCGAAATTTATTTTCCATAAGTATTGAACCATCCTTTTGATAGCTCTCTAAATTTCTGTTATTAAACGCTACAGAAACTTGTGTACATTACACCTGTTTCATTTGCATCTTAAAAATTTAGAGCCATTATAGAGCCATATAAGCTTTCTTTTCTGTTTTTATTTGCCCTTCACTTATTTATATACAAATAGCCGCAATTCTTGTATATACAAGTAATTGCGGCATTTCATATTAAATTTTTGACCCTAAAAATTGCTTACTCTACAATCTTAGCAACCTTACCTGAACCTACTGTACGACCACCCTCACGGATAGCGAAGTTCAGACCCTGCTCCATAGCGATTGGGTGGATAAGCTCGATGCTCATCTCTACGTTATCACCAGGCATACACATCTCTGTACCATCTGGAAGGTTACATACACCAGTTACGTCTGTTGTTCTGAAGTAGAACTGAGGACGATAGTTGTTGAAGAATGGAGTATGACGTCCACCCTCATCCTTTGTCAGAACGTAAACCTGAGCAGTAAATTTCTTGTGGCATGTAACAGTACCAGGTGCTGTCAATACCTGACCACGCTCAACGTCCTCTCTCTTGATACCACGAAGCAGAGCACCAATGTTATCACCAGCCTGTGCCTCATCAAGAAGCTTACGGAACATCTCGATACCGGTTACAGTTGTCTTTGTAGACTCTTCCTTGATACCAACGATTTCTACTTCCTCGTTTACATGAAGAACACCACGCTCTACTCTACCAGTTGCAACAGTACCACGACCGGTAATTGTAAAGATGTCCTCGATAGGCATCAGGAACGGCTGATCTGTAGCACGCTGAGGATCCGGAATGAAGCTGTCAACAGCATCCATAAGTTCCATGATCTTGTCGCCCCACTCACCGTTTGGATCTTCAAGAGCCTTCAAAGCAGAACCCTTGATAATTGGGCAATCCTCGAAACCATACTCCTCAAGGTTCTCAGTTACTTCCATCTCTACTAACTCGATCAACTCCTCATCGTCAACCATGTCACACTTGTTCAGGAATACAACGATGTAAGGAACGTTAACCTGACGGGACAAAAGGATATGCTCTTTTGTCTGTGCCATAACACCGTCAGTAGCAGCTACTACAAGGATAGCACCGTCCATCTGAGCAGCACCGGTGATCATGTTCTTTACATAGTC
>JAFLTA010000092.1 GCA_022510685.1 Lachnospiraceae bacterium | reverse complement strand
TCTTCTTGTTTGCGACAGTACGCTTAGGACCCTTACGAGTTCTGGCATTTGTCTTTGTCTTCTGTCCACGAACCGGAAGTCCCTTTCTGTGACGAATTCCTCTGTAACATCCGATTTCCTGTAATCTCTTGATGTTCAATGCAATCTCTCTACGAAGATCACCCTCTACAGTCTGAGAGGAATCGATGACATCACGAATCCGAGCAACCTCTTCATCGGTAAGATCCTTCACGCGTGTGTCAGGATTGACTTTAGCCTCCGCTAAAATACGGTTGGAACTAACTCTACCAATACCATAAATATAGGTAAGTCCGATTTCAACACGTTTCTCTCTTGGTAAGTCTACACCACTAATACGTGCCATGTGTACTTTACACCTCCGTTGTTTTTTGTTTAATTAATAGAATCATGATTTTGCAGTAAATACTGCACAGCCGCTTTAAATTGTAATCCTACTGCATAGACGGTTCTTCTCTCTGCCACAATGAATCCATCTAAAAATGAATCGCAGTATCTATATACTGCACAGAAAAGTGTCGGGCTGCCTGCGAAATGGCAACCGGTACTACGCCGCAGTCATCAATCTGCCGTGATAGGACCGACATGGATGAAATGACACATCCGAACTTTGTCGCCAAAGTGTATGCCGAAGTGGGTAATCACTCCACCTACAATATCACCGCACCCGCAGATGCGATAATGAACAGAAAGCAAGTCTATCGTCAGCAGGTCCCTGCCTGCACCTATTTTAGCCCTGTCTCTGTTTATGACGAGGGTTCTCACAGATTACTCTGATACGACCCTTTCTCTTGATGACCTTACATTTTTCGCAAATCGGTTTTACTGAAGATCTAACTTTCACAGCAATAACCTCCTTTCAATAAAGTCCATTGTCAACTATAACACAAATAAAAAGGGCATGCAAGCATTTTTTGCAAAAAATTTCCACGAAATCCTTTGAATTGTGATGACAGGCAAAAAATATATAGAAATTAAAAAGGACAAGCCCGTAAAGCTTGTCCAAAATAAGAACTCAATTATTTATATGGATACGGACGGGCTTAAAGCCCTACTGTATACTATTTATCACGCCATGTAATGCGTCCTTTGGTCAAATCGTAGGGAGACATCTCCATCGTCACCTTATCACCCGGCAAAATACGGATAAAGTTTTTGCGGAGCTTTCCGCTGATATGTGCCAACACCTGATGACCATTCTCCAACTCCACCTTAAACATGGCATTCGGCAATTTCTCAACTACGATTCCTTCAATTTCAATTACATCTTCCTTTGACATCCTATAACTCCATTTCCTCGCACAATATGCGATATTTTCTTTCTTATTTATTTTCTATACATTGTATCGGAATATATCTCCTTATGATTTACACTAAATCTTCCTGATAAGTAAACAATTCCGGTTCGCCGTCTGTAATGAGAATCGTATTCTCGTAATGTGCAGATTTTTTGCTGTCTCTGGTAACCACTGTCCAGTCGTCTTCCAGCACCCACACCTCATAGGCTCCTGCATTGACCATGGGCTCTATCGCCAATGTCATGCCCGGGCGAAGCTTCATACCTCTGCCAATCGGCTTAAAATTCGGCACCTGAGGTTCCTCATGGAGTTTTTTACCAATGCCATGCCCCACCAAATCTCTTACAACAGAAAACCCGTTTGACTCCACGAAATCTTGAATTGCTTTGGAAATCTCAAAAAGATGATTTCCTGCATGGGCATATTTTATTCCCTCAAAAAAGCTTTGCTTCGTAATCTCCATCAAAAACCGGTCGTCTTCGGAAATCTCTCCTACAGCGTGCGTCCGTGCTGCATCGGAATGGTATCCCTGATAAATAACACCTGCGTCCAGACTGACGATATCGCCTTCCTGTAAAATGCGCTTTTTATTTGGAATTCCATGGACCACCTCATCGTTTACCGATATACAGATGCTCGCCGGATACCCGTTATAATTCAGAAAAGATGGAATGCAGTCAAAACTGCGAATCACTTCCTCTCCTTTACGGTTGATGTCCATGGTGCTGATACCGGGACGAATGATTTTTGCCATCTCATCATGCACGATTGCAAGAATTCGTCCGGCTTCCCTCATTTTTTCCAATTCCTGCTCCGATTTTATTGTAACCGACATAATGTGCCTTCTTTCTGTGTATATTCAAGCGTGAAAAACAATTTCCACGCCTAGCATAACGGTCCCTATCTGAACCCTGTTTAGTCCCCGGCTACCGTTATGCTAGCTCCATAAATGGATTAGGATATCTCTTGGCGCTAGTGATACAGCACACTAACTATCCCATAATCTCAGCGATTGCCTTGGCAACACCCTCGATACCAAGGGTTCCGTCAATCTCATGCAAAATACCCTGCTCTTTATAGTAAGCAATCAGAGGAGCTGTCTGCTCGTGATAAACACCCAGTCTCTTTTTAACTGTCTCCGGCTTATCGTCATCGCGAAGCTGTAACTCTCCGCCACAGGCGTCACATACACCCTCTACCTTCGGCGGTATATTTACAGTATGGAATGTAGCTCCGCACTTTGCACAGACACGTCTTCCTGCCATACGGTCAATGATTGCCTGATCCTCCATCTCAATATCCAAAGCATAATCCAGTGCCTCTCCCTGCTCCTTCAATGCCGCTGTCAATGCCTCTGCCTGTGGAATGGTTCTCGGGAAACCATCCAGGATATAACCGTTCTTGCAGTCGTCTTTATTCAGACGGTCTACAACCAAATCACATACCAGTTCATCCGGAACCAGTTCACCGGCATCCATGTATCCTTTTGCCTTTTTACCAAGCTCTGTACCCTCTTTGATATTCTGGCGGAAAATATCTCCTGTGGAAATTGTAGGAATATGGTACTTCTCCACGATTCCCTTTGCGTGTGTTCCCTTGCCTGCACCCGGTGCTCCTAACATAACAATCTTCATATTTTTTCTCCTTTTCTACATAGCGAACGTAGTTCACATTGTGGACTACGTCCCCCTTAGCCTTTTAACAGCTCAGCAACGCTGAGACACAACTAAAAGTATAATAACTCAAAAAGGGAGTAGTTTCAACTCCCTTTTTAATAATGTTATAGCGGTATTCATAAACATATAACCGCGCTCTATTCTTTTATTCGCTGATAAATCCTTTATAATGGCGAACTAACATCTGGGATTCTATCTGTTTCAATGTCTCCAAAACAACACCTACGATAATGATGATGGATGTTCCACCGAAGGAGACATCTGCTCCGAATGCCCCGGAAAAGAAAATCGGAACAACGGCTACAAAGGCAAGTCCCAACGCACCTATCATGATAACGTTGTTGAGTACCTTCGTCAGGTAATCCGTGGTAGGCTTACCGGGACGGATACCCGGAATAAATCCACCCTGCTTCTTCATATTAATAGCAATCTCCTGTGGATTAAAGGTGATTGACGTATAGAAGTAAGCAAAAAAGATTAAGAGCAGGATATAGAAAAGTAAGCCTAAGGAGTACTTAAACTCACCGAAACTGTCAAATTTACACCATGCATTCTGGTTCAAAACCTTCAGCAGCTTCTGGGCAATCGTCGTGCCCGGACCAGACTGTGGCTGAACACCTGCAAATCCTGCGATAACAATAGGCATAGAGAACAAAGAACCGGCGAAAATTACCGGAATAACACCGGCAGTATTTACCTTCAAAGGAATGTGAGAGGACTGACCACCCACCATCTTTCTTCCCTGTGTCTTCTTGGAATACTGTACGTTAATTCTTCTCTCAGCATCGGAAAGAATTACGATAAATATAATCATTCCTACCATAACGGCAACAATCACAACAGCACCAATCAAACCATTGGTCACATTGGATGCGCCTTTCACAAATTTTTCATACAGATTCATCATATCTTCCGGCATACGGGATACGATGTTGTACAACAGGATGATGGAAATACCATTTCCAACTCCCTTTTCCGTAACCTGCTCACCCAGCCACATAAGGAATGCGGAGCCTCCGGTAAGCGCAACTACGAATACTGCGATGGATGTGAATGTTACACCCTCTGTCAGA
>JAFLTA010000091.1 GCA_022510685.1 Lachnospiraceae bacterium | reverse complement strand
TCTTTTTTGCATTCTTTACTTTGAGCGTTTTAGATTTTCCCTTTGTAATGGTAAGTTTCTTGCTGCTTAATGTTACTTTTTTTGCCTTCTTTTTTGCTGCCATGGTCGGCGCCGCCGGAAATAAACCGCAAAGCAATGCGATTATCATGACCCATGTACAGATTTTTCTTATTCTTTTCATATGATTGTACCTGTCCTTTCTGCTGTCGAAATCTTTTTTGTTTCCTCATAGCACTCCACTTTCTGTATACCTTTTCCCGTTTAGTATGTCTCCCGGGCACCCCCTTACGCTTTTATTATCATACGGTCGGATATCCGGAAAATCTCAAAAAGTGTACTTTTTGGCACTTTAAAACCATGGAATATTTTACTATAACTTCTTGCCATAATCAACATTTTTTTTATTTTCAATATTATTTTATGTAATTTATGCTGATTAACGGACAGAAATCGAGGTAATAAATCTTGAATTTATGGAAAATAGGGCAGTCTCAAAAAGTACACTTTTTGAGATTTTAAAACAAAAAACTGATTGATTCTCATCATTGAAAATCAATCAGCCATGACAGTGCATCAACGCCTTTCCTCAGCGAAATTTTATAATACAATTATCTATCATAATACAACATTCAAAAGAGCAGCCGAACTACCGGCTGCTCTAACTCTTTCATCACTTCTTAATCTTTACCTTCTTCACCGAACTCCACTTACCATATACCTTAGTCTTTCCATTCAGCTTATAGGCACGGACACGGAAATAATAGGTTTTCTTTTTCTTTAATTTCTTGATGGTGACTTTTGTTTTTGTAGTCAATTTTGACTTTTTGCTCTTGGTAAACTTCTTGTTTAAGGCATACTGGAACTGATAACCTTTTGCACCGGATACTTTTTTCCATGAGAGGGTTACGGTTTTATTCTTTTTATTTTTTGCCGTCACCTTCTGCACTTTGGATGGAGCTGTAACTTTTGATGTTTTATTTTTACTTCCTCCCGTAGTGCCGCCCGTTCCATTTCCGGGTTTGTTATCTCCTGTCGTACCGCCCGTTCCACTTGCAGGCTCCTCCATTTTTTCATATTCTTCCAGTTTGTCCGGTGCAATATGAAATAAATCCGGAACATACTGAAACGTAACATACCAAGCAATCTCTCCACCCGATGTAAAAACAGGAGCACAGTCCGACAGGCGTGCTTTCAGCGTATACACTCTTCCCTGCAGCTCACCCATATTATTAATTTGTGCAATCTTAACATTATATCCATCACTTGAATTCAATTCTTCCCACAGTACATAAAGCTCCTCTTCCGACACTTTAACCAAATGGGGATTTCCCACTTCCGTCTTATCCCTTTCCGTATAACCGGTCAGCCATGTTGTCTCAGTAGACTCTAAATCGGTATCGGTAGAAGCTATAAACACATTCTTTACGCCGGAGGCATTATAGGATTCCTCATCATCCTGAGAAACAGAATTTCCTGCGACCACTAATTGACCGCCTGCCATCTCAAAACCGCCAACTTCCACGCCTGTATCATTTGCTCCTATAGTCCCGCAAATTGACAAGATTTTTTTATTAGCACAGGAAGTAATGTTATTTGTATCGGCTTTCGTAAGAACAACCGCTCTCGGGTAGGCATCACCATGGTCCAAACGATATAGGTAATCTCCGTCCGTGAGTACAAACTGGTTGAAGGAGTGGCTCACATAGCCGTAACCGATATTCATAACGCCATACCAACTCTGCGTCACTTCCATAGTCTCCTGGTTCATCACAAAGGTCATATTTGCCTGATGATTTCTTCCGTCCGAAGACTTGTACATTTCGTGACAGGTATGTATATAGAGCATTCCTCCACTTTCTGCCATACGCAGGCTTCCTGCATCAAACGGTACAGTAGTATTAATATCCGAGATGGACAGTGTCCCTAATTGGTTCCAGGATTTGTCGTATTTCACAATGCGGATTACCTCAGTACTTTCATCTTCATCCCTGTTTTCCTGCCCAAAGACCAGAAAACGATAATTATCCCCCAAAAAGTATCCGCCGAATATCGGAAGCTCATATGGTATCTTTTTTTGAGAAAGCTGTCTGTAATCTTTGGAATACTCCTCCACTACGACATAATTGTTTTTCGCTATCGCTTCTACACGGCAATATCCATTTTCCGTCTCCTCTAAATAGGATTTTACCGTCGTAGTCCATCTGCCCACATTGATATAATCATGATCGGAGTCTGTAGATGATGATTCTCCGTCGGTTAAAGTTTCTCTGAAGCTAAGATTCGATGCTGCAGACGCAGTGACACTATTTGTATCCACAATTGCCGGAACAGAGTTTATCACCAAGCCTAACGCTGTCAAAATAACGATGAAATGTTTTCCTAATTTTCTCATTTTCTGCCTATCCTTTCTCTATTATTGTCCATAGCTTTCACACCATTATATCATTACTTCCGAAAATATCAACATTTCTCTTCCAAAAATATTACTGTTTCACTTCCGAAAATATTGATATTTTGATTCCGGAGTAATCACCATGTTACCTTCTTACATATCATTTAGCATAACAGATGCAGGGCAGAAAAGATTCCCATTTAGTCACCACTCACATCTTATTGCGAAATCGGTATCTCAACCTTGTCATTCTTCTCAGAAGTCCTGACAATTAATGCGGCTATCTGGTCAACATCCACAACCCGGTAATAACCGGCTACATATTTCGCTTTCGAGCCGTTGTATCCCATCCGACCACCATCCGTTAAATACGGAATTCTCGTTCCGTCTTTCATTACGACTCCCGTCACTTCAGGAATACCCAGGTCACCGTCTTTTACCTCCGGTGCCTCGATCACAGAATAATTCACTTCCATGGAAACCGGTGAAATGTTGATATCCTCCATCACGAAACCAGTCCCTTCCACTTTCTGCCCCACTTTAATATCCTTACTTAAATCCACGTCCGTAAGGGAGATATCAAAACTCCAATTCCCTTTTTTCAGCAAAGTGAAATCTGTTCTTTCAACAGTACCCATATTTTTGAGATCAACGTGTATGGTCTTGCCAAGCAGGGAATCATTTCCCATTCCCAGAGTACCTGCCTGGATGATATATTCCATATCCCCATTACTATCCACATAATGCTTAACCATTGCTCCATCTTTAGTAGACTCCAGCGGCGAACCATCCTCATAACATGCCGGATTGCCATCTTCACCGTCAATGATTCCATCATACATAATCCCTCCATACATATTAAGATTGGAGCCATTAACCTTCGGAACATCTTTCTGAGAAACTTCTACCACATCAATGAACGGTTCCTCTCCATCCGGTACACGAAAGCCGGATATCTTAAACGACAGATATACAAATCTGTCATCCGAAACAACAGTATCCGGCACTACGGTAATACCGTTATCGGTCACAGCCATTGACGAATAATCATGCTCATCATGATACACTTTTGCCACACCGCCTCTTATAAGTTCTTGCTGCTGAGTATCAGACGCCATGAGATTCCCGTTCATCCCTCTCCCCCAACGATAATGAATGGCAGCCGCAACACTGATACTGCTGGCTGCTAATACGTAAACACCTGCAATGGCAGCCGCCCGTCGTCCGAAAAATTTCCTACTTTTATTATCTGTTTTTTTCATATAATCAATGCCCTCCTGTTCAATCATCTCAAAGGCATGACCAGTTTTGTTCAACACAATTTCCGACAATTCTATTTCTTCAGGAAATATATATTTTTTATCTGACATATCTCTCCTCCTAACAGTCGCGGTAATACTCTTTCAGTTGTTTTCTTCCCCTTGAAAGCCACGTCTTAACAGTATTCTGTGGCAAGGACAACATTTCTGCAATCTCTCTTACCTTGAATCCCTGGCTATAATACAATTCCATGGGAAGCCGATAACGTTCGTCTACAGAAGCATACGCTTCTTTCAATTCCAGGTTATATTCATCACACTTTGACGGTTCCTCATAAAGTTCTATACTCTCGCAGATTGGATGATTCCTTATAATGTCATAGCAATGATTAATGAGTATCCTTGTCATCCATGTCTTAAA
>JAFLTA010000090.1 GCA_022510685.1 Lachnospiraceae bacterium | reverse complement strand
ATTGCGCATGATTTTCTGCGCATATCTGAGAACACAGTTCTCACAAGATAAACGCTGATTTCGGCGTTTATTATAACATATAAGTATTGCCAAATGCCACATATTTTTTTATTCCGCTGCATATCATACTGTAACTATGATTAGAATTGGAAATGGAGGTTAAAATGACAGATGTGATAACTATTCCGGGATATTATCGACGGGGTTTAAGCATTATCCTGGTGCTGTGCCTCGTTCTCTTTCCTATATTGCCACCTATATATGCCAGAGGAGAAAGCATTCCTGTGCTGTCCGACACACAAAATCCGGTAGTGACAGAAAACATAGACGCCGAGGAGACAATGGCTTCCGCAGATATGGATATCACTGCAAAAGCAGCTGTATTGATTGATAATCACACCGGACGTATTCTTTATGAGAAAAATAAAGACAAAGAGTTAGTTCCTGCCAGTATCACTAAAATAATGACTCTTTTACTGATTTTTGAAGCGATTGAACAAGGGAATTGTAAACTTGAGGATATCGTTACGACAAGTGAGTATGCAGCTTCCATGGGCGGCTCCCAGGTGTTTTTAGAGCCGGGAGAAAACCAGACGGTAGAGACCATGATCAAGTGTATCAGCATTGCCAGTGCCAATGACGCTGCAGTAGCAATGGCAGAGCATATTGCAGGCTCAGAAGGCGCCTTTGTGAAGCGTATGAATAAGAAAGCAAAAGAACTGGGCATGGAGCATACACAATTTAAAAATTGCAACGGACTGGACGATAGTATCAAAAGCGGTCATTACAGCAGCGCCTATGATGTAGCACTCATGTCCAAAGAATTAATGTCCAAATATCCGGACATTTCAAAATATTCTACTGTATGGATGGATACCATCATCCACAAAACAAAAAAGGGAGAAAAGGAATTCGGATTGACCAATACCAATAAACTAATCCGCACATACAACGGCATTACCGGTCTAAAGACCGGCTCCACCTCGAAAGCAAAATATTGTCTTAGTGCCACTGCAACCCGGGATGGCGTTAATCTCACTGCAGTTATCATGGCAGCGCCGGACCATAAAGTTCGTTTTTCACAGGCGGCAGCCCTGTTGGACTATGGTTTTGCTAACTGCAGCAGCTATGAAGAAAAATCGGAGGACATTCCCGTAAAATCCCAAAAAATTGCCGGTGGTGTATCAGAAACCATAACGCCACGCATTGAAAAATCATTTCAATATGTACTTTGCGGAGAAGAACAAGGTATTACTCCAAAACGGAAAATCACTTACAAAAAAAATCTGACCGCCCCTATCAAAGAAGGCGACCAGATTGGTACTGTCACATATTATCTGAATGACAAAGAAATCGGCTCACTGCCTATCGTTGCTGCCGAAACAGTAAAGAAGGCACACTATCCGGATATTTTTCTCAAAGTACTCCGCAACCTGCTGGCATGCAAAGAATAAATTGAGAAGTCAAAGTGCCGACAAACTGTACCTACCACGCCTACTCGCTGCTTCCGGAGTAGTAAGAAGAACCACCCATGGTGTATTGAAACTCCTGTTTGCCATCATAATCAAACACAAACTGATTCAATGCTTCTGCATTTGCACTGGTATCCCAGCTGCTTCCACCGGAAGTCATGACAATACAGGAGCCACAGGAAAATTCTCCATTCTGACCACTGCGGAAATACCCTTGGACAGGAATCTGTAACTGGTGTACCGTAGTGGTCCCCATGGAAATCGTATCCTTTAAATATTCCGTAATCTGCTCGTTGGTCAAATCGGTGGTGATGTGTTTTAAAAGCGTATTGGCAATATCCATCCACTCGCTTTTCGGCAGTTTTTTCACTTTGTTAAATATTGCATTGATTACCGTTCTCTGTCTCCATGTACGTCCGTAATCATCCCGCAATCCGTTTACAGTAGTGACACCACCTTTACGGATACGGCAATATCCCAATGCCTGCGCACCATTTAACGTCTGTTTTCCCACCTTTACATTGCGGCTTTTTTTATCCCTGATATAATTTGTCCTATTCAGATAACTCGCCTCAGATTCGGTTAGCTCTACTTCCACACCGTCAACTTTGTCAATAATTTTGGTAAATGCGGTAAATCCCACTTCTACATAACCATCCAGCTCAATATTAAAGTTTGTGGCAATGGTCTTATATAACAATTCCACCCCGCCATAAGAATTGGCAGAATTTAATTTATTTTTGCCGTATCCTGGTATCTCTACCACGAGATCACGCATCAAAGAAACCAGTTTCAATGTATTATGCTTCATATCCATTGTGGCAATAATCATAGTATCCGTCAGACCGCCGGCTGTATAATTTCGTTCCTCACGATAGTCATTTCCGATAATCAGTATATTGACAACCTGATCATCAGAATTCACATCAATACCGCTGAGGTCCACGTTTGCCAACGCTGTATCGTAATCCCGGTTCACCTGATTCAGGCTGTTGTTGAACATGACCTGGGCTTTCGCCACAAAGAAACCAACAAATGCACTGAGCACAATCAGTATCCCCATCATTACTTTCTTCCACATATTTTTTCTCCTTTCAACGCCCGGGTTTTAGGGGCTGAATACGATTATTTACCCCTGTTCGTCAATTTCTTCATCACCTTCCGTACTCTCCTCCGCAGCAGTGCCCTTTGGAGTATACTGGAACTCTCCCTTACCGTCATACTTAAAAACAAACTGACGTAGTGCTTCCGAATTACAGGATGGATCAAAGTCTCTGGAAATCCCGTTTGTAGGCACGAGACTCCATCCCTGGGCATCCGGGAATTCATTGCTCTTATCATCCCGGAAATATCCCTCCACGGGAATCTGCAACTGGTAAATTTCGGTAGTCCCCATTTGTACCACCTGTTTCATATATTGGATAATCGTATCATTATCCAAATCCGTCTTGACATTATCTAGCACGTTGTCTGCTACTTCCATCCATTTGGAAATCGGCTGGGTCTTCATTTTATCAAATACTGCTGTAATCACGGTACGCTGTCTCCATGTGCGCCCATAATCATCCGTCAGACCGTTTATAGTGACAACAGGCGTTCCGAGAACATCCTTTCCTTTACGGATACGACAGTATCCCAATGCCTGTGCTCCGTTTACAGTCTGCTTGCCCACCTTAAATTTACGGTTTTCCTTATGTCTGACATAATTGGTTTTATTCAAATAAGCTGCCTCTGTCTCTGTCAGCTCGACCTCAACACCGCCAACGGCATCAATTGCCTGCTCAAATCCCTTAAAACCAACTTCCGCATAGCCGTCAACTTTAATATTAAAATTCTGTGCTATGGTTTTATATAGATTATTTAAGCCACCATATTCTTTTTTACCGGAGGCATTAATCTTCATTTTTGTATCTTGTCCCGCTACATCCACTAATGTGTCACGCATAATGGAGGTCAGCTTCAACGTGCCATGCTTCAAATCCATAGTGCCGATGAGGATAACATCGTTTAATCCGGGCGAAGTGCTTCCGTCATAAGTGCGGTAATCATCCCCTAACAGCAAAATATTCACGATTTTATCATCTGACTCCACATGGATACCACTCAAATCCACAGAACTCAGCTCCGTATTCGGATCTCTATTAATACGATTTAATTTTCCCTCAAAGGTCACCTGTGCCTTAGCTACCAAAAATCCAACAGTGGCACTGAGGACAACTAATATTCCCAACAAAATTTTTTTCCACATTTCGGACACCCGCCTCCAATCCCATAAGACAAATACGCTCGCATCTTATCAATTATATCAAAAAAAACCAGAAGTTACAATCCTTTGACAGAATTTGACATAAACTTCAGAAATTCGTAAGATTTCATTGACGAACACATGTACTATCTACTATAATGAGTAAAGATTTTATTAGCATTATCTGTCCTTTATTACATCACTATACTGGAAATGAGGTGTTACTATGGCAAAAGGTGCCGGAAAAAACAGTTGGGCTCTATTTTTATTAGTGTTGGCTGGAATTGTCATTGGTAGTTTTATTGCACAGGCAACTTCAGGAATTTCTTTTCTGTCCTGGTTAAACTTCGGACAGCGTTTCGGGATTACTACACCTGTAGTATTAGACTTGGGAATTCTTGTTTTGACATTTGGTTTACATATAAAAATTACCATTGGAAGTATTATAGGAATTCTAATTGCTACCATTATTTATCATTTCATTTAATTAGCATAACGGTACCTATTTGAACCCTGCCTCAATCTTGAAATTTAACGATTT
>JAFLTA010000009.1 GCA_022510685.1 Lachnospiraceae bacterium | reverse complement strand
AAGCGGAAGCCAGACGAATCGCAGAGGAACAGGAGAGAGCGCGCAAAGAGGCAGAGGCTAGGCGAATCGCGGAGGAACAGGAGAGATTACGTAAGGAAGCAGAAGCTCGTGCTCAGGCAGAGGCAATGGAGCAGGCAAGGCTTCGTCTGGAGGAGCAGAAGCGTCATCAGGCAGATCAGGCAGAACAGTTACGAATTCGTGTAGAGGAGGAAAAGAGGAGACAGCAGGAGGACTCTGCCAGAATAGAGAGGCAGCAAGAGGAAGCGTCTCAAATACAACGCCAAGGTGAAATGGCGGCAAGGGAGACCTTTCAGCAGAGCGATAGTACGTTGGCGGAAGAGCGGCAGCGTGCGGCAATGGAAGCTGATGCAGAGGTAAGAAGGTTACAGGAGCGCGATGAGGAGTTAAAGCGTCAAGCAGAGATGGCGACTCTGGAAGCGCGCATGCGTCAGTTAGAGAAAGAGTCTGCTCAGGCACGAGGAGAAGCTTATGAGGAGCCGCCAGTTTCCCGTGTGAGGGAACGGTATGACATACCGAAGGCTCCATCGCAGCAAACGCAGACAGCCCAGACGACATCGAAACAGAAATTGTCGGATTCGCAAATAGATGAATTATTTGCGCAAGGGCTGGAGAAAGAAAGAAAAGAGTCCCGTTCAAAACGCAACGAGATGATTCAGCGTCAGGTGGAAAAAGAAAAGGCGCGAATCCGCCAGAAACGGGAGGAAAGTGGAGAGCAGCCACGGGTACAAAAAGCGTTAGACATTGCAAAAGTCGGCGGACAAAGGGCAGCAGAGTTTGCCGGTGGTGTAGTTGATTTTGTTCGGGAAAAAAGTTCTGATCCGGGATTAGGGGAGAAGCGTGAAAAGGCATCAAGATGGTTTGGCAATATACTTATTATCGGAATATGTGTGTTTGTTGCCTACTGTGTTGCCTCTTTAATCACTAACTTTGTGATACATCCTACAAAAGTTGAAGGAGAATCAATGGAAACCAGTCTCACCAATGGGGACACGGTATTGATTCAAAAAGTCAGCTATTATTTCAGGGATCCGGAACGATATGACGTGGTGGTCTTTCCGGTTCCGTATTATAATTCCGATACATATTATATAAAGCGTGTCATTGGAATGCCGGGAGAGACTGTACAGATTGTTGAGGGTAAAGTATATATTGATGGTAAGGAACTAAAAGATGATAAATATGGTAAAGATCCCGTTATCGACGACCCAGGTGATGCATCAGAGCCGCTGACACTGGCAGAAGATGAGTATTTTGTATTGGGTGATAACCGGAATATGAGTACAGATAGCCGAAGTAGTTATGTGGGATTGATACGCCGGAAAAATATTATCGGACAAGCATGGAAAAGAATTTTTCCGATTTCAAAATTCGGTTCCGTCGATAATTAGTGTGCCGGAATGATAGTGCTGTCGTACTGAAAGATGGAGGAAACATGAAATCAATTGCACAGATACGGGAAGAGTTAGAATCTTCTGTGAATGACAGGGAGACTTTGCTTGCGTTTTATGAGAAGGATTCGCGTAAGGGAGTACAAACTCTGGTAGCAAAATACCGTAAGAAAGCAGAGTGGCTGGCTAATGAGCGCATGCGCCTGCAAAAAATGAGAGAATTTGAAAATAAATATTGTCAGTTTCAAGCAATCTGTGGTGTTGATGAGGCAGGCAGAGGTCCTTTGGCAGGACCGGTGGTTGCCGGTGCGGTGATATTACCTGTGGATACGGAGATACTGTATTTAAATGACTCGAAAAAGATTTCAGCATCTCGCCGGGAGGAACTTTTTGAGGAAATTAAAGAAAAAGCCGTGAGTTGGGCATTGGGTATTGCATCGCCGGAGCGAATTGATGAAATCAATATCTTACAGGCAACTTATGAGGCGATGCAGCAGGCTGTCACAGCATTAATGCCTGCGCCGGATTTATTGCTCGTGGATGCGGTTACCATTCCGGGAGTAGCTCAAAAACAGGTGGGAATCATTAAAGGAGATGCAAGGAGTGTATCCATTGCTGCAGCAAGTATCGTAGCGAAAGTAACCAGAGATCATATGATGATGGAGATGGATGCACAGTATCCGGAATATGGTTTTTCCTCACATAAGGGATATGGCTCTCCGGCCCATATTGAAGCAATAAAAAAATACGGGCCCAGTCCGATACACAGAAGGACATTTATAAAAAAATTTGTTTCCTAAAGTGACAGAGAATTATTGTGCCTGCGGCAATGCAAACACGATTGCATGATAAGTTTGCAGGTTACGGAAAGGCATGGATATTTTTATGGCAGAGAACACAAATGGTAAAATCTATGGCAGAGATGTGATAAAGCGGACACCAAAAAAGTCTGCCGTCGCACTGGAATATGAGCCTAATGTAGACAGGGCACCGAAAGTAATTGCCAGTGGTAGAGGGCATGTGGCTGAGCGAATGATAGATACGGCAATGGAACATGACATTCCTATCCATGAGGATGCAAAGTTAGCTAAAAGTTTAGAGGAAATTGAGATTGGTGAATACATTCCTCCGGAGTTGTATCAGGTAGTCGCGGAAGTGCTCGTTTTTGTGGATGCCATGGACAAAATAAAAGGGAAATGGGACACAGACCTGAAAAAATAAAAGTGTAGAGGCAACAAATTAGTTTCAAACAGGAGATGCTATTTGAAAAATAATAATCGAAAAGTGGGCATACATTATGAAGAACTGGCTGCCCGCTACTTACAGGATAAAGGCTATCAAATATTGGAACGAAATTACAGAACACCCTGCGGCGAAATTGATATTATTGCAAGACAGGGAAATACTTTAGTGTTTGTGGAGATTAAATTCCGCAGTGGTGAACAATATGGGACTCCATCGGAGGCGGTGGACTATGTTAAAAGACAGCGCATTAGTAAAGTCGCGCTGTATTTTTATTCCCGTTATGGCTATGAGCAGGAGTTACCTTGTCGATTTGATGTCATTGCCATTTGCGGCGGGGAAAGAATAGAACACATTGAGGATGCCTTTGATTTTGCGGAGTAGGATGGTTGAGTGGTGTAAAGCACGTTTTTGACCACGGCGATATGTAAATTGTGGAGGGAAAAATGTCAAACGATTGGAATCAAAATAAATTTGCGGAAACTTATGGAGATATAACATGGGAGCAAAAAACGTTCCGTTACAAATCGTATCAGAGAAATTCCGGGAAATTTTCAACGTATATGGAATTTTCGGAAGGAGTACCCATACTGCGGTTTTCCTGTTTTGATGAACAGAAGGACTGGATGGGGATGGGGTTTTCTACCCGCTTGGGTGGTGTCAGTGAAGGTTGTTTATCGGAGTTAAACCTGGGATGGAATCGCGGAGACAGTGAAGATATCGTAAAAGAGAACTATCACATAATGTGTAAAGCACTGGGGGTTCAAGCAGATAAACTGGTTTTTTCTGACCAGATTCATGAGACGGAAATCGTTGATGTTACCGAAAAATATGCTGCCGGTGCGTCGCTGACAAAGAAGTTACGGGGAATTGATGGGATGATTACGAAGG
Source organism: Lachnospiraceae bacterium (assembly GCA_022510685.1). Classification (GTDB taxonomy): domain Bacteria; phylum Bacillota; class Clostridia; order Lachnospirales; family Lachnospiraceae; genus Butyribacter. Next base: position 72,863 of record JAFLTA010000009.1, on the reverse strand, counting down.
AACCCGGTCTTGTGCTCGCTACTTCCTATGCGGATTGTGTTCCTTTATTTTTTGCGGACCCTGTACATCATGCCGTGGCAAGTTCCCATTCCGGCTGGCGAGGAACAGTGGGGGAAATCGGCAGGAGGACTGTAGAGAAAATGCAGGAATGTTTTGGAACCCATCCGGAAGATTTAATTTGTCTGATAGGTCCGTCTATCTGCCGGGACTGCTATGAAGTCAGCGAGGATGTGGCAGAGCAGTTTCAAGAAAAATTTCCGGAGGAATGCATCTCAGAAATCATTGCACCGGGAGTGGAGGCTGGGAAATACCAGTTGGATTTGTGGGCGGCATGTTATTTTACATTGCAAAAAGCAGGGGTGCCATCCGCATCCATTCAGGTTTCCGGAGTGTGTACCTGCTGCCATAATGATATTTTGTTTTCTCATAGAGCGACATCCGGAAAGCGTGGTAACTTGAACGGATTTATCTGGAAAAAATCTTAATTTCATGTTGACACTTTCTTTTTATTCCGTTTTGTGGTATAAAGTAGAGTGTTGTATATTGTGACGTGTAGAAAGCAATAAGGAGGGTAATAAACCGTGAAAACTGTAAAGAAAATTGCACTTGCATCGGTATGTGTAGCGCTTTGTGCACTCATGTTTGCAGGTTGTGAAAAAAAGAAAACACAAAAAGAGGAAAAGATTGATTACAGCAAAGTAGTGACATTATCTGAATATAAACAAATTTCTTTAAAGACCGACGATGTTGACAGGCAGGTAGAGGCACAGATCAATCAGATTTTAGATCAAAATAAGACTTATAAGAAGGTAACAAAAGGTAAGGTTGCCGATGGGGATACCGTCAATATCTACTATGTAGGCAAGATAGACGGCGAGGCGTTTGACGGCGGCTCCCTGACAAAGGAGACGAATCCGGAAGGGTATGACCTTACAATCGGTTCTAAAACGTTTATCGATGGATTTGAGGAAAGCTTGATTGGGAAAAAAATCGGAACTACCAGTGACATTACCGTAACATTTCCGGAGCAGTATTCCGCAAATCCGGATTTAGCTGGAAAACCTGCGGTATTTACAGTGACGATTAATTCCAAACAGGGAGAGGCAATTATACCTGAATTTAATGATGAATTTGTCAAAAATAATCTGAGCAACTATGATTCTGCCAAAGCCTACAAGGAAGAACTGCGTCAAAATATGGTTCAGAGTATGGCATGGGATAAGGTGATGGATGGGTGTAAAATTAACGAATACCCTAAAAAGCTCGTAGAAGAAAATAAAAGCAGCTTAGAAACTACATTGAATACCTATCTGGAGCAGCAGGGAAGTACTTTGGATGATTACCTGACCAGTATGAATATGACAAAAGAAAGTTACGAATCACAGAAGGAGCAGACGGCAAAAGATGAAGTTGAGAAAGAAGTCATCTGCAATGCGATTGCTGAGAAAGAGAAAATAAATGTCAGTGATGAAGATTATCAGGAGCAGATAAAAGAACTTCTCACGACGACAAACAGCAAGGACGAAGAAGAATTGAGTGACAAATATAAATCTTATTATGGAGTTGATGCGAAAACTCTGGTTACAAAAGATTTGCTTTTAAAAAAGATTCAGGAGTATCTGGCGGGAAATGTGGTCGAGGAATAACCTTTGACAGCCATGGTGCGAAAGTAAACTGCCGTGTAGACAGTGAAAAAGAAAAGAGGTTCCTATGAGTAAACCGATTGTTGCCATTGTAGGAAGACCCAATGTGGGAAAATCCACTTTGTTCAATATGATAGCCGGAGAGCGTATTGCCATTGTAAAAGATACTCCCGGTGTGACCAGAGACCGTATTTATGCGGATGTAAGCTGGTTAAACTATAATTTTACATTGATGGATACCGGTGGAATTGAGCCGGAGACAAATAACCAGATGCTTCGGAGCATGCGGGAGCAGGCAGAAATGGCTATCGAGATGGCAGATGTAGTCATGTTTCTGGTGGATGTGAAACAGGGGCTGGTGGATGCCGATTATAAGGTGGCGGATATGCTGCGGCGGGCAAAAAAAGATATTGTTCTCGTGGTCAATAAAGTAGATAATTATGAAAAGATGATGCCGGATGTCTATGAATTTTATAATTTGGGGATAGGTGATCCCCATCCGGTATCTTCTCTGAATAAAATGGGACTGGGAGATATGTTGGATGAGGTGACGGCATTATTCCCTAAGGATGAAGAAGAAGAGGAAGATGAGCGTCCTCGGGTTGCCATTGTAGGAAAACCGAATGTAGGAAAATCTTCTCTGATTAACAAGCTGTTGGGTGAGAATCGTGTGATTGTATCAGATGTGGCGGGGACTACCAGAGACGCTATTGATACGGATATCCAATGGGAAGGCAAAGAGTATGTTTTTATTGACACGGCAGGTCTTCGTCGAAAAAATAAAATAAAAGAAGAGATTGAGAGATACAGTATTCTCCGAACGGTGTCTGCTGTAGAGAGAGCCGATGTGGTAGTGTTAATGGTGGATGCCGTGGAGGGGATTACCGAGCAGGATGCTAAAATAGCCGGTATTGCCCATGACAGGGGCAGAGGCATGATTATAGTGGTCAATAAATGGGACGCCATTGAAAAGGATAATCATTCGGTCAAGAAGTATACGGAAAAGATACGCAATACATTATCTTTTATGCCGTATGCGGAAATTTTATTTGTGTCAGCCAAGACAGGACAAAGGCTTCCTAAACTGTTTGATGCGTTGGAAACGGTGATTCAGAATCATGCATTGCGTATCGCTACCGGTGTAGTGAATGAAATTCTTACGGAGGCGGTTGCTATGCAGCAGCCACCTTCTGATAAGGGCAGACGGCTGAAGATATTTTATATGACCCAGGTGAGTGTAAAACCGCCCACATTTGTTATATTTGTGAATGATAAACGGCTCATGCATTTTTCCTATACCCGTTATTTGGAAAACAAAATCCGTGAGGCATTTGGATTTGCAGGAACACCGTTGCGTTTTTTGATACGAGAGCGAAAAGAAAAATAAATTCAAAGAAGGAGAGGAACCATGGTACAATATTTAATTTGTCTGGTCGTTGGTTACTTTTGTGGCTGTATTTCCAGCGGGTATTTTGTAGGAAAACTTTATCATATGGATATCCGCACCCAGGGAAGCGGCAATGCAGGTACTACGAATGTTCTTCGTACACTGGGGAAGTTGCCGGCGCTCATTACCTTTGTGGGAGATTTGGCGAAAGCTATCATTCCGATTGTGGTGATTCGCTGTCTTTTTGACGGGGAATTAGAATATTTACTCTGTCTGTATTGTGGTTTCGGTGTGGTTTTGGGACACAACTTTCCATTTTATCTCAAATTTAAGGGTGGCAAAGGGATTGCAGTAACTTCTGCAGTTGTCATGTCTGCGGCTCATCCTATTATGATTCCCATTGGTATTGTGATTTTTGCTACAGTAGTGGCACTGACCCGCTATGTATCTCTGGGCTCTCTGTTTGTAGCATGGTATATTCCGGCAAATACGCTGGTTTTCCACAGGACGGATAAAGCGTTTGTACATATGATGGTGATTAGCCTATTGTTTACCTTGCTTGCCTATGTACAGCACCGTCAGAATATCGTACGTTTGATTCATGGAACGGAAAATAAAATCGGGGCAAAGAAAAAGGAGGAGAAGACAGATGAGTAAAGTTAGTTTTCTTGGTGCCGGCAGTTGGGGAACAGCATTGGCAATCATGTTAGCAAAAAACGGACATCAGGTAACGCTCTGGTCGAAGGTACAGGATGAAGTAAATATGCTCACGGAGCACAGGGAGCATATTCATCGACTTCCCGGAGTGAAATTGCCCTCATCCATCGTCGTGACCGGAGATTTGAAACAGGCGTGTGAGGGTTTTGATTTAATTGTTTTTTCTGTAGCTTCCCCTTTTGTGAGGGCAACGGCAAAGGAGGCAGCGGCGTATATTCCCGAGGGTCAGCGTATCGTCAATGTGGCAAAAGGGATTGAGGAAGAGTCCCTGCTGATGTTGTGCGACATCATCGAGGAAGAAATACCCGGATCAGATGTGGCGATTCTTTCCGGACCAAGTCATGCGGAGGAAGTCTCTGTGGGAATGCCTACGACGGTTGTTGTAGGTGCAAAGAATAAAGAAAGCGCATGTTATATTCAGGAAATTTTTATGAATAACCGATTCCGTGTATATACAAGTCCGGATGTGATCGGGATAGAGCTGGGCGGCTCCATAAAAAATGTCATTGCATTGGCAGCGGGAATTTGTGTCGGTTTGGGTTGCGGCGATAATACGATGGCAGCATTGATTACCCGGGGAATTACAGAGATTACGCGACTGGGTGTTGCCATGGGGGGAAATCCCGAGACATTCGCAGGACTTTCCGGAATCGGAGACTTAATCGTGACTTGCACCAGTGAGCACAGCCGGAACCATAATGCCGGTGTTTTGATAGGTCAGGGCTATACCATGGAGGCTGCCATGGATGAGGTAAAACAGGTGGTGGAAGGTGTTCATTCTGCCCGTGCGGCAAAAATGTTAGCAGATAAATATCAAGTCAGTATGCCGATTGTAGATAGTATCAATGCCGTGCTGTTTGACGGACTGTCTGCAAACGATGCCATGGCAAATCTGCTGACCAGAGACCGCTGCAATGAATATCCGGATAACGTATGGAGTTAATGGGATAGTGCATTGGTCGTGTGGTAGAGAATTAATGTATATGATATGTCGTGGATAAATTCATGAAATGATGATGTTCTAGGAATACAATTTAAGGTTGTCTCATATATACTACCAAGTATTATTTAGCCTGATGGTGCTATCAGGCTATAGCAGTGAAATGGAGATTACAATATATGAGAGACTATTTGGCACAGGATATAAAGAAAGATTTTTCCATACAGGAAAAATCTAATACAATGCGTCGGGAGGAGCGGCTTTATATGGCACGCTCTGCCTTTGGCAAAGAGGAGGGAAAAGTTTTTCGAGATGAGAACTTATCCGGCAGTTCGGGTGTCCTCTTGCGATTGGTGGCGGCGGGAATGCTCTTTGCTGTCTTTGCAGTGCTCTGTTACTTTGACGTGTCCTTTCATGGGTATGATAGGGAATGGCTGGAGCAGTGTCTGCAAAACAATCATTTGTGGGAGCAGATGACGGGGTTGGTGGCAGACTGTGTGAACCGTCTGCGGTGATATGAAATAATGCATGACCGGAGGGTCGTGAATACTATAGCACAGAAATGAGGAGAACCATGAGAAAACTGGCATTGAGTGATGAAATATTATTGTCGGTGGAAAAACCAGCCAGATATATTGGCGGGGAAATCAATATGGTGAAAAAAAATCCGGCGGAAGTGGATGTGCGGTTTTGCATGTGTTTTCCGGATGTGTACGAAATCGGAATGTCTCATTTAGGCATACAAATACTGTACGATATGTTTAACAAACGGGAGGATGTGTACTGTGAGCGCGTATACTCCCCATGGGTGGATTTGGATGCCATTATGCGGAAGGAAAATATTCCGCTTTTTGCGCTGGAAAGTCAGGAGCCGGTAAAGGAGTTTGATTTTTTGGGTATCACATTACAGTATGAGATGTGTTATACCAATATATTACAAATACTGGAGTTATCCCAAATTCCTTTATATGCTGCAGAGAGAACCATGGAGGATCCCTTTGTCATTGGGGGTGGTCCCTGTTCCTATAATCCGGAGCCTATTGCGGATTTTTTTGATTTGTTTTATATCGGTGAGGGAGAAACGGTATATTTTGATTTGATTGATATTTATAAAGAGTGGAAAACGTCAGGGGAAGACAGGAATTCCTTTCTCAAACGTGCTGCGTCCATTCCGGGCATTTATGTACCATGTCTCTATGAGGTTTCTTACAATGAAGACGGCACTCTGGCAGAGTTTCGTCCTATTGTTCCGGAGGCGCCGGAGCGGGTGGTGAAGCAGGTGGAAAGTGAATTGTCCGATACCTTTTATCCGAGTAAACCTCTGGTGCCATATATTAAGGTGACACAGGAGCGGGTGGTACTGGAAATCCAGCGAGGATGCATCCGCGGGTGTCGTTTCTGTCAGGCGGGAATGTTGTATCGTCCCATACGTCCGAGGAATCTGGAATTTCTGAAAAATTACGCAAAAGAAATGTTAGCATCCACAGGGTACGATGAAATTACACTGAGTTCTCTAAGTTCCAGTGATTACAAGGAATTGCCGGAATTAGTATATTGGCTTATCGATGAATATCGGGATAAGGGAGTGAATATCTCCCTGCCATCTCTGCGCATTGATGCCTTTGCACTGGACGTTATGTCCAAGGTTCAGGATGTTCGCAAGAGTAGTCTGACGTTTGCCCCGGAGGCGGGTTCCCAGCGTATGCGCAACGTAATTAATAAAGGTCTGACAGAGGAAATGATATTGCAGGGGGCGATGGATGCCTTTGCCGGCGGATGGAACCGGGTAAAGCTCTATTTTATGCTGGGGCTTCCCGGAGAGACGGACGAGGATATTGAAGGGATTGCCGTACTGTCGGACAAAATTGCCAGAGAATATTATACTCTGCCTAAGGACAAGCGTCAGGGAAAAGTTAATATTGTGAGCAGCACATCCATTTTTGTACCCAAGCCGTTTACGCCATTCCAGTGGTCGCCAATGAATACCAAGGAGGAGGCGAGGAAGAAACGGTTCTTCCTGTTGGATAAGATTAAAGGACAGCTTAATGCAAAGAGTATAAAGTACAACTGCCATGATGCGGATGTGTCGGAATTGGAGGGAGTATTAGCCAGAGGTGACAGGCGGCTTAGTTCAGTGATTTTGCAGGCGTATAGAAACGGCTGTATTTATGATGCGTGGAGTGAGCATTTTCATTATGAGCATTGGGAAAAAGCAATGTCAGACCACGGACTTACTATGGAGTTTTATAATGGAAGACAACGTGCAGAGGATGAACTTTTTCCGTGGGACTTTATTGATATCGGGGTTACGAAGGAATTTATGTATCGGGAGTATGAGCGCTCTCTAAGGGGAGAGGTGACACCTAACTGCAGGGAAAACTGCTCGGGATGCGGTGCAGCAAAATTTGGCTGTGGAGTATGTTTGGAGGAAAGATAAGAGCAGGGTGATGTCTGCGGACAAGTTTACCATGGATATAGGAGGCTGCCATGAAGGCAAGAATCAAATTTACAAAGTGTGGCTCAATGCGTTTCATCGGGCATTTGGATGTGATGCGCTATTTTCAAAAAGCATTTCGTCGTGCGGAAATTCCCGTAAGCTACAGCCGGGGGTTTTCTCCTCACCAGCTTATGTCTTTTACTTCCCCCCTGGGAATAGGATTGAGTAGCGACGCGGAATATATGGATTTGACTTTGGATGAGGCAGAGGAGCCGGAGCGTATGGTGGAGCGTATCAATGCCCAGATGAACGATGAAATCCGTGTGCGGGATTTTACGGTTCTGCGTGATGAGGCAAAACCGTCTATGGCAATGTTGGCAGCTTGTGACTATGTGGTTGCCGCCAAGAAACATAGAGATTCCTTTTTGCAAAGGGTAGATTTATTAGATTTATTAGACCGTTTTTTAGGACAGGATAAAATAGAAATCCATAAAAAAACAAAGCGCTCGGAAAAACTGGTGGATATCAGGGAGAATATTTATCATTTATCGGCAGACAAAGAGTCTTTGGAGAAACATACCGGGGTGGATTATGGGACAAGCTGTCTGGAGGAGGAATTGTACAAGCCTCTTATATATATGCAGCTTACTGCCGGCAGTGTAGTAAATATTAAGCCGGAGCTTGTTTTGGAGGCGATGGCAGCTATGGCAGGAGAGGATTTTGATGTTTTGGATGTGCAGATTCATCGTATGGAGATGTATGGTGATTTAAACGGGAAAAAGGGAGAAGTGCACACACTGTCTTCGGAGACTACCTGTAAATTGGTGCCTATGTCGGAGTATGATAAGATATAAGGTCGTTCTGCCAGAATCGATTAGCCATTGGTAATAAAGCAGTCCGGCGATGAAAAGTGATAAGGAGGTGTCTGTCTGTGGAGCAGGGTTTATTGATTACCCGTAGAGAAAACCGGATATTGGTAGTCCGTGTAGAAAGCGGCAAGATAGTCCAGATGCAGGCAGAACCTATAGCCGGAGCACTACTGGGCAATGTTTACGTTGGGAAGGTGAGAAATATTGTCAAAAATATTAATGCTGCCTTTGTGGAATTTCAGAAGGGACAGATGGGCTATCTGTCTTTGAACACAAAAGAGACTCCCATACATACGGGGAACTCAAACAGACAGGACGAGCGCGTGCTGATTGGGGATGAAATCATTGTGCAGGTGGAGAGGGAGGCTGTAAAGTCAAAACCGCCTACATTATCCGGTGCCATAGAGCTTCCGGGCTGTTATGTGGTACTGACGACGAAAAAAAACATAAGGAATAGTGTTTCCAAAAAAATAAAAGATGTAAAAAAGCGGGAATGGCTGCAAAGTTTTATTATGAAATATTCCACGGAAGAATATGGATTTGTTGCGCGGACCAATAGTGAAGACTGTACAGAAGAAAGTCTTAAGGCGGAGCTTATGGCATTGTCTGCACAGTATGCAAAAATCGTGCAACGGGGGGAGCACCGGGTGATTTTCAGCGAACTTTACACGGCACCTCATGCGTATCTGTCCCAAATCAGGGATAGTAGCCAGAAAAAACTTCAAGAGATAATAACGGATGATGATGACTTGTTTGAGGAAATTTCCGACTATATACATGCAAACAGGCTGGCGGATAAAATGGCGTTATCCGGGTGGAATCCAAGCGACGGGAAAATGGATGCTGTATACGATATCAGCCGGACAATTGAACGGGCAATGCGCCCGAAAGTATGGTTAAAGAATGGTGCTTATCTGGTGATTCAGCCGACAGAAGCATTGGTTGCCATTGATGTCAACAGCGGTAAAGCCATTTCCAAGAAAAAGGATGTAGAGAAAACATATTTCAATGTGAATATAGAGGCGGCAAAGGAGATTGCAAGGCAGCTTCGGCTGCGGAATCTGTCCGGTATGATTGTGGTGGATTTTATTGATATGAAAAATGTCGCTAATAAGGAAGAACTGATGAAAATACTGCGGCAGGAAGTGGCGAAGGATTCCGTCCAGACTACAGTTGTAGACATGACGGCATTGGGATTGGTGGAGTTGACACGTAAAAAATTGCGAAAGCCATTATATGAACAGTTACAGGATAAGGATGCCTAAGCGCAAAACGAAATAGTGTAATGTACTATGATGAAAGGATGACGTAATATGGAGATGAAAAGTCAGTTTTATATGCCCACAAAACTTTACCAGGAATGGAATGCAGTGCAAAATCATGCCGGGGAGCTGGCATCTATTGGCAAAAAGGCATTGATAGTAACGGGGAGAAATTCCTCGAAGAAAAACGGTTCTTTGGAGGATGTGAGACAGGCTCTTACGCAGTATGGCACAGATTATCTGGTGTACGATCAGATTGACGAAAATCCGACCATTGATATGGTGATGGATGCGGCACAGTTGGGTCGGACACAGGGAGCGGATTTTGTCGTTGGTGTGGGAGGCGGTTCTCCTCTGGATGCTGCCAAAGCGATTGCTCTCATGATTCAAAACCGTGATACTTCAAGCGAGGTGCTGTATCAGTCCATACCACTCCGCGCTTTACCTGTAGTGGCAGTGCCTACAACGTGTGGTACCGGTTCGGAAGTGACTCCCTTTGCCATATTGACCAGAGATGATTTACAGACAAAACAAAGTATCCCTCACAAAATATTTCCGGAGCTGGCTTTAGTGGACCCGAAATATTTGCAGACGGCATCTGATGAGGTGATTACCAATACGGCAATCGATGCTTTGGGACACTTAATTGAAAGTTATTTTAATAATAATGCCGGTGAGTACAGTCGTATGATTTGTATGACGGGGGTAGAGGTATGGGGAATGTGCCGGAATGTGCTGCTTGGCATGGAGCCGGAGCGGGAGACTTACGAGAATCTCATGTTGGCATCCAGTCTGGCGGGTATGGCAATCGCTCACACGGGAACTTCCCTGCCCCATGGTATGAGCTATTATCTCACCTATCATAAACACATTCCGCACGGTAAGGCAGTAGGATATTTCCTGCCGGGATACTTGGAGCTGTTTGCGGAGGAAATGGATGTGGAAGTGATGATGTTTTTGCGAAGCATGGGGTTTGGAAGTCCGGAACAGTTTCGGGGATTTATCCGGGAATGCATTGGGAAATTAGAACTGTCAGACACAGAAAGAGAAGCAATGATTGGGGAAATCATGGCATCGGAGCGCAAGCTGGAGGCTGTGCCCGTGGCAGTGGACAGAGAGCAGATAGAGAGATTGTTTTGAATTTGTGAATATCAGTGTGAAAGTTTGAAAAACATAGTCTGAGAATACAAATCGGGAGGAAATACGGATGGAAGATATTATTATCCGCAGGGGAATCGTACATATTCTGGATGGAGAACTGGGGTATCCGGTATATTCGGAGCAGGAGTTGGAGCTGTCTCCGGACTGCAATGATTTTTTTCGTGCCCACATAGTTAAGCTGATGTCCGGAGATGATATGAAAAAATGCAGTTTTTCAGAAGCGGAGGAGTCGCCGGTCTATACGATTGTCAAGGAATTCCGTGAGGAAAACATGGTGGAGGACAGCAAGCGCATAGCCGATGAATTGTACCGGATTATGAATGCCAATGTATCCATACCTTCTGCAGATTTAGCGGTAGTGACGTTTCAGACTGCAGGGCAGAAATACTTGTCTCTGCTAAAGATGAACTATAAGGAAAGCTTTGTCCATATGACAAATGCACAGGAGACAGGAAACGTAAACAACATAATCCGTTACCGTTCCACACTGCCGGGAGCGGGCACTAAGCTGTCTGAGGCAGTGATTATCAATCTGCAGGATTTTTCCGTCCGTATCGTAGAGAAAAAATATGAGGTTAACGGGGAAAAAATCAACTATTTGTCGGAGTTATTTCTGCAGTGTCATGCAGCGATGTCTGACAAGACGAAACTGGCTGTTGTGACTCGTGCTGTGGAGCAGGTCAATAAAAAACATTTCTCCGAAGAGCCGGTGAAGCAGATGGAGGCAAAGAGTATCCTGAAGCAGGAAATGGAAGATAACGGCGGCATCCGTGTGGAAGCCATCAGTGAAAAGATTTACGGAAATACACCGGAAATCAAGGAAGAATTTGACGCTAAGATGGAAAAGTACCATATGGAAAAAGCAGAGGTAAAACCACAGAGCGAGCAGACCACCAAAAAATTCGAGAAACAGTACCTAAAGACGGACACAGGGATAGAAATCAATATTCCCATGGAGCAGTATCAGGATATCAATCAGGTGGAGTTTATCACGAATGCAGATGGAACCACATCGGTATTAATCAAAAATATCAATAAAATTTTGACGAAGTAAGATAGGAGGCAGGCTATGTTCCGGCTATGGGGGAAATTATGGAGAGATAATCATTTGCTGCAGGACATTACCATTTGCGACGATGCACAGGATAAAAACCGTACGAAGAAGGTGTTTGATGCACTGGAAGAAATCTGCTATGCCTTTGATTTGGGACAGCCTATCTGGCTGGAGAGCAATATCCGGGATTTTAAGAGACGGGATAAGACCCGTTTTACCAAAGATTCCTTCGTGGAGGAAATCGAGTTTGACTATCTGGAGATACAGGTGCTGGAGGAGGATTAGGAAAAAAACATTTGACAATAAAATCCTCTCGTGCTAAACTAACCTAGTGTGCCGCTTAACGAGGCTCCTTGAAGTTCCGTGATTGATTCGGACGCCACAGTTAGCGAGTAATAATGAAGGAGGAAGAGAGTATGTACGCAATTATTGCAACAGGTGGAAAGCAGTACAAAGTTTCTGAGGGCGATGTAATTAACGTTGAGAAGCTTGCTGCCGGCGCCGGTGAGACTGTCACATTCGATAATGTGGTTGCTATTAGCGATGGCTCCCTGAAGGCTGGTGCAGACGTAGCAAATGCTACCGTTACCGCATCCGTTGTCAAGGAAGGCAAGGCTAAGAAAGTAATCGTTTACCGTTATAAGAGAAAAACCGGTTATCATAAAAAGAACGGTCACAGACAGCCTTACACACAAGTTAAAATTGACAAAATCAATGCTTAACAGGTGACACAATGATAAATATTACGATTTATCAAGTGCAGGAGAATCAGTATACAGGTTTTCGCATGGAGGGACATGCAGAATATGCAAAGCACGGCAAGGATATTGTCTGTGCCGGTGTATCTGCTCTGGTGATTAATACCATTAACTCCATAGAGCAATTTGCCGGTGACCGGATAGAAACTGTCACGGAGCCGGATTTGGTTGTTATGACTGTACAGTCACAGCCTGTCAGTTCTGCTGCCCAGTTGTTACTCCATTCGCTTGTCTTGGGTTTACAGGGCATACAGAGCGAATATGGAGACCGATATTTGAAGATTAAGTTTAAGAGAAAGCAGGAGGTGTAAAACCATGTTAAAGATGAACCTTCAGTTGTTTGCTCATAAAAAGGGAATGGGTTCTACAAAGAACGGTAGAGATTCCGAGTCCAAGAGATTAGGAGCAAAGAGAGCAGACGGACAGTTCGTGCTTGCCGGTAATATCATTTACAGACAGCGTGGAACTAAGATTCACCCGGGTGTTAATGTAGGTCGTGGTGGAGATGATACATTGTTCGCACTGGTAGACGGTGTCGTTCGTTTCGAGAGAAAAGGCAGAAACAAAAAGCAGGCTTCCGTATATCCAGTAGAAGCAAAATAGTCTTTGAACCGGTAAAACCGGTGCCGATATAAGAGGCTGTCGTGTACAGCCTCTTATTTTAAGTAGAAAACTGCTTGTTATGCAGTGGCTCTAAAGGGAAACTGCAGCGTATTGGTTTAAGTAAGTTACTACAGATGTAGAAAAGAGGTGGTTTCATGTTTGCAGACAGTGCGAAAATATATATCCGCTCCGGCAAGGGCGGTGACGGTCATGTCAGCTTTCGCAGAGAGTTATATGTGGCGGCAGGCGGTCCCGACGGAGGGGATGGCGGTCGCGGGGGAGACCTGATTTTTGAGGTGGACCCGGGCATGAATACACTGAACGACTTTCGGCATATACGCAAATACTGTGCCGGCGACGGCAAACCGGGCAGTAAAAAACGCTGTCACGGTGCCGACGGAGACGACTTGATTGTCAAGGTGCCGGAGGGTACGGTGGTCAAGGAAGCAGAGACCGGTAAGGTGATTGTAGATATGTCCCACGATTGCAAACGGGAAGTCATCCTAAAAGGCGGCAGGGGCGGCAAGGGAAATTCTCATTATGCCACACCTACCATGCAGGTACCCAAATACGCCCAGCCGGGAAAACCCGGTCGGGAACTATATGTAATTCTGGAATTGAAAACAATTGCCGACGTGGGTTTGGTGGGATTTCCCAATGTGGGAAAATCCACGTTTTTATCCCGTGTCAGTAATGCAAAACCGAAAATAGCCAACTATCATTTTACCACGTTGCAGCCAATGCTGGGTGTGGTAGACTTAGAAGGTGCTGATGGGTTTGTCATTGCCGATATCCCCGGACTCATTGAGGGTGCGGCAGATGGTATTGGTTTAGGACATGAATTCCTTCGGCATATAGAGAGAACGAAGATGTTTATCCATATGGTGGATGCGGCTTCCACAGAGGGCAGAGACCCCCTCAATGATATTAAAATCATTAATGACGAGTTGAAACAGTACAGTGAGAAATTAGCTTCCCGTCCTCAAGTTATCGCTGCCAATAAGACAGATGTGTTTTATGGCACGGAGGAGGAGACGGTGATCACTCTGCTGCGGGAGGAGTTTGAGCCACAGGGTATTCCAGTATTTCCCATATCTGCGGTCAGTGGAAAAGGGGTGAAGGAACTTCTCTATTATGTGAAAAATCAGCTTGATGAGATGGATGATGAGCCTACTGTTTTTGAGCGGGAGTATGTGGTGGAAGACAGGACATTTCCGGATGAACCCTATACCGTGGAATACGATGAAAAAGAAAAAATGTATGTGGTAGAGGGTCCACGTGTAGAGCGAATGTTAGGATATACTAATCTGGATTCGGAAAAGGGGTTCCAGTTTTTCCAACGCTTCCTAAAGACCAGTGGTATCTTAGATGAACTGGAGGCAATGGGGATTGAAGAAGGAGACACCGTGCGTATGTACGGGCTGCAGTTTGACTATTACAAGTAAAGACAAGTAAACGGAATGAAAGCATACAAGATTTGAAAACAGGATGTTTGTAATTGACATATGAAATTTCCGTTTGGCAATGCAATGGGAGAAAATTATGGATTCCAGTGTGATTTCTGTGAAGTTAGATGCTTTTGACGGTCCTTTGGACTTACTGTTGCATCTGATTGAAAAAAATAAAATAGATATTTTTGATATACCAATAGTACAGATTACTGAGCAGTATTTGGAGATTATAGCCGAGATGGACGAAAAGGACATGGATGTTATGAGTGACTTTCTCGTCATGGCGGCAACACTATTGAAGATAAAATCCAAAATGCTCCTTCCTGCTGAGGTGACAGAAGAAGGTGAGGAGGAAGATCCCCGTGCAGAACTGGTGGCACGTTTGTTGGAGTACAAGACATACAAGTACGCTTCTTATGAGTTGAAGGACAAGCAGATGGATGCAGCGAGGCTGTTGTTTAAGGAGTCCACGATTCCGGAAAGTATTGCCGACATCAAGGATGAGGTGGATGTGGAAGAACTGTTGTCAGACGTAACTCTTTCAAAGCTGCAGTCTATTTTCCATTCTGTCATGAAAAAACAGGTGGATAAAATTGACCCCATCCGAAGCAAGTTTGGCAAAATTGAGAAAGAGACCATCAGCCTGGCAGACCGTTTGTTGTATATTGAGGAATATGCCATGCTGCATCAAAAATTTTCTTTTCGCCAGATGTTAGAAAGCCAGCCTTCAAAGACCATGATTATTGTGAGTTTTTTGGGGATTCTGGAATTGATGAAGGTTGGAAAGTTGAAAATTGTCCAGGAAAATACTTTTGATGACATTTACATAACCTATGACAATACGGTAAAATATGAAGGGGAATTGGTGCCGTCCAGTGAAGACTGACACCATAGCCATCAAGGTTTTCGGATACCAAGGGCATTTTACAGAAAAATCGAAAGGGAGTAACGTAGTATGAAACTTTCGGAGTTAGAAGCAAAAATCGAAGCTATCCTGTTTACGATGGGAGAAGCTGTAGAATTAGAGCGCTTGGCAGCGGCTACGGATCAGGACGAAGACACCTGCCGGAAAGTCATACGCAGTCTGATGGACAAGTACGCAGATGCAGAGCGTGGCATCCAGATTATTGAGCTGGACGGAGCGTTTCAGATGTGTACCCGTGCGGAAATGTATGAGGCGATTGTCCGCATAGCCCATGTGCCGAAGAAACACGTTCTGACAGACGTTCTGTTGGAGACACTATCCATCATTGCTTATAAACAGCCTATTACCAAGGTAGAAATAGAGCATATCCGGGGAGTGAAATCTGATCATTCTGTCAATAAACTGGTGGAGTATAATCTGGTATGTGAAGTTGGCAGACTGGATGCGCCGGGCAAACCGATTCTTTTTGCTACTACGGAAGAATTTTTAAGAAATTTTGGGATTGAGTCCTTAGATGACCTTCCGGTAGTGAATCCGGAGAAAATCGAAGACTTTAAGATTGAGGCAGAAGAAGAAGTTCAACTGGAGTTGGACATATAATAAACGCACATTGTGCGTTTATCTTGTGAGAACTGCGTTCTCAGTATGCGCATAAAGCAAAAAGAAGTAAACTTTTACGTTTACTTCTTTTTTTCGTCTGATTTTTTCTTTGTGTCCTGTCTGTGCTTCATGATATCCTTGTCAATCATGGATTCAATGATACTTTTTTTAACCCAGATATCAAAGGATAGTGCACAGATAAAAGCAAAATTACTGAGCAGCTTGCGTTCCTGTTCATCTTCAATATCAGCAAATGCCTTATTGGAATCTCTTAATTTACGGATAATATCCCGTACTTCAAAGTCAATATTTTCAAACTGCCGTTCAAAGATTTCTTCGTATACGGTATTTAAATCCCTGCCGGAATCCGAACGGAAAAACCGGTTTGTGATTGGAGTCAGTATACTTTGAATATCACTGATGGACAAAAAGTTTTTAAAATAATAGATAAACAACAATAGTACCATGTGTTCGGGAGAGTATTTCTTTTTATCCGAAGGCGGTAACAAATTATTTTTGGAATAATTGTTTATCATGGTTTTTGTCAATATTTTATCATCGTCAAACCGTTTCGAGGACTGCAGATGCTCATCCATGAAAGTGGTAATCTGATCCATGTACAAATCAATATTGGGAATCTCCTCCGGCTTGATGTAATCAATGCTCTGAATACTGCGCAAGAGGTCAATCATATCCCGGTCATATTTTTCGTGCATATTTTCCTCCATATTTTCGGACTTTCATTTATTAGTATAGCGTATCCGGACAAAATCCGCAACGAAAAGAAAACTTGCGTTGCAACATTTACAGACAGGTGCATATCATGATATTAGGGTGAAAAAGGGACTTTGTATCAATTGGCACCGTCAGTCATGCCCCAAAAGACTCCAGTATCGTATAGGGATGAATGTTTAAATCCGGGCAGGAGGCAGGAAATGGAAGGAGGAAAATCGAGAGTGCGCACAGATAGAAAGAAGCATCATCGCAAACCGCCAACCAAGCCTACAGGAGACGAGCCGCGTATTGCCGGTGGCATCTCCCGAAAGTTTCAAATATCGGAGGATATTATTGCCGGTGAACCACTCCTTATGGGGTATGGCAGAACGAGGTTATGTATTGAGAATTACCGGAATATTATAGAATATACCGAAAATCTTATCCGCATTCAGACGAAGACCGGAAGAATCCATGTGCGGGGCGAGGAACTTGTTATAGCCTATTACAGGGATGACAGTATGTGCATCGTAGGAAAGATTCAGGGGATTGAATATCACTAGGAGGAAGGATACTTGATACATAAAATAATCGGCTGGCTGTTTGGCTATGTGACCATGCGGCTTAGGGGAGAAGAACTGGAGCGTTTTGTCAATATGTGCCGGCATAAGGGGATGATTCTCTGGCAGATGTACTGGAGTAAAGATAAAAAAGAGATATACGCTAATATTTCTCTGAAAAATTTCTGGAAATTGCGCTCTCTGGCACGAAAAACCCACGTTGTACCTCTGGTTGTAGAACGACATGGAGGTCCTTTTATTGTGCAGAAAATGAGGAGAAGGGCAAGCTTTTTCGTTGGTCTTGTCCTTTTTTTAGGACTGGTTTTATTTTTCTCTACCCGAATATGGGGGATTACGTTTTATGGGGAAAGATATCACACGAAAGAGAGTCTGTTGGTGTATTTAGAGCAGAACGGAGTCTATGGAGGCGTCAGTGCGAAGGCGATTTCCTGTGCCAAGCTGGAGGATTCTATCCGCAAGGGCTATCAGGATATCGGCTGGGTGTCAGCGGAAAAACGAGGCAGCAAATTGTTTGTTCGTCTGCAGGAGGTAAAACTGATTGAGCAACAGGAGGAGAAAGACACTGCACCCGCCAGTTTAGTGGCAAGTCAGTCAGGTAAAGTGATTTCCATCGTGACCAGAGAGGGTACGGCAAAGGTTCATGCCGGTGATACGGTAAAAAAGGGAGATGTACTCATTTCTGGTAAAGTGGAAATTGTGGGAGATAGCGGGGAAGTGATGGAAACCCGATTTGTGCGTGCCGGCGGGACGGTTGTGGTGGAGAGTAAAAAGGAGTACCGAAATGAGCTTCCCGTCACCTATGAGAAAAAGCGGTATACCGGAAATGAAAAACAAATATACAGCGTGTCTTTTGAGGATAAGAGCTTTTTTTGGCATAATCCGTTAAATCGTTTGGAAACTGAGAAAAAATATGATATAATTGCTGAAGATGGACGATTATGCCCTGATTTATCTTTGCGATTTCCACTGTACTGGAAGATTACCACCTACAGACAGGTTGACTACGAGAAAAAGACATATACTCGCAGGGAAGCGGTAGAACGCTTAGAGATAAAACACTGGGAGTATTTGAAAAAGAAAGAAGATGCGGGGTACCGTATCAGAAAGACGAAGCCCAAAATCCGTAAACTGAAAAACAGCTATCTGTTGGAGGATACGATTACCTGGCGTCGCAATCAGGAAAAATATCGAAAGATATCTCAGGAAAGTATACAGAAATATAAGCAAAAGCAGAAAGAGGAAAATGAAACCAATGGCAATCATGGAGACAATCATTGATATTCCGGCAGTCCACGAGGCGAATGTATTTGGCAAGCTGGATGAATATATGAAAAAAATAGAGCGCGCTCTGAATGTGACAATGGTGGCACGGGACGGCAGCCTGAAATTAGTGGGTGAAGCGGCAGATGTCAAGCAGGCAGACAGTGTGCTCATGCAGTTATTAGAGCTGTCAAAGAGGGGAAATACCATCACAGAGCAAAATGTAAATTATGCACTGGGAATGGTGCTTGAGCATCGGACTCCGGATTTGGTATCTATCGATTCCGACATCATCTGTCACACAATCCAGGGAAAGCCGGTGAAGCCGAAGACAGCCGGACAAAAGGCATATATTGATTTAATACGCAAAAAGATGATAGTGTTTGGTATTGGACCTGCCGGTACCGGTAAGACTTATCTTGCCATGGCGATGGCGATAGAAGCTTTTAAATGTGATGAAGTAAGCCGGATCATCCTCACGAGACCGGCAATCGAAGCCGGAGAGAAACTGGGATTTCTGCCGGGAGATTTACAGAGCAAGGTAGACCCGTATCTGAGACCGCTTTATGATGCATTGCATCAAATTATGGGGGCAGAGAGTTATCTACGCAATGTGGAAAAGGGGCTGATAGAGGTGGCACCGTTAGCCTATATGCGTGGTCGTACATTGGACAACTCCTTCATCATTCTGGATGAGGCACAAAATACTACACCGGCGCAGATGAAAATGTTTTTAACACGTATTGGTTTTGGCTCAAAAGTGATTATTACCGGAGACCTGACGCAAAAGGATTTGCCCTATGGAGTGAAGTCCGGTCTGGAACAGGCATTGGATGTGTTAAAAAAGGTGGAAGATATCGGTGTGGCTTATATGACGAATCAGGATGTGGTACGTCATCCTCTTGTGCAACAGATAGTTACCGCCTATGACGATTATGAGAGGCGTCAGGAAAAACGCAAAAATAAGGATGAGCAAAAAGGAAATAAAGGCGGGAAAACGGGAGAAGGATGGAAAAAAGGAAACCGATAGGAGGAAGTATGAAAAATCATTCTATTTTGTTTACGATAGGAATTTATTTTTCTCTGATTGCAGGAAGTGTTTGTCACGGGATTTTTACATCTGCACCGATTAATGAGATTTTTACAGACGTTATCATATCGTTTCTGTTATCATATATTTTGAATCATTATGTAAAGTATATTCAATCGCATCGCGATAGGAGTATACAGAATGAGAGATTGTTTTTGATTCTGTTTTTCATTGCCAATATGCTGTTTGTTGTAGCAAATCAGGAGTTTTATGGGTATTTATGGCTTCTTCCGGTTGTGATGGTGGCAATTGGCAGTGGTGCAGAACAGGCAATCGTCGTTTTTGCTGCCCTTTCGGCACAAAACGTACTGCTGCACAGCGATGTTTTTTCTGCCAGAGAGCTTCTGGTTGTGGCAATTTACGGCTTTGTGTGTATATGGATTATGATTCAACAACTTTCCGGAAAAATTCTGCCATATGTAGGAATTATTATGTTGGCGGTAGACGGGGTTCTGCAAATTTTGCGGTATCGTTTTTCCTTGTCTGCCATCAGGATAGACAAGCTGTATATTGCATTAGAAGCAGGTAGTGTAGCGCTGCTGTTTGTGTTTGCCTGCGTATATGTGCGTTATCGCAATAAAAATTATGCAGAAGCATATGACGAAGAAGAATATGTTGAAGAATCAGATGACGAAGAAGCAATAGATGAAGAAACGACAGTGGAAGAAACAATTGACGAAGAAGCAAATGTTGGAGAAGCAATTGTTGAGGAAACAACTACGGAAGAAACAGAAAATAATCTGCCTGATTCGGATGATTTATATAGTCGTCTTACGGATATCTTGCAGGCTGATTACAGTTTGTTTCTGCGGTTGCAGGAATATTCTGCACAATTGTTTGTGCATTCCATGCGAATCAGCAGTGTATCAGCACAGGCGGCAAGGTATATGGGAGGAAATGTACAGCTCGCCCAGGCAGGTGGTCTCTATCATGAGATAGGTCGAATCACCAGAGAAAAGGATTATGTGGCAGCCGGTATAAAGCTGACGGAGGAAAATGATTTTCCGGAGGATTTAACTGCTGTTATCAGACAACATAGCTTAAAGTATGAGAAACCTCAATCGTTGGAGGCGGTAATCGTTATGTTTACAGATAATATTATTTCCACGGATGAGTATTTGAAGCGCAGTGGAAAACGGGGTGCTGTTTCGGACGATAAACTGGTGGATATGATTTTTAAGGATCGTATTTCCAAAGGAAATTTGTCGGAGTCCGGTATGAGTGATGAGGATATAGAGAAGCTTCGAATGTTTTATATAAAGCAGTATTATATGTCTGATGAGAAAGCAAAGGATGCATGAGTGAAAGAGGGATAGTATCCCATTCCTGACAGAACGGAGGTGCCTATGACGGTATTGATGGAACAGGATGTAGACAGTGAGCTGCCGGAACAGTATCGGGAGGATATGGAGACGGTTATCCGGGAAATTTTACAGACAGAAATGTGTCCCTATGAGTGTGAAGTAAATATTACGTTTACGGATGATGAGGGGATTCGGGAAATCAACAGAGAGTTTCGGGAGCTGAATGTACCTACGGATGTGTTGTCGTTTCCGATGACTGATTATGAGAATCCTGCAGATTTTTCCTGTCTGGAGACGGATGAGGCTAAAATTTCCTGTTTTAACCCGGAAACCGGAGAGCTTCTTCTCGGGGATATTATTATTTCTCTGGACAGGGTACAGGAGCAGGCGCGGGAATACTGTCATTCTGAACAGAGAGAGATTTGCTTTCTGGTAGCCCACAGTATGCTGCATTTATTGGGGTATGATCACATAGAAGATGAGGAACGGCTGCGCATGGAGAAAAAGCAGTCGGATATACTGGAGTCCCTGGGGATTACGAGAAATTAGGAGGATACATAGAGGAGTATGGATGAGAACAAAAGTAGTGCGGGAGGATTCCTGAAACAGGGCAGTATTCTTGCTGCAGCATCAATTCTGGTGCGTGTAATAGGTATGTTTTACCGGATTCCTCTGGCAAATATTATCGGAGATGAGGGTAACGGTATTTATTCTGCTGCCTTTGAAGTATATAATATTTTACTGATTTTATCTGCTTACGGAATGCCGATGGCAGTGTCCAAAATGGTGTCTGCCAAGTGTACGAAAAAGGAATATCGTGGGGCATACCGCATATTTCGCTATTCCATGATATTTTCTTTTGTGTCCGGTGGACTGATGGCACTGTTTGTCTTTTTTGGTGCCAATTGGATAGAGGCAAATTTCTTTTCCAGTTTTCATGGTATCGCAATACCACTGAGGATATTGGCGCCTACTATTTTTGTCGTTGCAGTGATGGGAACACTTCGTGGTTTGTTTCAAGGGAAAAATACGATGCTCCCCACAGCGGTATCCCAGATTTTGGAGCAGATAGTAAATGCAGTAGTCAGCATTGTTGCCGCCTACTATCTGATGCAGGATCACAGTGCATCTAAGAAATTATCTGCATGGGGAGCTGCCGGAGGAACCATGGGTACTTTTATGGGGGCATTGACAGCGTTTGGTTTTTTGTTGTTCATATATGTTTTTTATCTTCCTGTGTTGAAAAAACAGGCACGGCGTGATAAAGTTACCCGGCCGGAATCCATTGGGGATTCCTATCGGTTGATTTTTTGGACAGTGATTCCCATTATTCTCAGCCAGACAGTTTACCAGCTCAGTGGTATCGTGGATGTGACAATATTTAATTATGCCATGGGGATGCGGGGAGTGAAAGGTACGGTAATCAGTACACTGCAGGGTATATACAGTACGAAATACCGCTTGCTTGTCAGTGTTCCTATCGCTGTTTCCACTGCGATTGCCTCATCCATGATTCCAAGCCTCGTGGCATCTTTTACGAGAAAGGACGGACGGGCTGTCAAGGAAAAAATAACGATGGCGATAAAGTTCAATATGATTATTGCATTTCCCTCTGCAGTGGGATTGGCGGTTTTGGCACAGCCGATTATCCGTTTGTTGTTTCCGGCGTCCGACTATATTACCGGTGGCATGATGTTGATGACAGGCTCCACCTGTATTATATTTTATGCCTTGTCTACTGTGACCAGTGGTGTGTTGCAGAGTATTGACAAGATGAATCTTCCGGTGATTCATTCACTGATATCCTTAGTAATTCATATCGTGGCGGTCTTTTTATTGCTTCGATATACCGGTTTGGGTGCGTATGCCCTGGTATTTGGAAATGTCACGTATCCACTGGTGGTTTGTATTCTCAATGGACATTCTGTCAGAAAGCATTTAGGGTTTAAGCAGGAAATGGTAAAGACTTTTTGTGTTCCCTTTTTGTCATCCGTGACAATGGGGGTATTTACGTTTGTGGTTTATCAGATGTTTTTCCTGGTAAGTCATCGTATTTACATTGCCATTATTCCGGCATTTATCGTCGCTGTGGCGAGCTACTTTGTTTTTGTGCTGAAATTACAGGGACTCACCAGACGGGAATTGTGTGAATTTCCTATGGGAAGAAGAATGTCAGTGGTGGCAGACCGTTTTCATTTGTTGAAAGATTGAGGGAATTATGTATAAAATAACAAGAGAGGCAATCAGGATACTTGCAGCGTCGGATACTGTATATTTCCGGGGAATGCGCTATTATGCCGCCCATGCGGTTTCCAAAGTTACATGGAATGAGTCCGCAAAACAGTATCATGCTTTTGTTCAGGGGAATAATGTTTATGACGTGACCGTAGGAGTCGATGATAAGGGGGAGATAGAATATAGCTGTAATTGTCCGGCTCATGTCAAGTATACGGGGGCGTGTAAACATGTCGTCGCCACTCTGTTGTTCGTCTCGGATTATCAGCAGCGGGAAGATGCCATGGAACATATGGGAAAGGAAGACCAGGCGGCATATGAAATTATAGAATATTTTCGCAAACGGGAATACCGCCGGCTGACGCCCCGTTATTTTCGGCTTATGTTGCAAATCAGCGTCAATGAACCATTGCAAGCCAGGAACGCAAAAGCATTTGTCAGTCTTTATGCCGGTTCCGGTAAGCTGTATAAGGTATCTAATACAAAGAAATTTATCAGTGAATATTATCATAATCAGGTTATTCGCCTGGGAAAAGAATTTCATTATATTCCGGGAGAGTGCAGCTTTGAGCCGATTTCAGAAGGAGTCTTGGGTTATCTGACGGAAATCTATGAAATACAGGAGACATTAGGTAAGACTTATTATTCTAATCTGTTTAACAGACAGGAGCTGGTAGTGTCTCAAAATATGTTGTGCAAATTACTGGGGTTAGCGGAAGGTTTGCAGTGCCGTGTTATTTTTTGCGGGAGAGTGTTGGATAATTTAGAAATTGTATGTGGAAATCCGGACTTATCATTGGAAATCCAAATGGAAGAGGAAATGTTACGGTTACAGAATGTGAAAGAGGAGCCGATGATATCTATTTGCGGAGATGGTTCCATTCTGTGCTATCAGGGAAAATTGTTCCTACCGGATAAAGAGTATCTGGCGGATTTACGTCCTTTCTTTACAGCACTTTTTGGCGGCAGGGAATCCGGCATCGAATTTCGCGGGGAAAATATGGGCAACTTCATTGAGAAAGTGCTCCCCGTGGTGAAAAAGACGATGGATATACAGGTGCCGGAAAAAATAAAAGATCATTATGTGGTTGAGCCAATTGTGCCCAAGCTGTATCTGGATATGACTCGAAATAGGCAGCGCCCGGCACTGCTGGCAAAGATGATATTTTCTTATGGAAATCATGAGATTAATCCTCTGCAGGAGGAGGGAACCGGTGCATATATTCTGGTGCGTGATAAAGAGGAAGAAGAGCGTCTGATCCGCAGTATGTATGATTTGCATTTTTCGGTGCGGGAAGATGTTTTTATTCTGCACCGGGAGGAAGATATATATCGGCTGATGACAGAGTATATGCCTGTGCTTACCGGTAATTTTGAGGTGTTTTATTCCAAAGAATATAAGGCTTGCTCTGTACAAAAAATGGGACTGCTATCTGCAGGAATCCGTTTGAATACCGATATTAATTTGTTGGAATTAGAATTGGATTATGGTCATATTCCGAAAGAGGAATTGCAGGATTTTTTTCGTGCCATTCGATTGAAAAAGAAATACTATCGATTGAAAAACGGTGCTTTTATTGATTTGCTGGCGCAGGATAGACAGCTGGAAGATTTGCGTCATCTTCTTGCCATAGGGGAGGTATCAGGGGAAAATACTATGACATTTTCCCGGATGGCAGTGATGGAGGTGGACGAACTGCTTCCAAACAATCAGCGCATTGTAAGGGATGAGGGATACCGGACAATGCTATATGATTTACGTAATCCCGGTGAGTCATCCCGGGAACTGCCGGAAGGGTTGGAGGATATTTTGCGTCCTTACCAAAAGACGGGATACCGCTGGATATGTACTCTGGCAAAATACGGTATGGGTGGCATTCTGGCTGATGATATGGGTTTGGGCAAAACCCTGCAGGCGATTGCCTACATTGCTGCAAATCCGGGTAGCAGGACGTTAATTGTTTGTCCTACTTCTCTGGCGTATAATTGGCAGGAGGAATTTGAAAAATTTGCCCCGCAAATCCGCACAAAGATTGTATCAGGGGATCCCCGGGAGAGAGCTGAAATTTTAACGCAAGAGGGTGATACGGAGGTGTGGATTACTACCTATCCCCTGATGCGTAAGGATATCGATTTATACAAGGAAATTACCTTTGACAATCTCTTTATTGATGAGGCGCAGTTTATCAAAAATCCTTCTTCGCTAGGTGCAAAGGCGGTCAAGACGGTCACTGCAAATCACCGGTTTGCTCTTACGGGCACACCTATTGAAAATACTTTGTCGGAACTTTGGTCCGTCTTTGATTTTATGATGCCGGGTTTTTTACGGAAATACCGTAATTTTTCGGAGGAGTATGAAAAGCCGATATTAAAGGAGCATAATCAGCAGAAAATGCAGAAATTGCAGAAAAAAATCCGCCCGTTTATCCTCAGGAGAATGAAAAGGGATGTGCTTCCGGAATTGCCCGATAAAATTGAGACGCGCAGGATGGCGGAGATGGGAGCAAAACAGAGAAAAATATATAATTCCTATTTGGCGCGGATACAGACCGAGCTGTCTGAAAATGATTCATTGATGGAAGGACAGGATAGAATTCAAGTGCTGGCGGCTCTTACACGGTTACGGCAAATCTGTTGCCATCCGGCAACTTTTGTAGATAATTACGGGGGCGGCAGCGGAAAACTGGACTTATTGATGGAACAGTTGCCGGATATTTTAGAGGGTGGACACAGCGTCATTGTCTTTTCTCAATTTACATCTATGTTGGGATTGATTGCCGCGGAGCTGCGCATAAGAGAGATTCCGTTTTTTTATCTGGCTGGCTCCACCAGTGCGGAGGAGCGTAAACGGGAGGTCAAGGAGTTTAACCGCGGGGAAGTGAAAGTGTTTTTGATTTCTCTGAAAGCAGGCGGGACAGGCTTAAACCTCACCGGTGCGGATACGGTGATTCACTTTGACCCATGGTGGAATCCGGCAGTGGAAGATCAGGCTACCGACCGTGCGTACCGCATCGGGCAAAAAAAGAAGGTACAGGTTATCAAGTATGTGATGAAAGACTCCATCGAGGAAAAAATATATGAACTGCAGCAACGGAAAAAACACTTATCCGACCAACTGATTCAAGCGGGGGAGAGTTTCGTCAGTCAATTGACAATGGAGGAAATTCGGGAGTTGTTTGCCGACTAGTTTTTGCATGCATACGATGGATTTTGAATCTTGTTTGAATCTTTTCCGTTTTATGCTTGCATTTTATCTTGTAGTGTGTTATTCTATTGAAGTTGTGAGTAGAGATGTTCCGCTGTTACGGTTGCGAATGCACATAAGTATTAAGAATGTCAACATCAAGAAGGAGGTTCTGTATGAACGACATTATTAAGGCAATTGAAAATGAGCAGTTAAAATCCGACATTGCAGATTTTAATGTAGGTGATACCGTAAAGGTATATGCAAAGGTTATTGAGGGCTCCAGAGAGCGTATTCAGGTGTATGAGGGAACTGTTTTGAAGAGACAGAACGGTGGTGCACGTGAGACATTTACAGTGAGAAAGCTTTCCAATGGAGTTGGTGTAGAGAAGACATGGCCGTTACACTCCCCGATCATTGATAAGATTGAGGTTGTACGTAAGGGTAAAGCAAGACGTGCAAAGCTTTTTTATCTGCGTGAGCGTGTAGGTAAGGCTGCAAAGGTAAAAGAAATTGTAAAATAATCATTTATTACAGAAATGTAAAGAGCATCATAAATATATGATGCTTTTTTCTTTAGCGGAGAGTTTCGCAAGCGAAACTCTTTTTTAATATTTGCTCTCACCTGTATAGGAATAAAATTTCACAAAGATTTAACACTAATGAAGAATAATTGTAACATTTTTATGTTACAATAACAAACCATGGTAGCTGGTGATTAGTGCTATCATGCGATAGATACAGGAAGGAGTGCGGTATATGCGGAAATTTTATAAGCATGCCATTGGCTGGGTTGTAGCAGCGGCAGTAGTGGCAGCCGCCGGAGGTGTTTATTATTTAGTTGAAAAATACCAAAAGGAGAATACGGTTAAGCAAGAGGCGCGGATTATTAAAGAGCATGAAGCCGAAGTTGCATCTTACGCGGACAAGGCTTTTTCTGATAAATGGATTATGGACCGGGAAGTATCCGGTATGAATGCCGATGAAATGACTGCCATTTTTGAGGAAGAATTGGCAAAGTATCAGGATAGATTGGTATCTCTGACGGTGGATGGTGAGGAAAGCACCTATACCATGGAAGATTTAAAGGAAAAAATTCGTTATGTCTGCAGTGACGGGACGAAGTTTTCTCCGGGAGAAGAAAAAGAACTGGCGGCAAAACTGATTGGTATTGATAAGGAGTTATCTGTGGAGGAACAGTATCTGATGATATTGGGAGAAACTCCGGCAACAGAAGAAAAGGTAGAGATAACGTGTTCTTATTCTAAAAAAGCTTTGAATGCTGTGATTGAGGAGTTGCAAAAAAAGTATATCATACCTGTTACCAATGCCCATATCGATGCAAAGGGGAAAATATCGAAAACGAAAAACGGACAAAATTTAGATACGGACACCATAAAAAGGGAATTGAAATCCTATTTGAACAGCGATACGACAGACGGTTTTTATGGAAATTATTCCACTACAGTTGTAGAACCACAGTGGACCAAAAAGAATTTAAAAAAGGTGAATACAGTGATTGCATCTTTTCAGACAACTTTTGTGTATACGACTGCCCGGGGACATAATATACAAGTGGGCGCATCTCGGGTCAATGGAATCTGTCTGCTTCCGGGAGAGAGTGTTTCTTTTGATGAACGGGTTCATGATAATTCTGACGGCAAGAAGTTTCGTAAAGCCAATTCGTATTTACAGGGACAGGTGGTACAGAGTGATGGTGGTGGTATTTGTCAGATTTCTACC
This sequence comes from Lachnospiraceae bacterium, assembly GCA_022510685.1. Lineage (GTDB taxonomy): Bacteria > Bacillota > Clostridia > Lachnospirales > Lachnospiraceae > Butyribacter. The sequence goes on along the minus strand of JAFLTA010000009.1, from coordinate 44,945 downwards.
ACAGCCTATAATGCCATACTGCGTGCCGGTATTTTGCCGGAGAAACGTTTCCCGCACAGTATGCCGGTACATTATGTGCCTTTGGGATTAGATGCTGCTATCTCCGAAGGAGTGAAAGACCTGGTGATTAAAAATACGTTGGACGTGCCAATCCTGATTCTGGCAAAGACAAAGAAAAATGTTTTGAGTTTTGAGATTAAATCGTATAAAAATGCATTGGGAGACTACAGCTACAAACCGAGAGCAGTGCAGTTATCCCGTTTAAGTGCCAAGGCTTATCTGGATGTATATAAAAAGGGAAAAAAGGAAAAGTCGATACTACTGCATACTGATAGATATCAGGAGGAGCAGTAAATGTCAAGTGTAAGGTGCAGAATTTTTCTGCACCTTTTGCGCTGCCGGACTATGTTGGTAATAATTTCGAAAGTTGCTACCCGATATATATTCTGATATAATATGTTGTAGATTGCAATGTATCGGTTAATTGAAATTCGAAAGAGAGGTAAAAAGCAGATGGTTAAGAAAAGAGTATTTTGCATGTTACTTGCTTTTTCTTTGGTCATGAGCCTTTCCGTGTCTAATGTCAGTGTACAGGCGAAAACCACCAAAAAGAAGATAAAACTTAACAAGACCAAAGCAACGCTATATGTGGGAGAGACTACGAAACTCAAAGTAAAAAACACGAAGAAAAAAGTAAAGTGGTCTTCTTCTAAAAAGAAGGTGGCAACTGTAGATAAAAAGGGAAAAGTTAAGGCGAAAAAAGCCGGCAAAACAACTATTACAGCTAAAGTCGGAAAGAAAAAGTTGAAATGTAAGGTGACGGTGAAGAAGAAACAGACGTCTGCCAACAAGACAACAAATATTACGGTATCTTCGGTTTCCGTTTTGAACAGCTATACAGTCCAGGTAGGGTTAAGTGCGGCACAGTCAATTTCCGCTGCAAACTTTACAGTTAAGGCTAAAGTTCATGAAAAAGGTAATTATAATATCACAAAAACGATTGAGAGTATTTCCACATCAGATAAGCGTACTTACAAAATTACATTAGGAGCCGGTAGTGGTATTGAGGAGGGGACTTATGTACAGGTGACCGTAAAAGGTTTGAAAGGCTCCGGTACGGTTTCCAAGGCAGTATTTTTCAAAGCCGGGACCTATCAATATGCATCTGATACAATCTATAAGACAACAAAGGGTGCATCTGTATCTGAATATTTATATTTATCCGGTTTTGGATATAGCACCTATACAGTATCCGGATTACCTGAGGGACTCTCAGCAGAAATGGAGAATGAATGGGGATATATCAAATTTTCCGGAAAGGCGATGAAAGCGGGCGTATATCCAGTTAAACTTGTGACCAAAGATGAATTGGGCGATAGTTATACTTATAATATAAAATGGCTGGTGGGAAGTGAGGATTATATTGCAGCCGGAATGAATCCAACATACGGACTTCTGAGTGAACGCGGTGATTTTACGGTGTATACACAAAGAATTCAGATTGCGGGAGGAAGCGGAAGCTATACATGTGACATCGAAGGACAGTCTCATGGTATACAGGTTGCGACCGATAATAGTGGTCCATATATGAAAGGTACTGTGCCGGCTGCCGGTAATTACAAAATAAAAGTTCAAGTTACAGATGACAATAACCCTTCTTTAACAACAACATTTGAATATGTCCTTGATATAAAACAGGGAGTAGCTGTTTCCGGTATGATTTATGATGCAAAGGGAAATCCTTTTGTAAGCGGCTATAACCGTGTGAACTTTGAAAATAAAGATAAAGCTAACCGCTATTATTCCATGGGTAGCGGATATGCACAAACTGCCGGAATGTACTCAGAGCAGGTATTACCGGGGACCTATGATATCTATGTTACCAACAGTGAGGGAAATCTCATAAGTGAAACGATTACCGTAAAGTTGACGGCATCCAGAGTAATTAATTTTAACATGCCGGTTTATCCTATTGCCATTCAATCTGACAATGAAGCGATAAGCTCCAGTTTCTTTGGAAAGTGGGTGGATGACAAAGGGAATAATTATGGCAGTGGAGCGAGATTATACTTAAAACAGGGTACATATCACTTGCGGAGTGATTTTACCAATTATATCTTGAACGCTACGGCTATATTGGATGTTACGGTGAATGCCAATACGGTTTCTGCTACTGCTAAAGTGAGCGGTGAGAGTGCAGTAGTCGGAGCCATGAAAGAAGATGAACCGTTGAAAATAACGGTAGATAGTATTACCAAAACATATTCTTTTACACCGGAAACAAAGGGAATATATTATTTCTGGAGTGAAGGAGATAAGGATACCTATGGAACATTGTGCAATTCAAAGGGAGAAAAAATAAAATCTAATGATGATGCGGGGGTTTCCAGTAATTATTATTTGTCTTACGAATGTGAGGCAGGAAATACCTATTATATTGCTGTATCTCTTGTGTATGGAAATCCGGGGGAGACGACTTTGCATATATCGGCAACCCAACCGGAGTTTGATTCTTAAGAGGATTAAGAACATAATGTGTGAATATTAAGAAGTTTCTTTAAGGAAAAAAGAGGGACAGGCAAAATGGCTTGTCCCTTTTTGGTTTACTTATAATAAATGAACAAATATTTTTTACCAGTTATCAGCATGTGATTACCGTACCGGTCTTTCCCTGCACGCCCGCCAGTGCGGTATCAATGCTTGTTATGATTGCTTTGTGTTCCTTGCCGATAGATGCGAAGGAAACGGCGGCTTCCACCTTTGGCAGCATGGCACCGGTGGAAAACTGTTCTTCTGCAATATATTTCGTAGCTTCCTCTATGGTCATGGTATCCAGAGGAGTTTCCTCCGGTGTACCGAAACGGAGTGCAACCTTTTCTACACCGGTGAGCAGTAGAAGAATATCGGCATTTAAGCCTTCTGCCAGACAAGCACTTGTCAGGTCTTTTTCAATGACAGCGCTGGCGCCTTTTAAGCGGGTGCCCTGCTGTAATACGGGGATGCCGCCTCCGCCGGCAGCAATCACAATTTGATCTGCGTCAAGCAGTGCCTTAATTGCATCCAATTCATAAATTTCCATGGGACGCGGAGCAGCAATAATACGCTGATAACCTTTGTCCTCCACAGAGATGACATGATTTCCTTTTTCCTTTTCTTTTCTGGCTTCCTCCTGGCTCATATAGCGTCCAATCACCTTGGAAGGATGGTTGAAAGCAGCATCAAACGGGTCTACACGCACCTGGGTGATCAATGTGGATACCGGCTTATAGATACCACGGTTTAGTAATTCAGTACGGATTTCATTTTGCAAGTCGTATCCGATATAGCCTTGGCTCATGGCACTGCAGATAGACATGGGTGCCACGGTGTTGCTTGGTTCTAAACGGCTGTATTCCGTCATGGCAGAGTGAATCATGCCCACCTGCGGACCGTTACTGTGGGTTATGACTACCTGATACTTTGCCTGAACTAAATCGGCTATGGCGTTTGCAGCGTTTTTAACAGCTTCTTTTTGTTCGGGAAACGTTTTTCCTAATGCACTATGTCCCAAAGCCACAACTATTTTTTTTGTATTCATATATACATCCTCATTTCCTGATTTTTTCACAATTTTACCATGACATAGGTTGAAAATCAACCGGATAGCTGTTTGTCGGGAACCTATAGGGTATAAATCGGGGATATGTAACTTAAAGGTAAACATAATAAAGAAAGCTTTTTTCAAAATAAGATTAAAAAATGTAATAAAATATCGTTTCAATCAAAAAAATGAAAAAAAATCAAAAAAAGTCTTTTCATTTTCAAAAATATATGCTATAGTATCTCGTGTTGAAAGATAATAGTAAGAACAAAGGCGTTCTCAATTTAGTTTGAGTACGCCTTTTTTACTGTATTTAGGAAACTTCTCGTTTCTTATACAGTAAAAACATTCCACCAATGTTTTTCAACATGCAATTCTCATTGCAAATGACATATATTGTTATGAAAGGATGGTAAGAACAATGGAAAACAATGTAATCGAGCAGGTTTATGGGAAAAACGTATTCAACGATGATGTGATGCAGGCAAAACTTCCGAAGGATGTTTACAAGTCATGGAAAAAGACGTTGGAAAACGGCGAGGACTTGGACGTTGATATTGCCAATGTCGTAGCACACGCAATGAAAGAGTGGGCTTTGGAGCATGGAGCAACCCATTATACCCACTGGTTCCAGCCGATGACCGGTGTGACTGCAGAGAAACATGATTCTTTCTTAAGTCCGGCATCTGAGAGCAGACCAGTATTACAATTTTCTGGTAAAGAGCTGATTAAAGGTGAACCGGATGCATCCTCATTTCCCTCCGGTGGTATCCGCGCTACATTTGAGGCGAGAGGATATACGGCATGGGATTGTACATCTCCGGCATTCTTAAAGGAGGATGCAGCAGGCGTAACCCTTTGTATCCCCACTGCATTTTGCTCCTATACAGGAGAAGCGCTGGATAAAAAGACACCTCTCTTACGCTCTATGGAGGCAGTCAGCAAACAGGCAGTCCGGATTATGAAACTGTTCGGCTATGATGATGTGAAAAAAGTATCCTGTTCAGTAGGACCGGAGCAGGAGTACTTCCTGGTAGACAGAGAGAAATTTTTGCAGCGCAGAGACCTAATTTTCTCCGGACGTACTCTGTTCGGTGCACCGGCACCAAAAGGTCAGGAATTGGATGACCACTACTTTGGTACGATTAAAGAGCGCATCGCTGCATTCATGAAGGATTTGAATGAAGAACTTTGGAAACTGGGTATTTTGGCTAAGACCCAGCATAACGAAGTTGCACCGGCACAGCATGAGATGGCACCGATTTTTTCTACTGCCAATATTTCTACAGACCATAACCAGCTGGTTATGGAGATTATGAAAAAAATAGCAAATAGACATGGTATGGAATGTCTGCTTCACGAAAAACCCTTTGCAGGCGTCAACGGCTCCGGTAAGCATAACAACTGGTCCATCGTTACGGATACCGGTATCAACTTGTTGGATCCGGGTAAGAAACCTCATGAGAATACGAAATTCCTTCTGTTTTTAACAGCCGTTATCAAAGCGGTAGATGAGCATGCAGAGCTTCTCCGCCTGTCCGCATCTAACCCGGGTAACGACCACCGACTGGGTGCAAACGAGGCACCTCCGGCAATTATCTCCATTTTCTTAGGAGAGCAGTTGGAGGATATTATAGAACAGATTGTCAGCGGGCACTTATCTTCCTCCATCCATGGAAGTAATCTGGATACCGGTGTGCATGTTCTTCCGGTACTCCATAAAGATGCCACAGACCGTAACCGTACATCACCGTTTGCATTCACCGGAAATAAATTTGAGTTCCGTATGTTGGGCTCCTCCATGTCCATCTCCGGTGTAAACTTTACATTAAATACTATGGTAGCTGATGTACTGCAGGATTTTGCCGATGAACTGGAAAAGGCTGACGATTTCGATACAGCTGTGAAGGATTTGATCAAGAGAACGGTCACAGAGCATCAGAAGGTAATCTTTAATGGTGATGGTTATTCCGATGAGTGGGTTGCCGAAGCTGAAAAGCGCGGTCTGCCAAATGTGAAATCCTTCGTAGAGGCAATTCCGTATCTTGCAACAGATAAAACAGTTAAAATGTTTGAGAGACAGGGCGTTTTGACGAAAGTGGAACTTGAGTCTAGAGTGGCAATGAACTATGAATCTTACTCCAAGAGTATAAACATAGAAGCAAAAGCCATGATTGACATGGCAGGAAAGCAGTATATTCCGTCCATCATAGGGTATGTAACTTCTTTGGCTGATTCTGTCAATAGTATTACCAGTGCTTGTCCTTCGGCAGATGTTACAGTACAGACAGAACTCCTCACAAAGTGTTCTTCTTTGTTGGCAAGTGCTCAAAAGGGATTGACCAACCTGGAAAAAATAACGGCAGAAGCTGCTGACAAAGAGGAAGGAAAGGAACAGGCTCTGTTCTTTAAGGATGTGGTTATTCCGGCAATGAATGAACTTCGTGCACCAATTGACGAACTGGAGATGATTGTGGACGAGGAATTCTGGCCGGTACCGACTTATGCTGAGTTGTTGTTTGAAGTATAATAGGTCAGTTGTTTCCCGATATATGAAAAGCAAAGAGGATTGCAAGAACTTGCAATCCTCTTTGTTGCAAAATCAGAGAAAAGGAAGTATACTGATTAAGATTTGTATTAATCAGCACAATGGAAGCAATTGAGACACAATATTAGATATTGGAAATGGAGAACAACATGAACGAGGAGCAAACAACAAAGAGTCGTTTTTCACTGAAGGAAGCTTTTTTGAGTTGGGCAGGACTTCTTTTGGTTTTACTGGCTGTCATTATTGTCTATCTGGTGATAACCAATTTTGGAAAGATATGGCACGTAGGAATCGTTTTTCTAAAACTGATAAAACCGGTTATTTACGGTGCGGTGATAGCATATCTGGTAAATCCTCTGTGTAAATTTTATCAGCGTTTATTGCGCAAGCCTTTTCAAAATGGGGAGAAGGAGCTTTCTGACAAGATGAAGCGCATTATTGACAGCGTATGTATTGCTCTCGGATTGATCACGGGTATTTTTATTATTCTTGTGTTAGGCTGGCTGCTCCTGCCGCAGATTTATATCAGCGTTCTTGCCATGGTAGATACTCTGCCGAATCAGGCAAACTTTTACTATCAAAAACTGACAGACTGGGTGCAGGGGAATCCTATGATTGCAAATCGGATACAAGAGGGGCTTCTGCAAATTACAGACTATTTAGACGGCAAGATAAATACGGAATTGTTCCCGTGGCTGCAACAAGTGTTGATTCCCAATATGAACACCTACGCGAAACAATTTGCCAACGGTGTTATGAGCTTTTTTAATGTGTTGTACAATCTTTTTATCGGAGTTATCGTAGCTCTTTATCTGTTGGGTGGGAAACGACAGTTTCTGGCACAGTCCAAAAAAATCTTATACAGTATATTTCGTAAAGATTACGCCGATGTGGTGGTACATTATGTTCAGTTGACCAACCAGATGTTCAGCGGTTTTATTGTAGGGAAAATTGTAGATTCCACCATTATCGGAGTGATTTGTTTCTTGGTCATGTCCCTCTTTAGATGGCCTTATCCTTTGTTAGTCAGCGTTATTGTGGGTGTTACCAATATTATTCCGGTATTTGGACCATATATTGGGGCAGTACCGAGTTTTTTCCTGATATTACTGGTGAATCCCATACAGGCATTATATTTTTTGATATTTGTCATAATATTACAACAATTAGACGGTAATATAATCGGGCCAACCATTTTAGGAGAGTCTACAGGGTTGTCGGCATTTTGGGTTCTTTTTGCCATTTTATTGTTTGGTGGTCTGTGGGGACTTGTGGGTATGCTGGTAGGTGTGCCGTTATTTGCCGTTATTTATCGAATTATCGCAGATGTGGTCAATGCAGGACTTCGTCGCCGGCAATTATCTACAGAGACAGAACATTATAAGGATTTGAAAGAGATTATTACCGGAGAGGATGGTTTTGTTTTTGTAAAATACACAGAGAGTGAGCTGATTGGCAAAATGACGAAATCGCCTAAAAAAGAAAGTGATTTTATGAAGAGTTTGCGTCATGTATGGAAAGATAAATCGCAGACAGCGAATCCGCAGGAAAACATACAGGAGGAAGATGTGTTATCTGTAGAAGAACAAAAAGAAAAAGAGTAAACCATATAGCAACAGGAATGGAAGCATACAAGAAACTTGACTGATAGTTGAATATGTATTATAATAAAATGATTGATTTTGTAATATGAGAGGGTTATTTGATGTTGGAGGGACAACATGATTAAAAGTATGACGGGTTTTGGTCGTTATGAGACCGTGAAAGAGGAGTATCGGATTTCCGTAGAAATCAAATCGGTGAATCATCGCTATTGTGACATGAATTTTAAATTACCCAAGAAGTTTTATGAGATAGAGAGCCGGTTGCGTACTGCCATGAAAGAGTATGCTGAAAGAGGAAAGATAGATATTTATATCGGTTATGAGGATTACGCCCAGGCGGGGACGCATGTGCATTATCATTCACAGATAGCCGGAGAGTATATTCGTGCTGCAAAGCAGGCAGCGGAGGAGTTTTCCATCTCGGATGCCATAACTGCTACCGGATTGATTCGTTTTCCGGATGTAATTAGCATTGAGGAGGAAAATGCTGATTTGACGGATGTTTTTCATGTTGTAGAAGATACATTGAAGCAGGCAGGAGAAAAATTTGTTGCTGCCAGAGAGCGGGAGGGAGCTCAGCTATATAAAGACTTGAAAGATAAATTAGAGTATGTAAATTCTCTGGTTGCAGAAGTGGAAAAACGCTCTCCCCAAATGTTGGAGGAGCATCGTCAGAAATTGATGGATAAGGTACAGGAATTGCTTGGTGACCGCAAACTGGATGAAAGTGTGTTGGCGACAGAGTTGATTCTCTATGCGGACAAGGTTTGTGTGGATGAGGAAACGGTTCGCCTCGGCAGTCATATTGATTCCATGTCGGAAACGTTGGAGAAGCAGGGGTCAATTGGTCGTAAACTGGATTTCATTGCACAGGAGATGAACCGGGAGGCAAACACCATTCTCTCCAAGGCGAATGACAGAGAACTTTCATCTATTGCTATAAATTTGAAAACCGAGATTGAGAAAATCCGGGAGCAAATACAAAATATAGAATGACAGTGGTGGCTACGCTCATTGCATAGCGGTAAGTTCATGCAAAGAGGAAAGAATATGTTAGTGAATATCGGATATGGAAATATTGTGAATATGGATAAGGTGGTAAGTATTGTCCGGGCAGACGCAGCACCGATTAAAAGGATGGTGCAGATGGCGAAGGACAACAATCAGGCAGTGGATGCCACCTGTGGGCGTAAGACGAAATGTGTGCTCATTATGGAAAGCGGACATATGGTGCTTTCGGCACTGCAGCCGGAGACGATTGAAAACCGTGTTGTTGAGAATCCTTCCGGGGGAGGAAAAGAAGATGAATGAAAAAGGAATTATAACAGTAATTTCCGGATTTTCGGGAGCCGGAAAAGGAACCGTTGTCAATGGATTGGTGACACGGTATGGCTATGCACTTTCCATTTCTGCCACAACCCGGGCACCGCGCACGGGGGAAAAAGAGGGCGTTCATTATTTTTTTAAGACGAAAGAACAATTTGAAAAGATGATTGCAGACGGAGAACTTATGGAATACGCTCCGTATGTGGATAATTACTATGGGACTCCGAAAGAATATGTGATGCAGCAACGGGATCAGGGTAAGGATGTGCTTCTGGAAATTGAGATGCAGGGAGCATTGAAAATCAAGAAAGACTTTCCGGATGTGTCCCTCGTATTTATTTCGCCACCGGATGTAAAGGTGTTGCGTGAGCGTCTCGAGGGCAGGGGCACAGAGAGTCAGGATGTGATCGAGAAACGTTTACGGAGAGCTGCTGAGGAATGTCTCTACATGGATGAATATGACTATATAGTGATCAATGATAATCTGGACGATTGTGTGGAACAGATACATAGGTTGATTCAGTCAATTCATTTAGAAAGGCGGAATCAACAGGGACATATTCAAAAAATGAAAGAAAGTTTTGCTGAAAATATATAAAATGATATCACCGGCAAAATTTGAAGATATTATTTATAGAAGATATGGAAGATAGAAAGGGGATTATTAATCATGTTACATCCATCTTACACAGATTTGATGAAGTTGGTAAACAGCGAAGTGGAAAGCGGGGAGGCACCTGTTGTCAACAGCCGCTATTCTATAGTTTTAGCAACCTCAAAAAGGGCACGTCAGTTAATTGATGGTGTGGAACCGATGAGCAAATCCGATTGTCCGAAGCCTTTATCTGTGGCAATTGATGAGTTATATAGTTCTAAAATCCGCATTCTCAGCGAGGAGGAGGCAGCTGAAGCAGACGCACGCAGGGCAGCAAAAAAGAGAGAGAACGAAGAAATGGGCAATGAGACATTTTCTTTTGAAGAGGCGGCAGAATAATTTTTGCGTGAAATGCTGTGGGAAGCGAGGAGATTATGAGTAAAGAAATTGACAGTGAAGAAGTATATGAGGATTTACCGGAATCAGGACAGGCAGATGTGCCGGATGATAATGATGCGGAAGCCGATGAGCAGGAGTCTTCCCGAGAAAAAAGCGAAGATACTGAAGAGGATGCAGAAGAGCAGACACCTGAAAACCGGCGCAAAAAAATTCGTAATATACTAATTGAGATTGGTATTTATGCAGTGATTATCCTGCTTTGTATCTTTTTTGTTCCGCGTTATGTTATGCAGCGAACGATTGTAGATGGTTCGTCTATGATGAACACATTGAAGGATGAGGAAAATTTGCTGGTTGAAAAAGTTTCCTACCGTTTCAGTGACCCAAAGAGATTTGATGTCATTGTATTTTATCCGTACGGCAGGGAATATGATGATTACTTCATAAAGAGGGTAATTGCTCTGCCGGGAGAGACTGTGCAGATAAAGGGAAGTGACATTTATATCAATGATGAAAAATTAGAAGAAAATTACGGGAAAGATCCTATTGACTATGCTGGTCTTGCAGAAGAACCGTTGACTCTGGGCAAAGATGAATTCTTTGTGTTAGGTGACAACCGGGAGGTGAGCAGAGACAGCCGCTATGAAGATGTAGGACTGGTAGAGCGGAAAAATATTGAGGGAAAAGCGATCCTTCGAATATATCCGTTTAAGAAATTCGGTACTTTTGACTGAGATACTAAATGATATGTGCTGACAATGACGGACATTACCAATACAGAGAAAAGAGATGATACATTTGAAAAACAATAAAATATTAAAAAACGGAATCGCACTGTTTATATTTATCTTTGCTATGGCAGGCGTGGCGGTAGGGTTTACTGCATCCGCTGAGACGGAGACTTTGGAATGGTTACAGAGTCCTGCGAAAGTGAAAGTGGGGAAGAAAATCACATTATCTGTGAATATAAAACCGGAGAATGTGCAGTGGTCTGTATCAAACGGCAACGTGGCAACGCCTCAGAAGGCTTCTTCTAATCAGTATGCCACCGTAAATTATCGTGGAGTAGTAACCGGTAAACGCATGGGTACAGTCACCGTGAAAGCCAAAGCGGGAAGCCAGACTTTGAGTTGTAAAATCAAAGTGGTAGGGAGGAAGAAGATTGCCATTGATGCAGGACATCAGGCAAAAGGAAACTCCGCTACGGAGCCGGTAGGACCGGGTTCCTCCGTGAGAAAGGCAAAGGTTGCCGGTGGTGCAACCGGTGTGGCAAGTAAAGTTCCGGAGTATAAGTTCACATTATCTGTTGCCAAGAAATTAAGAACGGAACTGATAAATCGTGGGTATGATGTATATATGATACGTACTACGAACAAGGTAAACATCAGCAACAAAAAGCGTGCGCAATTGGCAAACAAAAGCGGCTCAGATATTTATATACGTCTGCATGGAGATAGTATCGGTAATTCCGGTGTAAAAGGAGCCAGTGCCTTTTATCCTTCCGGTAGAAATAAATATGTTGCGCGATTGAGTAAGCCTTCAAAAAAATTGACCCAAAAGGTACTTAATGCATATTGTAAAAAGACGGGAATTAAAAAACGGGGAGCCAGTGCGAGGGATGATTTGACAGGAACAAACTGGAGTAAAATTCCGGTTACATTAATAGAATTAGGATTTTTGAGTAATCCTGCAGAGGACCGCAAAATGCAAAAGAGTACCTTCCAAAAGAAGATGGCGGCTGGAATGGCAAATGGAATCGATGCATATTTTGGCTATTAATGAAAGGTGGGTGTTATATGGAAGGATTAGGATTAGTGAATTTGATGGAAGAGACCGTCATACAAAAATTGAATCAGGTATGGGGAGAGACAAATTATTGTAAGTGCAATAAGTGCCGACAGGACATTGTCTGCTATTCCCTAAATCATTTACCAACACGATATGTGACTTCAGAAAAGGGAACTATTCTACATAGGTTTGATACACAGACGAAGCAATCAGATATTGAAATTACGGCCTGTGTATGCCGCGCTGTGGAATTAGTGGGAAATAAACCGAATCATGATATGCCAAATGCAAATTCAGAGCAAGCATAAAACGATAGGACACATTTTCATACATTAAAAAAATATCTGTTATTTGGAGATGATGGCGGGCAAAAAAAATACTTGCTTTTTTGTTGATAGTAGTGTATACTTCTATTTGTTGATGTAAAAAACAACATAAATTGGTCTGTTGGTCAAGCGGCTAAGACGTCGCCCTCTCACGGCGAAAACAGGGGTTCGATTCCCCTACAGACTGTTGACTGTTTATGAAACAGCCCAACCCGAAAAGAACCTGTAGCGTAGCTACAGGTTCTTTTACTTTATTAGAAAATTTCTCGTTTCCTATTAGTAGACTCTATCTAATTTTTCTTAAATTCTAGCAGTTCCAGACCTTCATTATCCTCCAGCACCATACGTATCATCCAGTCATTTACAAAGAGAAGGAGGGGATTTCCTTTCATATCTTTTACTGCTTTTACGTTATTCATACGTTTTAATTTAGTAACATCCGTGGAGGGGTCACCCACCCAGCGGATGAAGCCATATGGTAAAGATTCCAATCGAATTTCACATCCGTATTCATTTTCCAGACGGTATTTGAGCACGTCAAACTGCAGAACACCCACGACACCCACAATGATTTCCGACATACCGGCAGAAAACTCCTGGAAGATTTGGATGGCACCCTCCTGGGCAATCTGTGTGATTCCTTTGACAAACTGCTTGCGTTTCATGGAATTGAGCTGTACCACACGGGCAAAATGTTCCGGTGCAAAGGTTGGGATCCCCTCGTACTCAAATTTATTACCCGGCATTGTAACAGTATCACCGATAGAAAAGATTCCCGGGTCAAAAACACCGATGACATCTCCTGCATAAGCTTCGCTGATAACCTGTCTGTCCTGTGCCATAATCTGTTGTGGCTGGGAGAGGCGGAGTTTTCGCTCGCTCTGTACATGGTACACTTCTTTCTCCGCATCGAATTTTCCCGAGCAGATACGCAGGAAGGCAATACGGTCTCTGTGTGCCTTATTCATGTTTGCCTGTATCTTAAATACGAAGGCGGAAAAATCATTGGTTAAAGGATCTATCTCTCCCTCATTGGACAGTCTTGGCAGAGGGGATGTGGTCATTTCCAGAAAATATTGCAGGAAAGTTTCCACGCCGAATGTAGTTAATGCCGAACCGAAAAAGACCGGAGAAAGTTCCCCTTTTCTGACCAACTCTAAATCAAGGGCATCGCTGGCACCGTCCAGAAGTTCAATTTCCTCTACTAATTGTTCATATAATTCTTCTGTGGCAAGTTCTTTCAGTGCGGGGTCTTCTATGTCATAGTCTGTCTCAGCAGCAGATTTCGAGCCACCTGTGGATACGGATTCAAAGGTACGAACTGTCTTAGCACGGCGGTCATAGATTCCCTTGAATCGTTTTCCGGAGCCTATTGGCCAGTTGATGGGACAAGTCCGGATACCGAGAACGGATTCAATGTCATCCAGTAGTTCAAAAGAGTCCTTGGCATCCCGATCCATCTTATTAATAAATGTAAATATAGGGATGTGACGCATTACACAAACCTTAAACAATTTGATGGTCTGAGCCTCCACACCCTTGGAGGCGTCGATTACCATCACTGCAGAGTCTGCTGCCATAAGTGTACGGTAGGTGTCCTCGGAAAAGTCCTGATGTCCCGGTGTATCCAGGATATTAATACAAAAATCATCATAATTAAACTGTAACACAGAGGAAGTAACAGATATTCCACGTTCTTTCTCAATTTCCATCCAATCGGATACGGCATATTTTGAATTTGCCTTTCCCTTAACGGAACCAGCGGTATTGATAGCACCACCGTAGAGCAGAAATTTTTCGGTCAGGGTGGTTTTTCCGGCATCCGGGTGAGAGATGATTGCAAAAGTTCTCCGTTTTTCGATTTCCTGTTTGATTGATTCAGACATAATTTTCTCCCATCGTTATTTAGTGATATTCGGATTTCATTATAAGAGAAAAGCAGGATAGATTCAAGAATAATATAGCAATCTGCGCCGGAGCCAATATTTTAGTTCTAAAAATATGCCAACCGGAATAAAATACCCCTAAGGAAAAAGCGGCAAAACGCAGAAATGAGTGAGAACATGGCAACAGTAATGTTGGATGCCGGTCATGGCGGTTACGATAGCGGTGCTGTGAATGGAGACCGCTATGAAAAAAATGACACCTTAAATCTGGTGTTGGCGGTGGGTACAATTTTGGAAAATAACGGGGTAGATGTATTATATACCCGTACCACAGATGTGTATCAAAGCCCTAACGAAAAAGCGGGAATCGCAAACCGCAGTGATGCAGATTACTTTATTTCTATACACCGTAATTCCAGTCCAAACCCTAATACCTATTCCGGTGTGGAGACATTGGTATACCGAAATAGCGGCATACCGGCAGTATTTGCAGAAAATATCAATCGTGAACTGGCACAGGTAGGGTTTGCCAACCTGGGTGTGGAGGAACGTCCGAATTTGGCAGTGTTGCGTGGAACCAGAATGCCGGCGGCATTAGTAGAGGTAGGATTTATAAACACGGATCAGGATAATCAGCTTTTTGACTTAAAGTTTCCGGAGATAGCACAAGCCATTGCAAACGGTATCATTCAGACCGTGCAGGGAGCAGCATTGGTGGCAGAGGAAGCGGTGGATTACCGAATAGAGCTTGGTATGTTCCGCCATAGACATAATGCAGAGGTTTTGGCAGAAAATATGCAGGCAGACGGATTTGACTGCTATATCGAACCAAGAGGAATCTATTTCAGTGTTTGTCACGGAAGTTTTCCAAATAAAGAGAGTGCTAAGGAAGTGGAGGAAAAACTGTTTCTGGCGGGGTATGAAACGAGAATCATATGCACCGGCAATGAATGTGAAATCAGTGAACAGAGGGAATAGGTTGATAAATAATAATTAAAAAAATTCCCAAAAACTCTTGCATTTTCTTGATTAGAGTGTTAAAATACACGATGTAATAGATGGTAATGAAGAGTGGACTGCAAGAAGTCCACTCTTTCATTTTGAAGAAAAGAGGTTATGTTTTTGACAAAACGAGAGGAATATGAAGCCAGGGCAGAAGCGATGCTTACCCCTTTAATGGAGGAACATTCTTTTGAATTGGTGGATGTAGAGTATGTCCGGGAAGCCGGTAACTGGTATTTGCGCGCTTATGTTGATAAGGAGGGTGGAATTACCTTAGATGACTGTGAACTGGTGAACCGTGCCTGGAGCGATATGATGGACGCGGAGGATTTTATCGAGGATGCGTACATTTTGGAAGTAAGTTCACCGGGATTGGGAAGGCAGTTGAAAAAAGAAAAAGATTTCCGGAGAAGTATCGGAGAAGATGTGGATGTCCGTTTTTATAAAGGACGCAAAATTCCCGGTGGTAAAAACGGCAAAGAGATTACGGTGAAGGAGGTAACAGGCACTCTGCTTGCTTACACTCCGGAAACCATTACCATAGAAACCGATTTTGCACCGGAATACAGCATTAACCGGGCTGAAATTTCTACGGTCAAATTAACGATTGATTTTTAGATTTGGAGGAGAAAGCAATGGCTGCAAAAAAGACAAAGAGCATGAAAGCGGATCGCACAGAATTGATTGAGGCATTGGATGCGATTGAAAAAGAGAAACAGATCAGCAAGGAAATTATTTTGGAAGCAATCGAGACATCTCTGTTAGCTGCCTGCAAAAATCAGTATGGAAAGTCAGAAAATATTCGCGTCAGCATAGACAGACAGACAGGAGAAGTAAAAGTATTTGCTGATTATGAAGTGGTTGAGGATGATTTGGTTGAGGATG
This sequence comes from Lachnospiraceae bacterium, assembly GCA_022510685.1. Lineage (GTDB taxonomy): Bacteria > Bacillota > Clostridia > Lachnospirales > Lachnospiraceae > Butyribacter. The sequence goes on along the minus strand of JAFLTA010000009.1, from coordinate 29,006 downwards.
ATGTAACACAGCTTGGCATTACCGAGGCAAAGCTTCGTTTCGACAAAAAGGCAGAAATCGGCGAAAAGGTCAGCACGGAAGTAACACCGAAGAATTTCGGACGAATTGCGGCACAGAAAGCAAAGCAGGTGGTTGTTCAGAAAATCCGTGAGGAAGAACGAAAGGTTCTCTATGTACAGTATCTGGAGAAAGAACGGGAAGTGATTACCGGCATCGTGCAGCGGTATAGTGGCAGAAATGTATGTATTAATCTGGGACGTGTGGATGCCATTCTCATGGAGAGTGAGCAGGTTAAAGGAGAGCATTTCCGACCGACAGAACATATAAAATTGTATGTTGTTGAAGTGAAAGATACACCAAAGGGACCACGTATTACTGTATCCCGGACACATCCTGAGTTAGTAAAGCGTTTGTTTGAAGAAGAAGTTACGGAAATTCAGGATGGGATTGTCACGATTGAGAGTATCGCCCGGGAAGCGGGTTCCCGTACTAAGATTGCCGTAAGTACAACAGATCCTAATGTGGATGCTGTGGGAGCCTGTGTAGGTATGAACGGAAACCGTGTCAATGCTATTGTGGAGGAGCTTCGTGGCGAGAAAATCGATATCGTCAATTGGAGTGATATGCCGGAATTATTTATAGAGAATTCATTGAGCCCGGCGATTGTTATGTCGGTTACTATTGATGAGTTGGAAAAGACTGCACGGGTTATCGTGCCGGAGGATCAGCTTTCCCTGGCAATTGGTAAAGAAGGACAGAATGCCCGGTTAGCCGCAAAGTTGACAGGATATAAGATAGATATTAAGTGTGAATAGATATCACGGGAATGGCAATGCCGGTTTCGTAAAATTTATTGGCACAGTAAAACTTGGAAACGAGTGATTTCGTGAAGGGAGATGTCAGTATTTGGCAGGAGCAAAAGGTATACGCCCTAGAAAAATACCAATGCGTCAATGCATGGGTTGTGGGGAGAGAAAAGAAAAAAAAGAATTGATACGCGTTATCCGTACACCGGAGGGTGAGACCATCTTGGACACCACCGGGAAACAAAACGGAAGGGGAGCTTATCTGTGTAATTCTGTGGAATGCCTTAAGAAAGCCCGAAAGCGGAAAGCTCTGGACCGGGCGTTAAATATACCCATTCCGGATAGTGTGTATCAAGAACTGGAGAAGGAGATGATGAGCAGTGCAGATGGATAATTCTCTCCGAATGTTGGGAATAGCCACAAAGGCAGGAAAAGTTTCCAGTGGAGAATTTATGACAGAAAATGCAGTAAAGTCAGGGACTGCGGCATTGGTCATTATCGCCGGAGACGCATCTGACAACACGAAAAAAAAGTTTCGCAACATGTGTGAATATTATGAAGTTCCGATACGGATTTATTCTACAAAGGATGAACTTGGACATTCCATGGGAAAGGAATTCAGAGCTTCCTTGGCGGTAAATGATGAGGGACTGGCACAGGCGATTATGAAGAAAATGGACTAGGAGGCGGGTAATATATGGCTAAAATGAAAATATATGAGATAGCAAGAAGTTTGCAGGAGAGGTATCCGGATATAAAAAGCAAAGATCTGGTACAACTCCTTCAGGAAAACGGCTTTGAGGCAAAGGGTGCCCAGAGCAGTATCGAGGATGCCGCTATTGGTTTTCTATTAAATCACTTCCATGGAAAACCGGCAGCTCCAAAGAAGGATGACGAGCCTGCATATACTGTTCCTGTGACAAAGGCAGAACCCAAATCGAAACCTGCCTCGGACAAAAAGGAAGCAGAAAAGAAAAAGGCTGCAGGAAAAGAAGAAAAGAAGGAAGAAGCGAAAAAGCCGAAGCCGGAGAAAGCGGAAGAAAAGGCCGCAAAATCGGAAAGTCCTGCAAAAAAACAAGAGAAAAAGGATGAGGCAAAGAAGCCTGCTAAGAGACAGCAAAAGCCTGTAAATCAGGAAAGTGCGAAAAATGATGATCGTCGTGGCGGTGACAGAGATTTCCGCAGAGACGGAGGAAATCGCGGAGAGCGCAGCTCAGCTCGTGGAAATGAGCGCAGGGACGGCGGAAACCGTGGAGGAAATCGTGGCGCTCAAGGCGGTTTTGGAGGCGGTCGCGGTCAGGGACCTGTGGATTCCATGAAATCAGAGGTGAAACAGTCCCGTCAACAGCGCGCCAACAAGGATTCCCGCAATGCAAAGCGCTATGGCAGGGATAGAAACCGTGACGATTACGATGATGATATGTTCCAGCAAAAGAACGCAAGAAAGAAAAAAGACCCGAACCGCAAGGGTGCGTTCATTAAGCCGGAGCCGGTAGCAAAGCCGGCTGAACCGGAAGACGGAATTCGTACGATTACACTGCCGGAGAAAATGACAGTAAAAGAACTGGCAGATGCAATGAAAATTCCACCGGCATCTTTGATTAAGGCACAGTTTATGAAGGGCAATGTGGTGACAATGAACCATGAACTTACCTTTGAGGAAGCAGAAGAAATTGCCTTAGAGTACAACTGTATTGCCGAAATGGAGGAAAAGATAGACTTAGTTGCCGAACTTCTCAAAGAGGATGAGGAGGATGAGGCATTAATGAAGAAACGTCCTCCGGTAGTCTGCGTTATGGGACACGTTGACCATGGTAAGACTTCCCTTCTGGATGCCATTCGAGAGACACATATTACCTCTCGCGAGGCAGGTGGAATTACCCAGCATATTGGTGCGTATGTAACGGAATTAAACGGTGAAAAGATTACGTTCTTAGATACACCGGGTCATGAGGCGTTTACTTCCATGCGTATGCGTGGTGCACAATCTACGGATATTGCCATTCTGGTAGTCGCTGCAGATGACGGTGTCATGCCGCAGACCATTGAGGCTATCAGCCATGCGAAAGCGGCAGGCGTGGAAATCATCGTAGCAGTAAATAAGATAGATAAGCCAAGTGCAAATATTGAGAGAGTAAAGCAGGAATTGATGGAGTATGAATTGGTTGCGGAAGATTGGGGCGGCAGTACGGTATTTGTTCCTGTGTCTGCCCATACAAAGGAGGGTATTGACCAGCTTCTGGAAATGATTCTGTTGACGGCAGAAGTGTTAGAACTGAAAGCCAATCCAAACCGCAAAGCCCGTGGTGTGGTTATCGAGGCACAGCTTGACAAGGGTAGAGGTCCGGTTGCTACGGTATTGGTACAAAAAGGTACCCTACATGTAGGCGATAATATTGCCATCGGTGCTGCTTATGGTAAAATTCGTGCCATGATGGATGATACGGGACAGAGAGTAAAGACAGCAACGCCTTCTACACCTGTAGAAATTCTTGGTTTGCATGCCGTGCCGGATGCCGGTGAAATCTTTATGGCGACAGAAAACGATAAAGAAGCCAGAAATATTGCAGAGACATATATTAACCAGAGTCGTGAGAAACTGTTAGACGATACCAAGTCTAAACTCACTCTGGATGGACTGTTCTCACAGATTCAGGCAGGAAATATCAAGGAATTAAATATTATCGTCAAGGCGGATGTACAGGGCTCCGTAGAGGCTGTAAAACAGAGTCTCCTGAAGCTGAGTAACGAAGAAGTTGCCGTTCGGATTATCCACGGCGGTGTTGGTGCTATCAACGAGTCTGATGTTTCTCTGGCGAGTGCTTCCAATGCGATTATCATTGGTTTCAATGTCAGACCGGATAATACGGCGAAGGAAATAGCTGACAGAGAAAAGGTAGATCTGCGACTGTACAAGGTAATCTACAACGCGATTGAGGATGTGGAAGCTGCGATGAAGGGTATGTTAGATCCGGAATATGAGGAGCAAGTGACCGGACACGCAGAAGTTCGTCAGACATTTAAAGCTTCCGGTGTGGGCATGATTGCCGGCTCCTATGTACTGGATGGTAAAATTGTCCGCGACAGTAAGGTTCGCATTACCCGTGAGGGCGAGCAAATCTTTGAGGGCGATTTGGCATCCTTGAAGCGTTTTAAGGATGATGTTAAGGAAGTGGCAGCGGGCTACGAGTGTGGTCTCGTGTTTGAAGGATTTAATGATATACAGGTAGAGGATCAAATTGAGGCTTATATCATGGTTGAGATACCTCGTGCCTAAGCTTTCTAAAATGGAGGATATATGAAAAAGAACAGTATTAAGTATTCCAGGGTGAATGGAGAAGTTCAGAGGGAACTTAGCCGGATTATATCCAGGGAGATAAAGGACCCCCGTATTCATCCTATGACTTCCGTAGTTTCTGCGGAGGTTACACCGGATTTGAAATTTGCAAAGGTGTATGTCAGTGTACTGGGAGATGAAATGGACAGAGAAAATACGAGAGAGGGGCTTGCCAGTGCGGCGTCCCATATCCGCTCCCAGTTAGCGAAGTCGCTGAACTTGCGCAATACACCTGAGCTGCATTTTGTAATAGATGATTCCATTGAGTATGGCGTAAATATGTCAAAGAGAATTGACGAACTAAACCATAAGGATGAGGAATCATAAAGGGCTTGAGGGTCAAAGCGGTGCGAAGCACCAACCGCATTTGGAATGTGTACTGCAAGCTTGCTTGCGGGTATATATTTCAATGTGGTTATAGCCCCGAAGGGGCTTTTGACCCCCAAACTATAAAAATAATTTCATACAGGCTGGTGGCAAGAGTTGGTACTTTTGAAACCAGCCTGTTATGTGCAGGAGATATATAAAATTATGAGTGATTTGAGAAAATTGGTGAAAGACGCACAGAATATTCTGATAGCAGGACATCTACGACCGGACGGAGACTGTGTGGGTGCCTGTGTGGCTGCTTATCATTATTTAAAAGACGGTTATCCTGACAAATGCATTCATGTTTATCTGGAAACCTTGCCGGCACGGTTTGAATTTTTGGATGAGAATCGCACCATTATTTCCGAGGAGATTGCTCTGGAACACTATGATTTATGTATTGCGTTAGACAGTAGCTCCAGTGACAGGCTTGGCAAGGCGGAATCGTACTTTTATGATGCAAAACGTACATTATGTATCGATCATCATATCAGCAACGAGGCATATGCCATGGAAAATGTGACTCTGCCGGATGCAAGCTCTACCTGTGAAGTGCTGTACGGTCTGATGCAGGAAACCATCAGTCGTGAAACAGCAGCGGCACTGTACATAGGGATAATTTTTGATTCCGGTGGTTTTTCGTACTCCAATACGTCGAAAAAGACAATGGAAATCGCCGGGGCACTTATGGAGACAGGAATTCCTTTTTGGGAATATATTGACCGGTGTTTTCATCAGCGTTCCTATATACAGACACAGCTACTGGGAAGAACTCTGCTGACAAGTATGCGGTTGATGGATGGACAATGTATTGTGGCAACCATTACGAGGCGTATGATGGAATTTTATGAGGCAAAAACAGAAGATATTGAAGGAATTATCGACCAGCTCCGTGTGACAAAAGGTGTTGAGGTGGCAATCCTGCTTCACGAAATCGGCAATCAGGAGTATAAAGTCAGTATGCGTTCCAATTCCTGTGTGGATGTGAGTAGGATTGCGGCATATTTTTCCGGTGGCGGACATGTCAGGGCGGCAGGTTGTACTATGCGGGGCTCCGTACACGATGTGATAAACAATATTACGGAGCATATTGAGGCGCAGTTGAAAAATAAAATTACAGCATAGAGGTAAGCGATGGACGGAATTATTAATGTATACAAGGAGGCGGGTTTTACCTCCCATGATGTAGTTGCTAAATTACGGGGAATCCTGCATCAGAAAAAAATCGGTCATACGGGGACATTGGACCCGGCAGCTACCGGGGTGTTGCCTGTATGCTGCGGTAAGGCGACAAAAGTATGTGAACTGTTGACGGATTCGGATAAATCCTATCGTGCAGTATGCCACTTGGGGGTGGTGACAGACACCCAGGATATGACGGGAGAAATTTTGGAAGAGCATTCGTATGAGGGAATCACGGAGGAAGCTATACGAAAAACCGTACAGGAGTTTGCAGGGGAAACCGAACAGATTCCTCCTATGTATTCCGCTCTGAAAGTCAATGGTAAGAAATTATATGAACTTGCCAGAGAGGGGAAAACGATTGAACGAAAACCACGAAAAATTTCTATATCGGAAATTATAGTGTCTGCTGTGAATCCGGAGACAGGTGAGTTCACCATGGATGTTACCTGCTCAAAAGGTACGTATATTCGGACACTTTGTCATGATATCGGGGAAAAGTTGGGAACAGGGGCTGCTATGGCAGAACTTCTCCGCACGAGAGTATCTGTTTTTTCCATGGACAGCGCTGTACGCCTGTCTCAGATAGAAGACATGGTAAGTAAAGAGGATTTTTCTTTTCTCATGCCGGTGGATTCTTTGTTTCCGATATATTCCAGAATGCAGATACAAGGGGCGGTGGGAGAAAAATTTTTGGCAAACGGAAATCCTCTGTCCCCGGATATGTTATGCCCAATCAATGAGATTTCTTCAGACAGAGTGCTCGTCTATGATGCGAAAGATAGATTTCGGGCAATCTATGAAAAGAGAGGAAAACTATATCGTGTGGTGAAAATGTTTTAGCATAACGCCTTGGAACGAAACAAGGTTCAGATAGGGAGCGTTATGCTACTGAGAGGAATGGAGATTACTATGGAAATACAAAGAGGGCTGTCACTCCATATGGAAAACAGTGCACTCTCTCTTGGAAAATTTGATGCGATTCACAGGGGGCATCGGTTACTGTTAAAAGAAATTCTGCAGCCGGGGAATGGAGTTCCTACGGTGTTTACTTTTGAAAGGAATCCGGGAGAGACAGAAAGATATATTTATTCACAGCAGGAAAAAAATCATTTGCTACAGGATTTAGGTGTTGTCAGGGAGGTTCTCTTTCCCTTTGATGAGGAGACGAAGAGCATGCTGCCGGAGAAGTTTATTGATGAGATTCTCTGGAAAAAGATGGATGTACGTTTTATCTGTGTGGGAGAGGATTTTCGTTTTGGCAGAAACCGTGAGGGGGATGTGGAACTGCTGCGGAGAGCTTGTGAAAAGCATGGCTGCCGTCTGAAAGTTTATAATAAACTGGCAGATGAGAGGGGCATCATCAGCAGTACAAGGATTCGGAATCTTCTTCAAGGAGGAGATGTGGAAAAAGCAAATGCACTTCTGGGTACCCCTTTTTTCTTTCTCGGAGAGGTGGTTCACGGAGAGGCACTGGGTCGAAGCTTACAGATACCTACGGCAAATTTGATTCCGGCACCGGAAAAAATCCTGCCGCAGTTAGGTGTATATACATCCCGGATAACCGTACAGGGCAAGCGTTACGGTGGCGTAACAAATATAGGGAAAAAGCCAACCGTTGGAGGTACCCGTGTGGGGGTGGAAACCAGCATCTTTGATTTTGACAGGGAAATTTACGGAGAGGAGATTAAAGTAGAGTTACTTAAGTTTCAACGCCCGGAGCAAAAATTTCCCGATATGGAAGCTTTGCGTACACAGATGGAGAAAGATTTGACGGACGCGAAGAATTATATGGAACATTGTCTTTTGTAATAGAACTTGGTATACTAGTGTAATGATTTTGTAATAATTGCAAATCATTACGCTAGATATATTGAGCAATAGGAGGAATAAATTATGTGGTGTCCAAAATGTAAAATGGAATATCGGGACGGGATTACCGTCTGTGCAGACTGCGGAGGACCTTTGGAGGAGGGAAGTGCAGAAGATTTTGATGTGGTGGAGCTTTGTACTTTCAAAGAGGAAGATATAGCAGACAGTCTGATAGAGTATTTGGAATATTCTAAGATAAAATCCGTAAAGAAAGTGGATAATGAGGATGGAACTTTTACGGTAACAGTTCCTGCTGATATGGAAAAGAAGGCTGAAAAACTGTTCCGTGGTTTTCTGTTGGTTGCGGCAGAAAAAAAGGAAGAGGAAGAACTTCAGAAACAGATGGCTGAGTTACAGGAGACTTCTGCAGAAGAAGAGGATGACGCACAATCAGAGGATGATGAGCAGTCAGAGAATTCTGATTCGGAAGACTCAGAAGAGGATGACGATGCAGAGAAAGAGTATGACTGGGATGCAGAAGAATCTGACAGTGATGAAGAGGCATATGAGGAGAGTAAAGAAGATTATGAGGAAGCGGAACATCTTGGCTCTTCAGGCAATGTAGACGAGACACCGGAAGAACTTCTCTATGCAGGGGAAGCAAATTATATCACTAAAGAAGACGAATATAACGACATGAAATATTCCGGTATTACTTTTATAGTATTTGGTATTTTAGGTGGAATTTATCTGACATTATGCAAATTAAATGTGATTCCTATTTCTTATAACTCATTTGTTTTTGTCATTATATGTCTGTTGTTTACCGGATTTATTGTTCTCGGTATAGTGAACTGGTTAAAGGCGAATCAAATTAAACTTCAGGTTCCTGCAGAAAAAGAAAAGATAGAGCAGATAACGGGCTGGCTCACCTCCAACATTACTTCGGCGACCATTGAAAAATGGACGGACGATTCTGTGACGGAGATGGAAAATGATTTGACAATTACATCCCATATCCGCAGAAGCCTGATTCACGAATATCCGGAAGAACAGGTAGCATTTTTGGAATATATTGCAGATAAATTCTATACGGAGCATTATCTGGAAGAAGAAACAGATGAAGAAACGGATGAAGAAATAGAAAATGAAGAAAAAGAAGATGTAGAGGTATAATTCAATTGGCAATATTATCGGAGACCCCGCCTAAAGAGGTGTTTAAGTATTTTGAAGAAATTTGTGCAATTCCCCACGGCTCAGGGAATACGAAGCAAATCAGCGATTATTGTGTAAATTTCGCCAAAGAGCACGGGCTGCGTTATATTCAGGACGACAATGGCAATGTGATTATATGGAAAGAGGGGACGAAAGGGTACGAGCAGTCTGCGCCGGTGATACTCCAGGGACATTTGGATATGGTGTGTGAAAAAACACCGGACTCTTCCATTGATTTTGAGACAGAAGGACTCACCCTACAAGTGAAGGATGGCTATATATCTGCAAAGGATACAACACTTGGCGGTGATGACGGAATAGCCGTGGCAATGGCTTTGGCACTACTGGATTCGGAAACGATTCCCCATCCGCCCATTGAGGTGGTATTGACGGTTGATGAGGAAATCGGGATGTTAGGAGCGGCAGCTATTGACTGTTCCTCTCTGAAATCGCGGCTTATGTTGAATCTGGATTCCGAGGAGGAAGGCGTTTTGCTGGTCAGTTGTGCGGGAGGTGTAACTGCCACCTGTCATTTGCCCTTAAGCCGTGTAGAGACCGAGGGTACATTCGTAACCTTAAAAATCAGTGGTCTCACCGGTGGTCATTCCGGAGTGGAAATTCATAAGGGAAGAGCTAATGCCAATCAGTTGCTGGGAAGGACGCTAAATGAACTGGATAATCTGATTTCCTATGAATTGATTTCCGTGACAGGTGGACTTAAGGATAATGCGATTCCCCGTGAGGCAGAAGCTGGGCTGGTTGTTGCATATGAGGATATGTCTGCCGTCAAAGAGTTGGTAGAGAAGTATAATGATATCTATAGAGCAGAATATCATATCACCGATCCGGAGCTTTCGCTCACGGTATCTGTCGGGGAAAAAGGTGTTTATACGGTGGTGGACAGTATTTCCCGGAAATATATGATTGCTGCATTGGTGAATGTTCCATGCGGAGTTTTGCGTATGAGCTTAGATATTCCGGGTCTGGTGCAGACCTCTCTCAATATGGGCATACTGGATACTGGGTCGGATGAGATGGTCATGAAATTTTCCATACGCAGTAATGTGGGAACCGAGAAGGAGGAGATGGTCAGCCGTTTGAAAAATCTGATGGAGATTTTTGGCGGAACGATAGAAATTTCGGGAAACTATCCGGCATGGGAATATAATAAAGATTCAAAACTGCGCAATCTCATGGTTGAGATATTCGAGGAGCAGTATGGCAAAAAACCGGCAGTGGAAGCCATTCATGCAGGAGTGGAATGTGGTTTGTTTGCAGGAAAACTTCCGGGATTGGACTGCGTATCAATAGGTCCGGAAATCAAAGATATCCATACGCCCGGTGAGCGCATGGATATTGCTTCTGTGAAACGTACTTGGGATTTTGTTTTAGAGATTCTCAAACGACTTTTATAATGTCACTCTGTTTTTTTGCAGTAATTCACGGGCACTTTCTACAGAATCCACACCTGTCTTGTTTTTGATGGGGGCAAATTCTTTTTCCCGCTCTACTTCAAAAGGAAGACAGGTATCCATCATTTCAATCAAATCTAATATTAACGTCTCAAATTTATAGCCGTTAGGTTCTTCCGGTTTGATATGATTTCCTGCCTCGTCAATATGAGGTATCTTTTTTTCTACAATGTGCAGTGGTAATTGTCGCTGGCAGATTGTTTCCAAATCCGCTACCCGGAATAAATAGTTTAAGATGACACCGAAATTATATGCGGGTTCGCCATGTTCATCCTTAGTATCTCGAAGTTCAGGTGTAAGCTCATAATATTCAACAATAGACGGATGGTTATCTTTCAGACACATTACCCCAACTTTTTCGTCCGGATGGTTCTTTCGTACTACCTTGGCACCTACGCTGCAATTCTCTGTAATAGTGGCACCTACAAAACACGGGTCAGCGATGCGCTGCAACACATTGTCAACCGCAAATACATTGAGCCATTCGATTCCCTCACAGTGGACAATATCCAGTAGTCCGGCATTTTTCATGGAGGAGAACCAGCCGCCGTTTCCGTTGGGAGAAGTGGCGAGGCGATAAGGTTCTTCCATAAATACTTTTCCTGCGTAATCGGCGGCAGGAGCCATATCCTGCTTAAAAAAATGAATGTAGTCTTTTTCATAGCCAAAATAATCCTGCTCATTGAAAAAATTTGTTGTCGCCGCATGATTTTTGTCGCTGGTCATGACAAACAAGTGAATGAATTCACCGCTTTCCCGAACTATATCCATCAAATTGCAGATTAATCGCTCAAAGATATACATGGGTTTCGTAATACCGATATCATACATTCCTTTGGGATTGTCTGAGCCTAAGCGGGTTCCCATTCCTCCGGCAAGCAATACAGCGGCTACTTTGCCGGAGCGGATTGCCAGCAATCCGGTATCTCTGTATTGATTTTTATTTTTATTGATTTCCGGTAACTGCAGAGCGCGAATGGGAGAAATTTTTCCTGTGTTCGATGTTTTTTTCGGTTTCTTAAGATGATTTAACACTGAAAAATCAGTATCCGAAATTTGGGACAGTAACTCTTGTTGCTGCTCATTTGTCAATGTGTCAAAATAGCTTAAAATATGCTCTTGACCGTACTGGGACAAGAGTGATTTTGCCTCATTTTCTGTCATTATATTGTCCTCCCCGAAAACATTATATTTCATCCATAAGTATACAGTAAAATAACAAGGGGTGCAACTTATGTTTTGAATACAGTATGCTTCAGTTATAGGTTATTCTGCGTTTTATGGTAGTGGAATTTGACTTATGCTTACGGCAGACTTATAATGAAATTTGTGGATTATGTCGATGAAATTATAACAGATTTAGTTAGCAATTTGTAACGGAAAATACGATTGCGATTATAATGAATATCAAACGAGAAATTTTAAGGAACAAGTGTCCTTTTGGACGCAGAAATGAGGTGGAGCCTATGAGTGGTCGGATGAACAAACGGAAAAAACAGGCACAGGAAGCAGAGATGAATATTGCATATATGCAGGCATTACAGGGAAAGTCGGTTCCATTGCTATCCATAGATGCCAGATGGCATACTCTCTTTCCCGATTTTCGGAAAACAAATGAGATTAAGCAACTGGAGAAAGAGTTAAATGATCTGATTAAAAAGCAGGGACAGGCTAACAATGATTTAAAAGAATATGAAAAAGCAAAAAAGGTTTTGATGCAGAATATCGTAAATAATATGACAGACGGACATGAAGCGGACAGTCCCCTCCGTGTACGTAAGCAGGAGAAAAACCAGAAACTGATTAACGATTTAAATGCTAAAATTGCAGAGACAAAGGAATTGCAAAAACAGCTTCCGGGAGAGATTACCGCCAAAAACTCGCAGTTATTAATTGCCTGTATGCGGGTGTGCTATCAAGAATTGCAGGACAATACCGTGGAGATAGAGGAGCGTGAGTCTCAGATACGTCAATTACGGGAAGAAGTGAAAAACCATATTCTTCGGAAACAGGATTTGGAAATGCGCAATACGGAAGTGTATAAGTATATGCATAATCTGTTGGGAGCCGAGGTGGTTGAGGTGTTTGACAGAAAACACCGTGTATGGCGTGGTAATATGGAAGAAAACAAATTGGATGACAGTATCCAGCCGAGAAAGTCTGAGGAAGCGGATTCCGAGGAGTAGCATGAAATTTTGTTTTAACGGTTAACCTAATAACAAAATGGATGATGAGGACGGAAATGAGTGATATTGTAGGAATTGGTGTGGATATTATCGAGATAGAAAGGGTTACGAAAGCATATAAAAAAGAAAGCTTCCGTAATAAGTATTTTTCTGAGGGAGAGAGAGCACTAATCGAAAAAAGAATTGCCCGGTGCGCCAGTGCGTTTGCCGGAAAGGAAGCGGTGGTGAAGGCGCTGGGAACCGGATTTACAGGCGTTTCGCCGGCAGATATATCCATACTACGCGACGAGAAAGGGACACCGATTGTAAAGCTTACCGGAGGTGCACAGAAGCTGGCGAAAAGCTTAGGAGTTACCGAGATTAAAATATCCCTGTCGGATACGCAGGAACAAGCAATCGCCTATGCCATAGCAATCAGAGAGTACAAGAGCAGTGGCATGGGAAGTAGTGTGCAGGAATAATATAAGGAAATAACTCAGAGAGGATTGAAATGGAATATATAGTTGATGCAAAGGAAGCAAAAGAAATAGACAGAATCTCGATTCAGGAAATCGGTATTCCATCCATGGTTCTGATGGAAAAGGCATCCATGGCGGTGGCAAGTTGTATTATGGCAGAGGCAGATTCGCTTACAGACCGTGTTTTGGCTGTATGCGGCACCGGCAATAACGGCGGAGATGGTGTTGCCGCAGCCAGGCTCTTAAAAGAATCGGATTTTGATGTGTCTGTACTTGTTTTGGGACAGAAAGAACGCTGTACAGAAGAAATGCGGCAGCAAATAAAGATTGCAGAACAATTGAATGTGCCCGTGTTTTGGGACAACCTTGCCGAAGATGCAGAGAACAACGGCGTTTCAAAAATGACAATCACAGAGACGAGACTTAGGGAATATAGTATTATCGTGGATGCCATTTTTGGGATAGGACTGGCAAGGCCGGTGACAGGAAAGATTGCCCGGTATATTCAGGCTATGAATCAAAGTGGCAGAGATATTGTGGCTGTGGATATTCCATCGGGAATTCACGCTGATAACGGAAAGGTGCTCGGGCAAGCTGTACATGCGCGGGTGACGGTTACTTTTGGAAATACAAAACGCGGGTTACTGCTGTATCCGGGAATGGAATACGCAGGACAGGTCATTGTGGCAGATATCGGGTTTCCGCAAAAAGCAGTTGCCGAAGTATCTCCGAAAGCTTTTACATTCAAAAAGGAAACGGTGGGAAATTACCTTCCGGACAGAAAGCGTCGTTCTCATAAAGGCAGTTATGGCAAAACGTTGGTGATTGCCGGTTCGCCGGATATGAGTGGTGCCTGTTATTTGGCAGCCAAAGCTGCCTATCGCATGGGATGTGGTTTAGTTCAGGTCGTAACTGCCAGTGAAAATGCGGTGGTAATCCGTACGAAACTTCCGGAGGCAATCGTTACAACCTGGTCGGAGGCTGTGACACAAGATGAGGAAGAAGCACTGGTGGCAGGGATTCAAAGTGCAGCTGCTGTCGTGATAGGTCCCGGTTTGGGACAGAGCGAAGGGGCAAACCGTTTGGTGGATATTACATTACGTGAACTAAGTAAAATGCCTAATAAACCGGTAGTGATTGATGCCGATGGCTTGAATATCCTGTCGGGGCGTGGGGAATATCATACACTGGGAAAGCAATTTGTATTGACACCGCATATGCGGGAGATGAGCCGGCTGACAGGTAAGGAGATTGACGAGATTTCGGAAAATATGATAGAAACCGTTACCGGACAACAGGGCGGTGCCACAGTGGTTTTGAAGGATGCCAGAACGTTAGTGAGTGATGGTGCAAGCCTTTATATTAATACCAGTGGAAATAGTGGTCTTGCCACCGGTGGCTCCGGAGATGTTTTGAGCGGGATCATAGGTGGACTGCTGGCGCAGGGAATGATACCCTTTCAGGCAGCAAGTCTGGGTGTTTGCCTGCATGGACTGGCGGCAGAGCAGTATACGGAAAAGTTTTTACCACACTCTATGCTTGCCGGAGATATTCTGGAAATGCTGCCGGAGGTTTTGGCAAGTATAAAGAAGTGACAAAAAACGGTAGAATGACCGAGTAAAATTTTGCTTATGCAAAAATGATTTGACTAGTTTGCAGAATGGAGGAACATATGAAAACGTATCACCGGGTACAGGCAGAAATAAATCTGGATGCCATTTATCAAAATGCAGTTTGTGCCAAGAACCTGACCAAATCGGGAACGAAATTTATGGCAGTGATTAAAGCAGATGGTTATGGTCATGGTGCGGTGCCTTTGGCAGAAGTGCTGGAGCCGGTGGCAGATTATTATGGTGTTGCCATATTAGAGGAAGGTATTGAACTTCGGCGTGCCGGTGTCACCAAGCCGATTTTAATTCTCGGCTTTACTCCGGAACCTCTTTACGAAGATATGATACGGTACGATATTGCAACGACAGTATTCCAATATGATATGGCTGAAAAAATATCCGATACGGCGGTGGATATGGGAAAGCAGGCGACGATTCATATTAAGCTGGATACGGGGATGAGCCGTATTGGCTTTTCGTTGACAGAGGAGAGTTTAGAGACTATAAAACGGATTTCTGCATTACCGGGTCTTTTCATTGAGGGATGTTTTTCTCATTTTGCACGCATGGATGAAAGGGATAAAACCAAAGCGAAAGAACAGTTTGCTAAATTTACTGACTTTGTAGAAAAAATGGAGCAGGAGGGAATTGACATTCCCATAAAACATATATCCAATAGCGCCGGAATTATGGAGATGCCGGAAGTGCATCTGGATATGGTGCGGGATGGGATTTCCCTGTATGGACTCTATCCATCCGAAGAGGTACAAAAGGAGCATCTGCCCCTGACCCCTGCCATGGAGTGGAAGGCACAGGTGTCATTTGTAAAGACTTTGCCTGCCGGTGTGGAAATCGGATATGGCGGTACATATAGCACTTCCGGGGAGACGATTGTGGCTACCATACCGGTGGGGTATGCAGACGGGTATCCCCGCTCCCTCTCCAATAAAGGATGTGTCCTGATTCATGGGAAAAGGGCAAACATCATAGGCAGAGTGTGCATGGATCAGTTTATGGTAGATGTGACTGACATTCCGGAGACGCGGGAGGGCGATATGGTAACTCTGTTTGGCAGAGATGGAGAAGAATGGTTGCCGGTAGAGGAGGTTGCGGAACTTTCCGGCTCCTTTAACTATGAATTTGTCTGTGACGTGGGAAAACGGGTGCCACGGGTTTATTATAGAGACGGAAAAGTGGTGGGCACGAAGGATTATTATCCGGAACCGTAATTATATGTTTGAGTTATAAAACAAATAAGCGTTTACGAATACTTTCGGAAAAATTGGTAAAGATAGGAAAAGAACCACTAAATTTCATGGAAATGGAGCGTGAACGTTTTGATTATTAAACGTGGAGACATATTTTTCGCAGATTTGCGACCGGTAGTGGGCTCTGAACAAGGCGGTATCCGCCCGGTTCTCATTATACAAAATGACATGGGGAACCGACATAGTCCAACGGTTATCTGCGCAGCGATTACATCCCGGATGAATAAGGCAAAACTGCCGACCCATATATCATTGGAAATGAAGAAATATAACATAAGTAAGGATTCGGTAATTTTGCTGGAACAGATACGAACCATTGATAAGTCAAGGCTGCGGGAAAAGGTGTGCCACCTGGATGATGACATTTTGCGAAGAATCGACAGGGCACTTTGCATCAGTCTGGCGATTGATGATTAGTTTGTCGTAGGCAGGACAAATTCACATAAGAAGGAAATGAGGGTGACCCCATGAAAATTACAATATTAGCAGTGGGAAAAATAAAGGAAAAGTTTTTCCTGGGAGCGATTGAGGAGTATTCCAAACGGTTAAGCCGTTACTGTAAGCTGGAGATTATTGAGGTGGCAGATGAGAAGACACCGGATAATGCCAGTGAACATGAGGAAGATTTGATTCGTGCCAAAGAGGGAGAACGTCTGAGAAAATACATAAAAGAGGGCGCATATGTCATTGCACTTGCCATTGACGGAACGCAGTATTCTTCGGAAGCATTTTCCAGACGTGTCCATGATTTGGGACTGAACGGAGAGAGCCACCTGATATTTATAATCGGGGGCTCTATTGGTTTGGATAAAAATATTTTGCAGGAGGCAGATGAGAGACTTAGTTTTTCAAAAATGACTTTTCCCCATCAGTTGATGCGGGTGGTGCTGCTGGAGCAGATATACAGGGCAGAAAAAATTATGGCGGGAGAGCCATATCATAAGTGAGGGAGTTTTTTTAAGATTAGGTTGGAAAAACGTCAAAAAATCAGTCTGGAGCAGACGGAAAAAGAGGTTTCGGAAATGGAAATCAATATGCGCTGAAATCATGCGCAGTGAATATGATATACTATTAAATAATAAACAAATAAAACAATACTATCAAAGAGGAGGGCAAAGTAAATGAAAAGATATTTAATTTTGGCGTTTGCTTTTATGATGTGTGTTGGAAGCACAGGTTGTGGAGTGCAGAGTGGAGAAAAACAGACAGAAAGTAAAGCCGACAGCGTGATGATTTCGGAAGATAGTACAGTAAAAAGTAATGCGTCTAAAGAACCGCTCAGTATCAATGTCAAGGATTCTGCGAATAAAATTTCTGTGACCGAAACAGAATTGTCAGAGATTGCTGCATCGGAGGAAGATGACTATGTGCGGATTAATAATAATCTAGCAGAATATTTTTTTCTTCATTCGTATAAGGATGGATATTTTTATGCGGTTCAAAAACCGGAGATAGACGGGCCGGATGAGGTTTTCTTTTATAGAGACAGCCAGGGACAACTTTCGGAATGTGAAGATTTTCCGGATGGCATGGACTATTACATTTTGTATAGTTTTGATGATTCTATTTACTACTATGATGAATCATACGTGAAGCGGTGGCAGAATGGGAAAGAAACGGATATTATAGAATGTAATGTTGGTTTTACTCGTGATGTTACTTTGACAGAGGACTATATCTATTATTTAGACGTGGACGAGGATGAGGATGCCAGCTATATTGGCAGGGCTGATTATGAAGGAGAAGAAAGCCGGCAGTTATATGCATTAGATGTGTGCGTGGAAGATATATGTTTCTATCAGGATGCAATCTGGTTTACCTATAGTGATTTCGGGAATGACGATGATATATGGAAACTGGGGAAGTTAGACCTATCAAGCCATGCAGTGGATGTTTATGACAATCTTCAATTGGCTGATTCTGGTGGTTTGTATGGACGGATCTCTATTAATAACGGCTTTGTGTATTTTAATTCTCCCGATTTTCAGAGATTGAACATAAAGGATAATACGGTAGAGACAATCTCCAAAGATGAGGTGGATGGTCTGAATTTTGTAGATGACAGTATCCTGTTTTTTAAGGGAAAAAAGATATATAGGGCGAATAATGATGAAATAAAAAAAATCATGACGGTGAAACACTGTGATGGTATTGGTGGAATTAATGTGCTGGATGGCAAAATATATATTAAGACTTATGCCGGCTCAATGCATGATGAAATCTATCAAATTGACTTGGAGGGCAATACTGTCGATAAGGTTTATGAAGGAGAATGGGCAGATGAGTTGAAGAAAAAGATCAAGAAGGGGGAAAAAGACTAGTGCTGGTGATAGTATAGAGAAAGGGCTTAAAAAGCAGTTACTCCATATGCTGATAGAGGAAATCACTATAGATAAACGGAATGAAATCGACTGCATTCACCTAAAGCTGACTGATGATTTGGTTCAGTTTCTTAATGGTACAGGGGAAAGCACGGTAAAGAGCATTCCGTCAGATAACGCACTGATAAGTTTAGGAATCCCTGTAGTGGATCTGGATATGGATATATAACGTAAAATCCGAAATGCTTTGTTGAGTAAATTAGTCATGCAAAATAATGATAGCGTAATGAATAATGTTGCACATTTCATTAATATTTGCTATAGTATACATATTATAGATTAGGAGGTGTTGCATATGGCTCAGGTAGTTAATGTTAATTTCCGCATGGATGCAGAACTAAAAAAAAGCATGGAAGAGGTCTGCTCTGATATAGGAATTAATCTGACAACAGCATTTACTATTTTTGCCAAGAAGGTCAGCAGAGAGAGGCGGATACCTTTTGAATTATCGGCAGATCCGTTTTATTCTGAAAGTAATATGAAGTATCTCGAAAAAGTAATATCTGATATTGACGAAGGGCGAGCAAAGTTGGTTGAACATGATATCATCGAGGTAGACGAATGAGGTTATTGTGGGAAGAAAACGCATGGGAAGATTATTGCTCATGGCAGACACAGGATAAGAAAACGTTGAAAAGAATCAATACGTTGCTAAAGGATATTCAAAGATGTTCCTTTGATGGAATCGGGAAACCAGAGCCGTTAAAGGGAAATCATAGTGGATGGTGGAGTAGGCGTATTGATGAAACAAATAGAATTGTTTATCGGGAAAAAGAGGGAACTATTATTATTGCCTCATGCAAGGGGCATTATGAGGATTAGATAGAAATTTTGTTACCAGTTTTGTCGACTATGGCAGAACTGGTAACTTTGTATAGGGCTAAAACCTCATTTGCACCTGATATGGATAACCATATCATAAGTAAATGAGGTTATTTTTATCATACCATCGTAACAGTTTCGTAATAAATATTATGAAAACGTAACAGAAACTTAATTTGCTATCAAAAAAACAATGTGATAGAATTAGTGCGAAATTAATTCGTATTAGCATGATAGCCGGGGACTAAACAAGGTTCAGATTAGCGCCCCATGTTACTTGTGGGTATGACCTGACGTAATTTGGATTAGCGCCATCATACTGAGAAGGGGAGGAGAGGTACCATGAAGAAGAAAAGTATGCTGATTCTATCGTTACTTGGATTACTGGTTTTATCCGGTTGCGGCTCAAAAAGTGAGGCACCCTATGACGTTTCTGTAGTGTCAACAGGTTCTGCTATATCAGCATCAACAGTATTTAAAAACAGTGAAACTTCTGCCAAGGAGAACCGTTTTGAAAACGATTATATACGAATCTGGAACAATGGAACCGGATGGGTGCAGGAAAGTGTTGACGGAACAGGAATGGAAAAGTTGTCGATAGGAGAGAGCGATTTTGATGCATTATGGCTGACAAACGATTGGATGTACTATATGGTACATCATGATGATTACAGCGGAGAAATATGCCGTATTCCGTTTCATTACAATGGTGTATCTGTGTTCGACACTAAAAATAAAGAAATCTTAGTAAAGATGAAATATATTATTAGTATAACGTGTGATGAATTTATGATAACAGATTCTAATATGATATATGTAAAAGATAATTTGAAAGATGATGATAGCGTCGTTTATCAATATGACTTTGAAACAAAGAAATCGACACAGATAAAGAAAGAGTGTAATTTTTCTTTCGTACTAGATCAAGCAACACTGCTGCCTCTAACTATGGGAAATACTTTTTTTACATACGAATATGACGAATCCGACCCGGAAGGTAAAGACTGCCTATACCGTGTATCCTTTGATACGTTGGAGAAAAAGAAAATATATTCCGGTGATTTGTGTTTATCAGATGGAGATATGGCGTCTGCATGTATAGCCGATAATGCTCTGTATTTTCTGGCTTACACTTATTATGGAAAGAATGGTATGATGAAATATGATGGAGATAAGGACGAGGTGACCTGTGTTCTGGATAGCAAAGCACTTGGAATCATCATACGTGAGACAAATATAATAGATGAAAAATGTGATGATGATGGTTATATAACCTCGATTTGTATATGGAATGACAGAATTTATATGGGTGTTTATGCATCATGGCTGTCAGAAGAAGTTGCAGAGGGGGGATCGCATAAAGGAGACGTGATAACCATTGAACACCGCAGAGAGCTATTGCTTTCGTCAAAATTAGATAATTTAGCTAAGTGGAGCCTGGAGGATAAATTACATAATTATATTATTCAAAATTCGATTCAAACCGTATACAGTATCACTGACCTAAAAAATATTACTTACAATGTCCGAGCGGAAGATGCGGTTTTTGACTTAGTTACAATGTATAATAATAAAGTGTTTTTCAGAATATACAATGATAGCTTGGATGAAACCTCGTTTTATATCTACGATATTGAAAGTGGAGAAATTGATGAGGTATCTAATTGTAATGCTGATTATCGGTATGGATGGTATAAATGGGAAGTTACTTTAGGGCAAGATAATCTTTAATAGCGAATGTATACTTTGACGGAAAACAGAAAAATGTGTATTGTTAAATGAAAAGAGAGGGGAAATCATCATGAAACGTAATGCGTTATTCCTATTACCAATACTGTTACTTATGATTTTGTGCAGTTGTGGTGTACGGTCTACGGAGAATAATAAAACATCGGAAAAGACAGTGGACGTGGCAAATGGTTCTGCGGTATCAGCCGTATTTAAAAACAGTGAGACTACTGCGAAAACAGACCCACTGCAAAATGATTATATTTACATTTATGAAAGTATAACAGATACAGATGATAGTGAATGGTATCAGGAAAATCTGGATGGAACGGGAAAGCAGCAGATAAAAATGAAGGAGGAGGATTTTAAGGTCTGGTGGCTGACGAATGATTGGATGTATTATTCCTTCCCGGAAAAATCCGGAGATACGTTATGTCGTATCCCGGTTAAACATAAAACGCAACCGATATTTGATACAGACAAGACGGAAATCTTAATAGAAGATACATATCCAATTGCAGATTTAATGATAACAGACTCCTATGTTTTCTATGTTGGATACGATCTTGAGACATCCAAATATTACGGCTATCGGTATGATTTAACTACCCGGAAAAATACACTTGTATTTAAGCCGGAGATTACAGGATGTGAGATTGTATACAACCACAGTGACCTGCCATTAGTTGCGGGGAATCATTTCTTTTTGTATAGAGATTTTGATTTTGATGGAATATATTCTGTTTCTCTCGATAGTATGGAATACAAGAAAATATATTCTGATAATGAGGTGGAAGAAATCATCTCATTATCAGAATATGACGGAATGCTTTATTTCGTACCGGATAATGAAAACATCTATAAATTTGATGGAGATAAAGTGACATGTCTCTTAAAAAAAGAAACATTCGATAAAATAATCAAAAAAATGAATCTGACTGATAAAAAAGCGTTAGGTATTAGTATATATATGGAGGATATTTCCGTAGTAAATGGAAGATTTTATGTTGATGTATCTATAGAATGGACTTCTAATGAGAAGTGGGTGGAAGGTCCGCATAAAGGAGAAACTGTAAAAAACGGACATACGAGATATGTTTTGCTTTCAACAGACGTTAACGATTTCGGTGAATGGAAACTGGACAATACACTGGCTGAGTTTATGCTAAATCATATAGAACCTAACAATGGGATGTTCGACGATTGTGAAAACAATCACGATTCCTACTATAAAACGGATATCAAAAATACGGTAGATACTTCTTCGGTAATAGACTACATAGATGATAATGGGCAGGTTGGTTTTAGTTGGGAGGACGATGAGGGAGAGTTTCATTTTTACTACGATATTGTAACCGGAAAAATTTGGGAAGAAAAGTAATGACACATTGCCTGGTGTAACGAATATATCAACAACTTAATATTCGTTATACTAGTGTATGAAATGGCACATGGTAAAAACAATGTAATTGTGGTTGACACACGTTTACCAAAATGCTATACTATTGGCATTAGGTAAGCAGGCGTCAACCTTTTTTCTTCATATATTTATAGTGGCAAATTTAGGGTATATGACAATTATAATACGCAGTGGGGAGGAATGCACATGAAATTATCGGATGGAGAATGGAAACTGATGCAGTTATTGTGGAAGGATGCACCACAAACGATTACGCAAATGACAAAAGCTATGGAAAAGCAGACCGGATGGACGAAACACACCATTATTTCCTATTTGAAACGCATTGAGGAGAAGGGGGCTGTCAGACATGAGACGGACGGACGGACGAAACAGTTCTATCCGTTGATTTCAGAAGCAGATGCCGAGCGGCAGGAGACGGAGGATTTTTTAAAAAAAGTATATCACGGGAAATTCGGCTTGATGCTACATACAATGGTAGAGCGGCAAAGTTTTTCTGCTGAGGAGTTGGAGGAATTGAGTGCCATATTGGAGAGGGCAAAGACAAAGACTAACAGATAATGTGGATTGGGGGGATTTATTATGTGGGAGACAGTTGCATTAACAACATTTTTATTGCTTATGTTTTTGGGATTGCGGCGCATTGTTGACGGAAGAATTTCTGCCAGATTTCAGTATGCACTTTGGCTGATTGTGGCAGTACGCCTTCTGTTTGCATGGGTTCCCATGCCGGATAGCAGTATTTCCATCTTACCTTTGATTAGAGAATCTGTGGGAACATTTACACAGATGGCACAGGATTTTGTTCATACGGATGCAATAGAAGGCGACAGTCTAACAGACAACGGTACAGCAACGGATATTAAACTATCTGAAGACAATGGGATTGCATCAGACAGCAAAACTCCGGTAAACAGTGAAATCGCAGTGGAGGACGGACTGGCAGAAACCCTGTCTGACGATGGAAAGCAATCTATGGAGCAGGCAGATATTGCCGGTATTTCAGAGAAAAAGAATGCTGTCGGGGCAGAGGATACTACTGGTGTAGAGAAACAATCCGGTATCACAAAGATTCTTATGGTGGTTTATGGTAGCGGTGTCTGTGTCATGATTTTAGTGATTTTACTCCGCAATCTCATTTTTTATCTTTCGTTGAGAAAGGTCCGGGTTTCGTATGAGGGAGGACTTCCCGTTAAACATATTCCGGGAAAGGTATATCTACTGGAACAGGCAGCTTCGCCATTTCTTTTTGGCAGAAATATTTATATTGCACCGGAAATGATGCAGGATAAAAAATCACTGCAATATTGTCTGGCTCATGAAATCTGTCATTTCAAACAGGGAGATGTGTTTTGGTCTGTCATAAGAAATTTATGTCTGGTCATGTATTGGTATCATCCGTTGGTATGGCTTTGTGCCCGCTTATCGGAAAATGATGCGGAGCTTGCCTGTGACGAGCGTGTGATTGCCCTGCTGGGAGAATATCATCGTATGGGTTACGGAGAGACATTACTTTCGGTTATAAAAAAGCAGGCATGGAGCAGCGGTTATATGAACCTTTCCACGCAAATGTCCGGAAGTAAACGTAGTGTAGAGAAAAGGATAGAGCGTATTGCACAGAAGGGGACGAGATGGCTTAGTGCCGCTGTTTTTGTCGTGATTGGAATGGCAGTCACACTGTTATCCACTTTTCCGGATTCCCTTAACAGTAATGATGTCTCTGATGTAGATATTCACTGGGCTATCACGGAAACGGAAGGGTTTCCTGCGATGGTAGTGGATGATAAGGGAAATGTGGTGGATTTTGTGCGCGGGCATCTGCTTCATAAAATGTACTTTTCCTATTATAATTTAGATGAAACCTACAGTATTCAAGAAAATGCTTTTTCAAACTGTACCAATTTAAGGACATTAATTATAGATGAGCTGGTTAATATTGATGAAATTGATGACAATGCGTTTGAGGGCTGTCCGAAGGATATGGTGGTATATTGTGCAAAGGACAGTTACGTATGGGATTACTTTCAGGAAAACGGATTTCGTGTAAAAGAATATAACTCGAGAGAAGATGTGCTATGGCAGAAACTGGATTCTAAACCGGAAGAACAGAAAATGATTAAAGAACTTACTTCCTATGGATATGACCCTGAGGACTCTGAGTATACACCAAAAGATATCAGACAGGTGTATGGAGAACCGTATTTTGTCATGACGCAGTCCGGGAAATTGTTGGTTCAACATTCAGAGAGTTTGTCGTACTATACACAGGCAGAAGTCCTTTTACCTAAGGAGGCAACAGCGCTTGAGTCAACGTTTAGCAATAATATTTCAATGACCAAAACAGTCACCATACCGAATACGATTGTAGAAATCGGTAACTCTGCTTTTCTGGCTTCTTCGCTGGAAAGATTGGAGATGGAAGAAGGAAGCAATCTGGAAAAAATCGGAGAGTGTGCATTTATGCATAGCCCGCTTTCAGAGATTACTATGCAGGAGGGATTGAAGGAAATAGGGCGCAATGCATTTTTTTGGTGTGAACCATTGAAGGAAGTTACAATTCCAAGCTCTGTGGAAAAAGTAGGCGGGAGATGCTTTGGTGGTTGTAAATTGGAGACGGTCACTGTCTTAAATCCGAATATGGAATTTCCTGAGGATGTAGAGAATGAGGCAGTATTTGACAAAGAAGTGGTTGAAGACGAAACGCTGAAGGTCGTGCCCAATACGAGACTCACTATCCGGTGTTATAAGGGGAGCACTGCCGAAGTTTATGCCAAGCAGTTGAATCTCAAGGTGGAGTATATCGAGCCACAGGCGGACCATGTGGAACAGGAGACATCTGTCAATATCTATTTGCCGGATGAAAACGAACTGGAGTTTCCGCAGGTGATAGAACAGTATCCGGAATTGATACGGGACGTATCCCAGTGGAAAGGAGATGACGGAAGCTATCATTTTCCATTTTCAAGATATGACAAAGATTTCAGATATCTGAATACCGCCGAAGAGAGACTTGCAGCGTTACAATTCCCGGAGGAAATTCTGAAATTAGAATCCGACACTTTGCTGTCGCTGGTATTGGAGTCAAGAATACCGGAGAGTGTACGCAACTTAGACACGCGACCTGATGCCTTTATCATGATGGCAAAACGCTATAATAGTATATATGAACTTTTAGGACGTCCTGATTTTTATGATTCGGTGTCAAAATATTTTAAGAAATACCATGTACCGAAAAAAATATCAAATGATGCATTTAAGGCTGTAGCAGTGATGGATACCATAGATTTCTGTACGGTTGTTTTGCTGGGAATGACAGCCGATGTAAACGATAAAAGTATTGAAAAAGCGGCAGATGTCGTTTATGATAAGCTTATGGAAATAGAGGCAACCGAGTACAGGGATGATGTTATCATGAAGACGACATTTTTCCAGGAACCGCATTTTCCGATAGACAAAAGAGTGACAGTGCGAATTGATGCTTACAATCGAAAAAAAGCAGAACAAAAGCTCAAAAAGAAAGCTGACAAAAAAGAGTGATATTTTGAGCAGGAGGAGAGACTATGTTCGGATTTGGAAAGAAGAACAAAGAAGCGAATGCAGAGGACGTATCTGTAAATGAGTTGACAAAGTCCATAGCAGCGAGGTTTGACTGCGAATATACAGTGTATGCAAAAGGCAGTGATGCAGAAAGTCTGGAAAAAGAATATATGAAACTGATTTCAGATTGTAAGGGCAAAGGATATATTCCTGCTATTCTTGTCTGCGATGAGTATGTGGATGAATGGCTTGAAATTATTGAAGAGGATAATCTTGTGCGGGAAGAACTGATTTCCGGTTGTGGCGATGGTAAGAAAATCTTAAATGAGCGATATGATGAGTATACAGAAACTTCTGAGGATTACACGGAGGAGGAGCTGAAAGAACTCATTGGGGAAGGGCAGGAGCACGAAGGGGAGGTTATCTCTCATTTTACCGGATATTTAGGTTATGATGAGAATATGAAAGGTAAATTAGAATATGACTGCCTGCTGCTAAAGATACCAGTTGAAAATCCTTGGGAAATCATTGCATGGATTCCGATGGGAGGCTGGAATGACTGTCCGGCTCCTGAGGATATGATTGCAGTATGTAAATACTGGTATGAAGCCTATGGTGCGCTTCCTGCTTTGTTTACCCATGATGTTTTGGAGTTTTATGTGCCGGACAATATTGATGCATCCGGGAAGATGGATATTGCAAAGGAGCATTATGCATTTTGCGCAGACAGGGTAGACCAGTGTACAGGCTCCGGAACTATTTCTGAAGTGGCGGCAGGGATTCCGGGCTCAAAGATTTGGTATTTCTGGTGGGATTAAAGAAAATAGTAGAAATTACCGATATAATTCACATGGGAGAGTAACACGCTACGGATGGCAAATTATTATTTGTCATCCGTTTTTTTCTTTAATTAGGATACTCCCAAATACAGAAGAAAGGAGGCAGGAAGAATCTATTTCTGTGAAATCTGCTTGGACCATATGGAGAGCAGGGCAGTCCCGATTGCCGGAAGGACTGTAGCACAGAAGGGAATGGGAAACTAATCGTTTCCTGTATAGTAAAAATGCATGGGTGTCATTCATGCAAAGATTTACTGTAAAAGGAGGTTTGACCATATGGCAATTCAAGGTTTAGGTTCTTCATTTACCTATTGGTACAATGCCCAGACGGGAAAGTTATCAACAAAAAATGGAGAGGATGACCTTTTTGCAAAGTTTTTCAATGGAGAAGAATTAAGCGAAGAGGAACAGGCACAGATATCCCAGTATGACAGAGCAGCAAAAATCGATTTGGAGAATATGATTAATCTCTTCTCTACAAAAGGCTGGGAGGGACGTATCTTTCATGAAACGGACACAGACTTATTTGAGATTCAAGGTGTGCTGGTAGATGATGGCTGTTCTAAATATCAAATTAACGGAGCCCCCAGGTTTGGACGAATGTACGGGGAACTACGCTATCATCCGTCGACTATCGTTAATGAAAGTGGCGATGTTGTTAATTCCGGTAGCTCTAATGGAACATCGAAGACAAATGCATTGGCAAAAAATGCTGACACGCCATCCGGTTCTGACGGCGAGGACACAGACAAAGTGTTTACAGGCACTTCTACGATGTCGACAAAAGAACGGCGGGAAATGCTGAGTGAAATTATCAATAACACTTATCTGAAAGAAGGAATGCCAGTTGCACCCACATTCCCCATCGGATTATTGTCCTTCACTGAGGAGGAGTGGGAAGATTTTTTGGAGCAGATAGACCTTGCCATTGAAGCAATGAAGATGGCTTCAGAAGAAGAGGCAAAAAAAGCATTGGAAGTCGATAGAAGTGTGACAGATGATATTCCTGTACAATCTCTGGAAGATACAGCAGTAAAATCCTCTATTGATACAGGTCTGTTATTAGCGGCAGAATCCAGCGAATGTACATATCCGGATGATGAAGGCGCACAAGAGATTACCTACCAGATTTTTTATACGGAGGAGGGAATCGTTTGTAAACGCTTCGGAGAAAAGGAGCCGGTATGGGAAATGCCGTACGAACATCCGGATGATTATGAGAAGATACTGCAATTTATCGGTAAATTTGATGCTCAGGACAGCGCAGGAAACGATCAGAATCTGCGATTTGCCGCACATAAAAATTTCTGGGAAGACTACTTGAATGGTGTTATCGATGAGGAGGACTTTTTAGAATTTTTCAGAAAGGCAGAGAATGGAATTCCAAGCTTTATCATTATGAGTGACGATGGCTGGACTATCGACTTCGAGCATTTAATGTATGAGAGGTATTTTTCCAGACGGACTGTGCAGTGATATAATATCCCATCACATACATGAAAAAATATTGGCAGATGTAATGAATTTAATTAACGTAAAAGGGGACTTGAATACAAGTCCTCTTTTGTAATGTTTTATGCCGGCTATATTGTTTTTTTAATAAGATTTTTTTCCTGTATTTTAAGAACTTGCTCCAAGGGCACATCTAAACAATCAACAATCAATTCCGGAGTAAAGCCCTTGTTCAAAGCATTTTTGATTTTTTCGTTCATAATGTCCTGTATATATTCTTCCATCACTCTACACATGATTTTTGACCCTCCTTTCGAATGTTTTAAATAATACATTCTATTAGAAAATACTGGAAATTTTTTGTTGTCAACTTCCGTTTGGGTAAAACATTGCATTAACTCTGCAATGTCTGACCCGTCATTAATCTTAGTATTCACACAAACGGTATATAAGCCATTATCAACCACGGTTCCGGTTTCTCTTATTACATGGTCGATATGATAAATTGTCCTACCTTCGTTCAAGAAGTCAAATTCCGAAATATACACTACGGTTACAGTAGGTACATTTTCAAACTTTTCTCCCGGTTCTGTTTCGCTGGCAGTGATACAAGAAGAGTTGTAGCGGATTCGTTTCAAGTGGTCATCATTATCAGAACGCTGTACTTCTACATTACATTTCGCATCATTCCCTAGTGTACATAATGCATCCAAACGCACGGAACGACCTGCTAAGTTTTTTACATCTTTCTGTGTAGTTACAGACTGCACTGTCAACTCATTATCCTGCAAAATAACACGGAGTATTTCCTGACAAAATTTCACATCGTCCGCCAGCACCCGAAAAAATGCATCGTCTATTGGACGAAATTGTTGAATCTGTTTCTCCTGTTCTTCATAAGAAATGCTCATTATTTGTTTTCTCCCACTTATCAATTGATTATATCACTTGAATAGAAATATGTCAATGACGCAATACTCTAGATTTTATCATAGACTAACGCTAGTACATCGTAAACTAAGTTTCTTGCAGTTAAGTTTGTCTATATTTTTATCTACTGTGTTAGATTTTCTAGCTGTAGCCACCGCTACACCGTCGAAAATCTGCCTTGC
>JAFLTA010000089.1 GCA_022510685.1 Lachnospiraceae bacterium | reverse complement strand
TATCCTTCAATTCTTCCACACATTCATCTATAAACGAAATAGTAACCGCTTCCGTACAATAACGATGACCACTTATATCATAGTTATCCTTATTCTTATATTGCCCTGAAAAAATATGTTTCTTCTGCGTTTCAACATCCTTTTGAAGCACACAGTTTGCAATGGAATATGCCTGGCCCTCTGCTAAAAGACTCATTATTTCTCCACTATGATTGCTTTCGTGAAATAACCACTGGTCTCCTCTGTAAGCTTCCTGCCCATAAATATGATATATGGCATCAACATCTTCATTCTGCATATTCTCATTCCGAAACGGAGACCATATTTTTATATCATTTAACCAGTCTGTCAATATATGCACACAATAACCTGCTATGTAATCTCTGTTTGAATCATTTTTGTGCATATTCCAGAAATCCAATACATTTCTTTTCCATTTATCGGAATCTAAGGTAATGCCCCATCTTGGGCCACAATCCCACAAATGACTTTGCTCTTTCAATTTAAAATGATATTCTTCGTGAAAATGAACCGCATCAGGGGCTATTGCTCCCAGAAGAAAATCCGGTCTGACCTTAATCCACTTGTATATATCCAATAATCTGTATGCTATTTCCAGATGCGTCATTTGATAAGACATAATAATCTCTCCCAGTGAGTTTAATATTCCTCTTTATGTTTCCACCTCAAAATCGCTTCTAACCATTCCTTTACCTGCTTTTCCTGCCCCTGTTCGGTAGGCAGATAATATCGTCTGTCTCCTAATGCCTCTGGCAGACACTGCATTCTTGTCAGTTTCTCCTCTGTATCATGGGCATAAATATAACCTTTTCCATAGTTCATTTCTTTCATTAAATTAGTCGGGGCATTGCAAATGTGCAATGGAACCGGCTCTGCCGGAAGTTCTTTTACATCCGCCTTACAGGTTTCGCAGGCTCTGTAAAGCGCATTCGATTTCGGCGCCATGGAAAGATAAACTACTGTATGCGTCAAATGCACGTCACATTCCGGCATCCCAAGAAAATGACATGCCTGATATGCGGCTACTGCCACCTGTAAAGCATTTGAGTCTGCCATTCCCACATCCTCACTGGCAAACCGTACCAGTCGTCTTGCAATATACAATGGATCTTCCCCACCGTCCAACATACGGCACATCCAGTATACCGCTGCATCCGGGTCGCTATTACGCATGGATTTATGCAGGGCAGATATCAGATTGTAATGTTCCTCGCCATTTTTATCATATAGCAGGGAACGCCGGTTCATACATTGAGCCAAAACCGCCTCATCCACACATAAAACGGCATCCTCATTCATTCTGCCATTGATTACCGCCATTTCTAAAGTATTCAATGCTGTCCTTGCATCTCCATTGGCAAACCGGGCAATTGCCGACAAATGAGATTCTTCTATATTAATTTGCATATTTCCCAAGCCCTTCGGACTTTTTAATGCGTGCTCCAGTAATTCCTTTAAATCTTCTTCCTCCAGCGCCTTTAGGATAAATACTTTACAACGGGATAACAATGCGGAATTTATCTCAAAAGAAGGATTCTCAGTCGTAGCTCCAATTAAAATAATGCTCCCATTCTCCACAAAGGGAAGAAAAGCATCCTGCTGTGCTTTATTAAAGCGATGGATCTCATCAACAAACAACAAGGTACGAATTCCCATTTTTCGGTTTTGTTCCGCCTGTGCCATCACTTCCTTAATTTCTTTAATTCCACTGGTTACCGCACTAAACTCTACAAATTCTGCCTTTGTTTTCTCTGCAATAATCCTTGCCAGCGTAGTCTTTCCCACCCCTGGAGGACCCCAGAATATCATAGAAGAAACCTGGTCTTCCTCAATCAAACGTCTAAGAATCTTTCCATTCCCAATCAAATGTTTTTGTCCCACATAATCCTCTAAGGTGTCTGGTCTTAACCGACTTGCCAGGGGTGCTGTCCTTTCTCTGTCATCAAACAGACTTAACTGATTCATGTTTTTTACCTCTCTTCCTGCCGGTTACGCTTTAAAGTCTTGCTACTCCATAAATATCAATCACAAAACCTCTATATACCCCAAAATATCCAGCGGTCTCTTCGCAATAAACGTTGCCCCTGCCTTTTTTAATTCGTCATAGCTGCCATATCCAAACAATACACCTATGGAATCCAAGTCATTTTCCTTTGCACCTATAATATCATGTTCTCTGTCCCCAATCATGATTGCAGAGGATTTCTCAGATATATTACAGCTTTCCAATGCATATTTTATGATATCGGCTTTTTTATTCCGGGTTGTATCCATAGTAGCTCCTGCCACAAAATCGAAATAATCATACAGCTTAAAGTGCTGTAAAATTTTAATTGCAAAAGATTCCGGTTTCGATGTGGCTACAATAAGCGATTTGCCCCGCTCCTTTAATTGTATTAACAAATCTGCAATCCCGTCATATACCTCATTTTCATACAATCCCTGTTCACTGAAATACTCCCGATAATACTGAACCGCAAGCTCGCTCTTTTCACTGGAAAAGCCATAAAATGTCTCAAAGGAATCCCTAAGCGGAGGGCCAATAAATTTATATAATGATGTTCGCTCCTCTACATTTATATCAAATTTTCGAAGGGCATACATCACAGAATTGGTAATTCCGAGTCCCGGGTCCGTTAATGTTCCATCCAAATCAAAAAGTAAATATTTATACATCGATTTTACCTCCACAATTTTCAAAACCCGTTTCACTTCGGAAAGTACTAAATCAATATCAATCAACTACCATTCCTCCACGACCTAATAGGAAACTTATGAAAAATCTAAAAAGATAAGGAAGCAAACGCTTCCTTATCTTCCACCTTTCTTCTTCTCTTTTTCACGATACATGACGGCATCTGCCTCTCCCACAAGCATATCAAAACTTGTTTTGCCCTTGTCAGAATGAGCAGAACCGATACTTGCAGATATAATCTGTAAATTATCGTCTTTTTTATATGCCTCGTCAAGCCGGCTTTCGAGCATTTTCCTTGTCTCTTCTATTTCCTCGGCCGTACGTTTCCCAAACATAACCACCATAAACTCATCTCCGCCGACACGGGCAACCAAGTCCTCCGGCATACATTCCTTCAGAACCTCAGCCGTAAGAACAAGTGCCTTGTCTCCTTCCTGATGTCCGTAGATGTCATTGATCTTTTTGAAATTGTTGAGGTCTATGCCGAATACAGTTATACTCGGATCCTCTACCTTCTCGATAAATTCATATACATATCTTCTATTATAAAGTCCTGTGAGAGCATCCGTGTTGGCATTCTTAAGAAGCATCTTCTCATATAGCAGCTCCTGTGTCACATCAACGGCAACTCCCACCGTTCCCATAACACTTCCATCCAAATCAAAGAGCGGCGATTTATATGTTTTCAGATTTCTCATAGAGTCACCGATTTTGACATCTTCATCGAAAATACATGTCTCCCTCTTCTCCATAACCTCAAATTCCGATTCCATACAAATAAACTCGCCATTAGCATACTCCTCCGGATCAATATCCCAAATATAACAGTGATCCCGTCCCTGAACCTGCTCCATCGTCTTATTGACTATTTTACAGAAAAATTCATTGACCTTTATGTGAAGCCCTTCTTTATCTTTATACCAAATCATATGAGGAACTCCATTAATTGTAGAGTCAAGGTAATTTTGAGTCTGCCAGAAATCTTTGCTCATTTTACAGGTTTGATACCATTTCAGAAAACGGAACTTCATTTCCTTCTCAGACAACGGCATCGTCCAAATATCCTTAACTGATTCCAGATCCTCATCCATAAGTAACTCCGTCTGGTCTTTATCCGCAAGCAAAATCAACTCTGCTTCTTCTTTTTTATGGGCAAGCAAAAGCCGAAACGCCTTTATGGCATCTGTTCCCTGCACATCTGCCACTATCACATCCGCTTTACCCGTCAGCTCCTCCTCCGGTCTGCTGCTCTCTATGAACTCATGGGTAAAATGCGAAAACGGTTCCGCCTTCTTCAGTATTTCAAACAAGTCTTTTCTGTCACCAATTAAATAAAAGCACAAATTACAATGGTACATTGTTTTCCTCCGTTCCTAAATAAATGCCGCAAGGAGTATATCATCCCGTATTCCCCCTGCCATTCTCCACCCCGCCAGACAAATTGTCTCGCTAAGAGTATCATTTTCTATTATACATGAGATAATCCGAAAATACAACAAAAATTTATATTTATAATTCCACTAATTTTCCGTTTAAAAAATAATATATGTTCTCCTTCTTATATCCATACCTAGAATTTGGA
>JAFLTA010000088.1 GCA_022510685.1 Lachnospiraceae bacterium | reverse complement strand
AAATTTCAAGATTGAGGCAGGGTTCAAATAGGTACCGTTATGCTAGCATGATGGCGAAAACCGGATTCAGCGCAAGACGAAACAGGGTTCAAATTAGTGCTATCATACTAAATTCTGCGATTTGTTAGCAGTCTAAGTTGTATCTGAAAAGGATGTATTGTATAATAAATGCCGTATAGGGTTCCGGTTGTATTTGCTTTTTAACTATATTGTGTCTTTAAGCAAATAACAATAGTAATATTCTAAATTATGTATTATTTTCTACTATTTAGTAAAATAGAAATGTGCATTTAGCAGGATGGCTGGGGATGAAATAGGGTTCAGATAGGAGCCGTTATGCTAGAGAGATGTTGCATTCACTGAAAAAGGGGAGAAGATTATATGGAAAAGAAACGCAATGACCACTGGGACCGATATCGCGAGATAGGATACAGAATATCTTATTGCCGGAAGCACAGGAAAATGACTCAGGAAGAAATGGCAGAGAAATTAGATGTCAGTCGTCAGCATATTGGAGCTATCGAAGCACCGAATGTAAATCGAAAAATATCTATGGATTTAATGTTTGATATAGCGGATTTATTGGATGTTGATCCAAAATACTTTTTGGAATACCAAGAGATTCCCTTGGCATCGGAAGAAAAGCAAAAAACCGGTAAAGCGAAAAACAAAAAATAAGTATAACAAAACAAGGCTGTCAATTTGACAGCCTTGTTTGTTATTAGTTTCAAAAAGGTGTAAAATGCTAAGACGAACAAAAAACAAAAGATTATAATAAAACGCATACCCGCTGGGTGGGCTCTAAAAGGGAGAGGTATAGGAAATCATATAATCAGCATTCGAAAGTGAGGCAATTATGGGTGCAAAGAAAAGAGAAAAGGAAAATGTCATTGGCAGCATCATCAATGCCATCCGGTTAATTTATCAGGGAGATCATGGCATTGTTTGGTTTTCCTTTTATAAAAATATTACAGAGGCAATTTTTGGCGCACTGTATAGCATTTACCTAATTAAATTCATATATGAAAGCATTGAGAATCATGTTGAGTTCCGCAAGCTTTTTATCATGGTGAGTATATTTTGTATCGTCCACATTATCATCCATCTTACTTCGGCTTATCACAGCTATCGGCTGAAGATTTGCGAGATGCAGGTGTACCGTCACATTTTTGCGGGGATTATCCACCGGGCGAAAAAGATTTCCATCGCACAGTATGAAAATCCGAAATTTTATGATAAATTTTCCAGAGCGTTGGATGAGGCGTTGGAACAGGGAATATGGGGAATGCTTTTCACCACATGGGGAGTGGGTTCCGTCGCAGGCAGTATTGTGGCGATGATAATACTCTGTACCGTAGACCCGGTACTGCTTGTTTTTGCAGTGCCACCGGTGATTGGCAGTCTGTATTTTGGAATTAAGGAGAGCGGAGAGCAGTTTGCGGCAAGGCGGGACGAAACCGTGGGCAAGCGAAAAATGGAGTATGCCAAGCGTGTATTTTACGAGAAAAAATATGCGGCAGAGCTTCGCTTATATCCTATTGCAAAGGTATTGTTTGGTATCCAAAAAGACGGATACATGGAGCGGTATGAGAAAAATAAAGTGCACCAGAGAAAAATTGGTATTTACCGGATTATAGAGACATTACTGATTGCGGGTCTGGTGACGCTGGGCTCTTATTTGTACATTAGCTATCGTTTGAAGGTGACCGGCAGCATACGGGTGGCAGCATATGTGGCAATGATTGCTACAGTAGGCTACATTGTGGATGGCGTCAATGACGCAATCGAATATTTTTCCCAGGCAGGAAAACTTTGTATGTATATGAATAACATACGGGAGTTTATGGAATGTGAGATTGAGAACCCTGTGAAGAACGACGTGTTGCCGGAAGAAGGGATGGGAGAGATTGCGTTTGAGAATGTGTCCTATCATTATGCAGGCAGTGAGCAGATGATTATTAAAGATTTGACGATGAAAGTCCGTCAGGGAGAGCATATCGCTCTGGTAGGAGAGAACGGTGCCGGAAAGACCACTCTCGTGAAACTGTTGATGGGACTGTATCCTGTTACCGGAGGCGTAATTTCTGCAGGCGGGAAGGATATCCGCCAGTACGAGCCGGAGGCGTATAGGGATTGTTTTGGAACAGTGTTTCAGGACTTCCAGATATTTTCTCTGCCTTTGTGTGAGAATGTGCTGATGAAGACACCGGAGACAGAGGAGGAGCGGAAAACGGTCATTGACGCTTTGGAAAAGGCACAGTTTGGGGATGTGTTGGAGAAGTTGCCTTTAGGGATTGATACTTTCCTGACGAAAGAATTTGATGAAAATGGATTTGTGTGCTCCGGAGGGCAGGCACAGAAGGTGGCTATTGCCAGGGTGTTTGCAAAAAATCCACAGGTGGTGATTCTGGATGAGCCCTCCAGCGCCTTGGACCCGATTGCAGAGTATAATATGTATTGCAATATGATGGAAGCGGCAAAGGGAAAGACAGTATTCTTCATTTCCCATCGGATGTCCTCTGCACGTATGGCAGACCGGATATTATTTTTAGAGCACGGTCACATCGTGGAGGAGGGAACCCACGAGGAGCTAATGGAGAGAGATGGGCGGTATGCGGAAATGTTCCGTATGCAGGCGAAAAATTATCAGGAGTCAATGGGAGGTGGTCTGTATGCATAATAAGGAAAAGAACCCGGAAAACCTGCCAATCAAACGCATCCTGAGTAATTATGTGTATCTGCTCCGATATGCCATGAAAAAAGACGCAAACCTGATAATGTGCATATTTGCATCTTTTACGCTGGGAGGTGTGGGTTTTGCCTGCATGGATACAGTGTTTATGCGTGTTTTTATAAATTATTTGTCAGATAATAAGTATAGTTTCCATGACACACTGGTTCTGGTGGTAGGGGCGACGATAGGAATGTCCTTACTGATGGCATTTGAGCGGTGTACAGAGAGTTTTGCCAGACCCCGGATGATTCGACTGACGGGAATGATGCAGCAGGAAATGATTCGGAAAGTGGTAACGATGGATTTGATGTGTTATGACTGTGATACCTACTATGATGATTTCGTGGTGGCAGCAGCGCAGCTGGAAGATATGGTGAATGACGCCATTTTTGATTTGGCGAGAATGGGACGAAACGTGGCAACTATTTTAGTGTTGTCGGGATTGATTACCTTTTTAGATCCGGTCATTGCCATATTTCCCATACTGGGATTTATCGTGAATGTGATTTCCCGCTTCCGTATCATGAAGCTGGAGTATGATTTCGATGTGGAAAAGAAGACAATTATGCGTCGTGCTAATTACTCCAAAAGGGTATTTTATCAACCGGAGTATGCAAAAGAAATTAAGCTGTCCCATATTGAGGTACCATTGGAGAAGCAGTTTCATCAGGCAGTGGATGAGACGATAGCGGTGGCAAAGGGATATGGCGTGAAAATCGCACTGTGGTCGCTGGTAAACTGGATTACGGTGTTTACCCTGCTGTCTATGTTTTGCGTGCCATTGTATCTGGGATATATGGCGTTAGTCATCAGAAAGGTGACACTGGGAGATGTAGCTGCCCTCAACAAGGCTCAAGGTACCATGCGGAACCGATTGGATGCCATTAACTATTGCGTGGAGCGTATTCAGCGGGCAGGACTTTTCTGCGAGCGATTCCGCAGATTTATGAATTATGAGAGCAAAGTGGAAGGTGCCATAGGAACGGTGGAGGTTCCTGCAGGTGGTCAGGCATTGGAAATCAAGGATATGTCATTTCGCTATGACGGAGCCGAAAAGGATACGTTAAAGCATATCAATATGCGTATTGAACCGGGACAGAAAGTCGCTTTCGTAGGGGAAAATGGCGCCGGAAAGACTACACTTACAAAGCTTCTCATGCGATTGTACGATGCGACGGATGGAAGTATCTGTTATGGCGGGGAGGATATCCGTGATTTCACCACAGACGAGTACCGGGATATATTCGGCTCCGTCTTTCAGGACTATCAGATTTATGCCGCATCGGTGCAGGAGAATGTGACGATGCACGGTATGAGAGACGGGGAGGAGGAGCTGACGAAAGGAGCGTTAGAACAGTCCGGTTTTCTGGAGCGGCTGGAGACATTGCCGGAGGGACTCGGTACGGCACTGACCAGAGAATTTGAGGAACGGGGAGTGCAGTTGTCCGGTGGAGAGGCGCAGAAGGTGGCGATTGCCCGTTTGTTTGCAAAAAAGGAGCGGATGCATATAGCGATTCTGGATGAGCCGTCCAGTGCTTTGGACCCAAGGGCAGAGTACGAGTTGAATAAAAATATTTTGAATCAGGCAGGAGACGCTACCGTTATATTTATTTCCCACCGTCTGTCTACGACGAAAGATGCAGATTGTATCTATATGTTTGAGAACGGGGAGATTATTGAGCAGGGAACACATCAGGAGTTGATGGAGCTGGAGGGACAGTATGCGGAAATGTTCCGGTGTCAGGCGCAGTATTATCAGGAGAATGCGGAAGTGCTGGTGTAGGGAGGTCATGCTAACCCATCGTCATTTTGCCTATAATCCGTGAATTGTGATGCGAATCAAAGTTTTCACTTTGGGACACGCTTGCGCTTGGTGAACAACGTAATGGTGCATAAA
>JAFLTA010000087.1 GCA_022510685.1 Lachnospiraceae bacterium | reverse complement strand
CTATTTGAACCCTGCCTCAATCCGAAACAGGGTTCAGATAGGAGCCGTTATGCTAACTATAGCAAAGAAAAGAATGCTTGCCAAGAAAAATATATGAATTGATATGAAGTATTCAAGCTGATTCAGTGAATTTGTTTGACAAATAGTCAGAAGTGTGGTAATATCTGTTTTGTTGTAAAAATACGGTCAGCATCAGTGGCGGAACGGCAGACGCAACGGACTCAAAATCCGTCGGGGGTGACCTCGTGAGGGTTCAAATCCCTCCTGATGCATACTAAGGGGAGCCAAAAGGTTCCCTTTTTTTTGGGGGAGATATAATGAAGCAAAAAAGGCAGATGAAATGCAGAGAGGCGCAAAAGCTCTTGATTCCTTTTATTGATGATAAATTGAATGCCAAAGAGCTGGAAGCCTTTTTGCAACATATGGATAGCTGTGCTAATTGCCGGGAGGAGTACGATGTGTACTACACGATGCTCATGGGAATGCGATATTTGGAAAGCGACAGTGCCGGCGAGTTAAAGATGAATTCGGAAAAGAAACTTCGGGCAGCAGAGGATGCCCTGTTAAAGTATAAAATTGTTTTTGTGGTTAAGGTCATATTGCTCATTATTATTTTTGTTGGGGCAATGATGCTGTTATAGAGCGGTGATAATCGTTTCGTATAGATGGAATTATGTAGAGTGAGAGCAGATGAGGTGTATTATGGGAGAAAAATTAGTATTGATTGACGGGCATAGCATATTGAACCGTGCATTTTACGGTTTGCCGGACTTGACAAATTCTGAGGGAATGCATACAAATGCTGTATACGGTTTCCTGAATATCATGCTGAAAATTTTAGAGGAAGAAAAGCCGGATTATTTTACGGTTGCCTTTGATGTTAAACACCCCACATTCCGCCATGAAATGTATCAGGAATATAAAGGGACCAGAAAGGGAATGCCGGATGAACTGAAGGAGCAGGTACCGGTAATTCAGGATGTGCTAAAGGCGATGGGGGTACCCATTGTAATGCAGGCAGGTTTCGAGGCGGATGACATATTGGGTTCGCTGGCAAAGCAGGCAGAGAGCAAAGGTATGGAAGTATCCCTTGTCTCCGGGGACAGGGACTTATTGCAGTTGGCGACAGATTCTATTTTAATCCGGATACCGAAGACGAAGCGCGGTGGTACGGAGATAGAGAATTATCACACGCAGGAGGTGATTGATAAGTATGGTCTGACACCTCCGCAAATTATAGATTTGAAGGGACTTATGGGGGATGCATCCGATAACATTCCCGGTGTACCGGGAGTAGGAGAAAAGACAGCAGTGAAAATCCTTACAGCGTTTCCTACGGTGGAGGAAGCCTATGAGCACATTGAGGAAGTGGAGCCAAAGCGCGCCAGGGAGTTATTGCGTGAGCATAGGGAACTGGCGTTTTTAAGCAAAAAGCTTGCCACTATCAAAACGGATTGTGAGTTGGATTTTTCGTGGGAGGATGCCAAACTGGGGGATTTGTTTACCACAGAAGCATTTGCATGGGTAAAACGACTGGAATTAAAGTCGCTATTAAAATATTTTGATGGTGCGGCAGCGGCAGCGGTGGCGCCGAAATTTGACGATTTTAAATGGATAGCCTCAAAAAAAGAGTGGGATGCGCTTATCAAAGAAATATGCAAGCAAAAACCGGAACAGATTGGTGTTGCTTTTCTTGGTGACACATGGATGGGAGAGGGAGCCATCCGCAAAAAACAGAGCAAACGCTCCGGTGGTCAGATGAGTCTTGTGCTGTCTGAGGATGGTTTAGAGTTGACACCGGGTGAAGACGAAAACGATGTGGAATATGGATTTTTAGGTCTATCGGTTTCTTATGGACAGGGGGAGCAGGCAAAGACAAATTGTGTGCTGGTATCCGAAAGTGTTACGGGAGAAGTATTACTGGAGGGTTATCGCAGTCTGGAATCTGTTACAGAAGAAATTGTTTTATTAGACTGGAAGAATACGTTGCATTTGACGAAGCCTATGGAGAAAAGTCGTTTTGGAGTGGAACCGGGGCGGCAGCAGGGGTTTAAGATGGATTCGGAAAAAGACAGGGCGAAGACGTTTTCGACCATACGGGATTTGCAAATTGGCGCATATTTATTAAATCCTTTGAAAGATACCTATCTGGTAGATGATATTGCCAGAGATTATTTAGAGTATACGCTGCCCTCTTATCAGGAGCTCTTTGGCAAGGAAAAATTAGCAGAACTTCTGCAGGAGTCGGATGAGGCAGTGAAAAAGAAACTGCTGGAATATTTTGGATACTTATCCTGTATCCCGTTACTTGCTTGGAAGGAGATGAGGAGCAGGTTGGAGGAGCAAAATATGCTGTCTCTCATGCAGGATATAGAAATGCCTACCGTGTACTACTTGTTTGAGATGGAGCGTCTCGGTGTACAGGCAGACAGGGATACTCTGACAGATATGTCAAAACTGTTAGAGCAGAAGGTATTGGCTTTGGAGACAGACATATATGATTTGGCGGGAGAAGAGTTTAACATTAATTCTCCGAAACAGCTGGGAGTCATTTTGTTTGAAAAAATGAAACTGCCTTTTGCCAAAAAGACAAAGACGGGATATTCCACCAGTGCAGATATATTGGAAAAACTTCGCACAGAGGACCCGATAGTAGATAAGATTCTGGAGTATCGTCAGGTGAGCAAGCTGAAATCCACTTACGCTGATGGTCTGCCGGTATTTATTGAGGAAGACCACCGGATTCACGGAAAATTTAACCAGACAATTACTGCCACGGGGCGAATCAGCAGTACAGACCCTAATTTACAGAACATCCCCATTCGCATGGATTTGGGAAGGCAGCTTAGAAAAGTGTTTGAGCCACAGGAGGGCTGTGTCTTTCTGGATGCGGATTATTCACAGATTGAGCTTCGTGTGCTTGCCCATATGTCAGGGGATGAGCATTTGATAGAGGCATATCGCCAGGGGCAGGATATCCATCGTGCTACTGCATCAAAAGTATTTCATACTCCTTTTGATGAGGTGACAGACTTGCAAAGGCGAAATGCCAAGGCGGTCAATTTTGGCATCGTGTATGGAATTAGTGCCTTTGGACTTAGTCAGGATTTAGATGTATCCAGAAAGGAAGCGGAGGAAATTATTGCTCAGTATTTTGCCGGGTATCCGGCTATCAAGGAATTTCTCGATGGTCTGGTAGCGCAGGCAAAGAAAAAGGGCTATGCGGAGACAATGTTTGGCAGGAGAAGACCCGTGCCGGAACTTACTTCCAGCAATTTTATGCAGCGTTCCTTTGGGGAGCGTGTGGCAATGAATTCACCGATTCAGGGTACGGCGGCAGATATTATCAAGATTGCCATGGTTCGGGTGGCAGAGCGGCTTCAGAAAGAAAATTTGCACTCACGAATCGTATTGCAGGTGCATGATGAACTCCTTGTGGAGACTTGGAAGGAGGAGCGGGAGCAGGTAAGAAAGATACTTTTAGAAGAAATGCCTGCTGCTGCACAGTTAAAAGTGCCCCTGGATGTGGAAGTGGAAGAAGGGGTAAATTGGTATGAGGCGCATTAAGGGTTAAGGGTGAAAATGATTGAACTGTGATGTCGGGCAAAGTTTTCACTTTGGGACACGCTTTCGCTTGGTGAACAACGTAATGGCACATAAAGCCTGTAAAAACCAGGCTTAAGTGCCAACGTTGTTCAGCAGTCCCAAATGTGAATTTCTTTGCCCGACATCACAGCAATTCAGTTTGTTGACTGATTCAGGTGTCAAAAGCCCTTTCGGCTGGTATGTAGCACCGTTTTGACACACAATCTGGTCATAGATAAAAATAGGTGTCTCTTTGAACAAAAGAAAGATGGAATGTAAAGAATTTTGCGGTTTATTAATAGAAAATAGGTGCCTTCTTTGAGCCTTAAATTCAAGATTATTAAAAGAGTATGGGTTGAAAATAATAGATTAAGAAGGAGTAAAGGAATATGCGGGTGATTGGTATTACCGGTGGTGTGGGGAGCGGGAAGTCCTATGTGGCACACCGTCTTCAGGAATTGCTGGGGGCAGAGTTGTTAATTGCCGATGAGTTAGGGCATACCGTGATGGAGCCGGGAAAGCCTGCTTACCGGCAGATTGTAGATACATTTGGAGAGGAAATTCTAGGTGAGGATGCGCAGATAGACAGGAATGCTCTGGCGAAGATTATATTTGAGGATAGTACGGCAAGGGAAAGACTAAACGCTATCATCCATCCGGCTGTAATGGAATATGTGGAGCAGTATATCCGGGAGAGAAGAGATAGAGAGGGTATCATTCTGTTGGAGACGGCAATTATGTATGAGACGGGTTGTGACCGGCTCTGTGATGAGGTATGGCTGGTGGCGGTGCCCTGTGAGGAGCGTATCCGAAGGCTGCAGAGAGACAGGGGATATTCTGCGGAAAAGGCGCAGGCAATTATGAGGAGCCAGATGTCTGAGGAGGATATGAGGAATAGGGTTTCCCGAATCATTGATAATGGGGGAGATTTAAAGGCTTTGGAGAAGCAGCTGCAGGAACTAACAGTATAGCAAACAATTAGCATTATAAAAAGCTGGTTTTGCTTTTTTCCAAGGTTGAAGTGTAATGATTCTTGGACTGCGTTTTTGGCTGTCCTAGAATCATTTTTC
>JAFLTA010000086.1 GCA_022510685.1 Lachnospiraceae bacterium | reverse complement strand
GACTGCGAGATAGAATATCCCAGCACCAACCTGATCCTCTATGGGCATCACATGCAAAGCGGCAAAATGTTTGCCGGCCTGGAAAAATACGAGGACAAATCCTACTGGGAGAAACATCCCTACATAGAGTTTGATACCATATACGACAAAGGCATCTGGCAGGTCATGTATGTATTCCGCTCCCGGGTGTATAGTCAGGAAGAAATCGTTTTTAAGTACTATCAGTTCATAGATGCAAACAGTGAACAGGAATTTGATTCCAATATGCAGGAGATGGCATCCATGTCATTATATGACACGGGTGTCACGGCGAAATACAGCGACAGGCTGTTGACTCTGTCCACCTGCGATTACGTGGAGAACAACGGACGATTTGTAATAGTGGCAAAAAAGGTCACAACAAAGGAGTAGTGAAAAATGGCGAACAAAAAAGTTCAGAATGAAGTCACCCAAACGGAAGTGAAAAAGAAGGGAAGACGGTTAAAGCGGTCCGTAAGAAAGACATTCGGAGCGCTGTTTCTTGCGTCCGCAATTGCTGTGGCGGCGATACCCACGGATAATTTGCAGGTGCAGGCGGCAGTAGCGGCAACTAAACTGACATGGGTGGAGAAAAATAGTAGTTCATCGACCATTCCATTGATCCCCACCGACTATGACAAAATTTATTCCGATGAGAATGGTGATTTTGTTTTTGCGTGGGTAGAGGATCAAAGGTCATATGTGGCGGTTATTATAGGGTATAATAGCCAAACGCTTCCCCAAGTTAATGGGCTTAATACATTGGAAATTCCCGATACAGTGGATGCTTATACTCAGTTATCAGATACTCAAGGCACCAGAACCGGCTATGTTGCAGTGAGCCAAAGCGGAAAGCCTTTATACTATAAAGAAGAAGCGGATGAAAGCGTATCG
This sequence comes from Lachnospiraceae bacterium, assembly GCA_022510685.1. Lineage (GTDB taxonomy): Bacteria > Bacillota > Clostridia > Lachnospirales > Lachnospiraceae > Butyribacter. The sequence continues at coordinate 4,290 of JAFLTA010000086.1, read as the reverse complement.
GGTGGAGACGCTGAAGCCAGTTATCTGCCATGTTATAGAACTACGAAAAACACATGGAAATATACGGATGCCGCTAATACGGTAGAGCGTCAACCAACTGATTTTTATTATCTAAATGATGATGGAAAAACATATACACAGGTCAGTGATGAAAACGATTATTGGATTCATAATGTTACAGTAAAGTACATAAGCAATCAGTATTTGAAGGACAAAAGCGATAAAGCAAGTAAATATGAAGTTGCTTCAGCCAACTATAATACGGATCCGGATAAAGGTGTTTTTGCAAATCAAGGTAATATTCAACAATTAATAGTAGGACCAAATCTTGTCGGTATAGGGAATTATGCCTTTTATAATTGCACGGGTTTGATAGGCATCAAATTAGGAAACGGAATTGCGGAGATTGGTCATGATGCTTTTGCTGAATGCCTTGCTTTGAAAGATGTCGATTTTGGGGGAGCTAATAACCTTACTTATATTTCTGATTATACATTCAAGAATTGTACCTCGCTCACTGAGTTTACCTTATCCCCGGGTATTCGTAAGGTTTACGATCATGCTTTTGAGGGGTGTAATAAAATTGAGAGTGTGGAGCTGACAAATGTAAATGAACTTGGTATTTATGTTTTTTATGGCTGTAAGAAGTTGACCACTGTTACACTTCCGGATACCTTGACCGGTGAGGTACATTTAAATAATTTTGCTGGTTGCCAATTAAAGTGGATTCAGGTTATCAATTCAAATACCATTCCAATAACGGATGATTCTGAAGAAGATGTGGGAAAAGTTTACAGTGTAAGTAACTTTAAAGCCGATATGGGCGATGAGTTTTATTTTATAGGGCCGGGTGAATCACAAACTCATGAATACACAAAGGAAAATGCCATTGCTTTTAAGTATGACAATGAGGATATTTTTGAAATTATTATTATTGAGAAAGGTACAAGCGAGCAGAATGTTAAGCTGACATATCAGGTAAATTCTAACAACGAGTTGTTATATTTTAATATGGAGGATGTTGTAAAGGAAGTAACTATTCCGGAAAAAATTGGTCCTCACGGTGTGTCTACTATTAATAGAGGTTCGTTTGGCGGAGGTATAGGAAGTTGTTATCTTGAGAAGATTACGATTCCCGCAACGGTAAAAGAGATTAATTCCGAAGCATTTAAGGGATGTCATAACCTGAAACATGTCATCTTTACAGATGCCAGTTCGATTGAGAAGATCGAGTCAGATGCCTTTGAGACGCAGGAAATGATGGGGGCGCATAGTACGACCTGCCAAAATGAGAATTACTTGGAAAATAAGAATCCTACACTGACTTTCACTGGGGCAGTGGGTACAGATATCGTACCTTTCAATTATGCGATGAATAAGGATAATTATATTAATGCCGGCGGTCAGAATCCTTCTTACATCACATATTACAGCGGATGGCCCAGCAATTTAGAAATTCAGTATGTGTATGATAATCCTTCGACCCGGGAGGGTGCTGCAACATTGGTGGATTATCCTACAGCGGATGATTTAATAAATGCAAGCTCTGACCCCAAGTACACTGAGGAAAAATATCCATATATTACTAAGGATAGGGAAGAGGCGGCTGTTAAATCAGCATGGAACAAATATAATGAAGCAACCGGTGAGTTTGATCCTACTGCGTCTGCATATGAGATTGCTATTGTCAATGCAGTATTGAATGTATCTGTGCCCGAAGGTGTTAAGAGAATTGCGGACGGACTTTTCTCCGGTAAGACGACAATAAAGACCGCAGTAGAGGGAAAAGAGGATACTTATACTTATGAAGTAGTAGACGTGGATGGACAGTCTGCGGATACACATGTCAAGACTGTGACCTTTGCGGATATTGACGAATTTGAACCCTATAGTTTTACCGGTTGTAAAAGTCTGACCACTATTACAATTACAGGCGGCAAAGCTGCTTTGGATGACTTTGCGTTTGCCTATGAATACGATACACCAAAAAGCTCTGATAACGGAGGTGATGGCGAAGGCAGCCAATCTGCCCTCACCACTGTTATCCTGGAAGGCGGCGGTAGTTCTGTAGGAGATTATGCATTTAATAACAATGAAAAGCTGACAAATGTAAAGCTTTCGAATGCAGTGTCATCCTTAGGACTGCGACCCTTTAAAGATTGTCCTCGGCTCAATGATGTAGATTTTTCCGGCGGAGAGTATTTTGTTACGGATAAGGCTATTATATTCGGACTTTCGCAAGGTGAAAAAAAGACGATTGTACAATGTCTGGAGAGTAGGGGGACTGTCAATGGCGGTGGGACCGGTACAACGGTCAATGCCAGTGAATTGACAGGCGTTACTAAAATGTGTCCAGAAGCATTTATGGATACTAATGTAGGTACGATCAATTTAACTTCATCAAAAATTGAAATTATCCCCGAGTATGCTTTTGCCAATACGGGACAGATATCTGTATCCTTGCCTGAGGGCTGTGCAGAGATAAGAGAATATGCATTCCAAAACAGTGATGTTAGGTTTGTAGATGTTCCTACAACTGTTGTAATAATTGATAATAATGCATTTAACACAAGCAAGAACCCCAGAACGGACGGAAAGGATCTTCCATTTATCACATTATATTGTGAAGAAGGTTCTGTTGCCTACAGGTATGCATCGAACCACGATAACATAATTGCAGATCCTGACAGACCGGATACCACTCTCTGCACTGTTTATTTTTGGGATTATAAAGATCCTAAAGATAAAAGCACCGTTTACTTGTTTGATACGCAAGAGGTCCTTAAGGGAGGAGATGCAAAAGATCCTGGAGATCCGGATCCCAAGGAAGGCTGGACTTTTGTAGAGTGGAGTCCCAGCTATAAAGAGATAGGTAAGGTAGAACAGGATATTTATGCTTATTATGTACCTTACACAGGCGAAGAATATACGTTGACCTATGCCGATAACCTCGATGATACGATACACTGTGTTCAGACGTATAAGGAGGGCGCGACAGTTTATGCGCCCAATGATCCTGTCAAGGCTGGCTATATCTTTCTTGGATGGGTACCATCACTGCCGAAGACTATGACGGCGGATGCTACAGTCTATGCGACCTGGCGGGTGGCGCAAGCGGGTGAGGATGACGGTACTGGCAGCGGCGGTTCCGGCAACGATGGCAATGGCGGCTCCGGCAACGGTGGCAATGGCAATGGCGGCTCCGGAAGTGATGGTACAGGCAATGGCGGTTCTGGAAGTGACGGTACAGGCAATGGCAGCAGCGGTTCCGATTCCGGCACGTTTTATGTCCTTACCGTACAGAACGGCAGCGGTTCCGGCAGTTATAAGGAAGGTCAGCAGCCCGTCATTATCGCAAATGACCCTGCAAACGGACAGGTGTTTGACCATTGGTCTGTGAGCCCGGATGATGTAAAGATTGCCAGTTTAGTGCTTTCCGCATCCATCATCACCATGCCTGCAAAGGACGTGACAGTGACGGCCCACTACAAGGCAGGCTCAAGCAGTTCTACCGGCGGCGGCAACACTGGCAGCGGCAACAATTCCCAGCGGCCCAGCAGCGGTTCCGGCACGGTCACCAATGGCGGCACCACTGTGGTCATTGACAAGAATGGTCTGTCCAATACGGGTGTGGTTTCCGCAACGGTGAACGGTTCCTCCGACAACTTTACCATCAAGATAACGGAAAGCAACGCGGCTACTGAAGCAGCGCTGAGAGCATTGATGGCAGAGTACGGAAGCCTGGACAATATCAAGTACTTCCCCATGGATATCTCGCTCTATGATTCCACGGGTACCTATAAGATTACGGATACTACGGGGATATCGGTGACGATTACCCTGCCCCTGCCTGACTCCCTGATTCCTTACGCGGGCAACAACAGGGCGGCAAGTGTGGTAAATGAAAGGCTTGAGAGACTGTCTGCAAGATTTACCACCATCCAGGGTGTATCCTGCATTACCTTTACTGCAGAGCATTTTTCACCTTATGTGATTTATGTGAACACGGGAAATTTGTCCTCCGGCGAGGTGTCTGATGACACGCCGAAGACAGGAGACTTTGTCCATCCGAAATGGTTCCTGTCAATAGCACTTGCCTGCATGTCCTTTGTGCTCTTTATGCAGAAGGATGCAAGGAGACCTAAGAAGGTTAAGGTAAAGGCGAAAGCCAGATAAAGGGAAAATCTATGAAGAAAAGGAAACGGCTATACGGTGTCCTGCTTGTGATTGCGGCACTGGTCATCATGCAGCTTCCTGTATCGGAGGCAGATGCGGCGACGTCATCTGCTT
>JAFLTA010000085.1 GCA_022510685.1 Lachnospiraceae bacterium | reverse complement strand
GACTGTTGCTCATTCTCCATATGGATGAGATGATCCATGTTCATGTATCGCCGTGTACCCCATTGGGTTCCAGCTACATGGCGTAGTCTGGCACATACGAGCATCAGGGCACTCTGTCCATCAGGAAAAGCTCCAATGGATTTTGTGTGGCGATTTTCTATTCGATAACATTGTTTTTGTCCAGATTCTGGTCCAGTGCTGTGTGAAAGTCCATAAGGTCATCTTTCAAAAAAGTACAAATAATGACAAAAAAGGAAACAAAATGGCAAGAAGTGCATATAATTAATATATAGAAACTTGTCCAACTCATTATAAAATTATCTAAAAAGGAGGTTTGTGTCGATGAATGAAGATAATAGATGGCGTGATTCGATGACATTTGGTATCTTCCTTTTGTCATTGCTTACATTCATTTTTACGTTTTGTAAGTAGCCTTACATAGCACCCTCGCAGTATAACTTTGAATGGTAAGGTGACTTACCGCTGTTCTAATTCGTATAGAAAACTCAGCACGTTATATCAAGCAAATAGGCTAAAAATATCTCCAGCCATGGTAACGGGTTGGAGATATTTTTATATAACATAGTCGGCTATTATATTTTAAATGGCTACTTGTAGCAAAGAGTTATTGATTTTATTGATAGAAACCGTTGCAAAATCACTAGGGTATGATTCTTATAAGAGATAACATTGTTTGCTGACAAATCAAAAAATTTCGCTATATACAAAGTGGGTTTAGTGTCTATCTTACTGAGATTGCATTTTATATGTTTCACAAACAGGTTTTTACTTGGAAAGATTATTCTACAATTCCAGAGTAAGCAACACCCTCATCAATTTTATACATTATCATACTAGCAAACATAATTTGACGCATGGCATCATCTGGAGAAATATTCAGATTTTCATGGGCTTTAGGATTGCGTAAAGCGAGCATTGCGCCTTCAGCCATTTTCATAAAACCTAACTGAGTATTTTGTCCGCTATCTGTTTGTCTATCGCAGAATTCTACAATAGGATTGTTTGAAGAATATACAGCTGTCATAGCGGCAGCACCATGTGGTATAGGGGTATTTGGGCGAGCAATTGCATATATGCGTTTAGTTCTTGCATTGATTTCTTTAAATGCATTTTCTGCGGCATCCGCATAAAATCCTGCAATGAACCGATCTTTAGAAACTGTTTGGATTTTGGGGTGGATATAATCCCAAATATCGCTTAGTGGTTGTGATTGCTTTTGATACAGATAGGCAATATGACCAAATAAGCGACCAAAAACAGCAGGATTTACACCTTGTGGAAGAAATAGTCGATCCTTAAGTCGGGACAATTCATGACTGTAAAAAGGCTCAGTTTGGCATATATCTTGGCTTAATTGGGTTAGATGCCTTTGAATTAATATAATGTCAACATATGGAAACGGAATATTTGGAAAGAATCGATTGCAATCAATTTGAGTAAACCAGTTATTTAAAAAATTTAAGTGTTCATTCATTTGTTTATATCCCCACTAATCTTTAATATAAGTAATCCTCTATTGGCACATTAAACAATCTAAGTGTATCTTCCAACCACGTATCATATTCCTTATCTGTCATTTCTCCTGCAGCAAGTGCCTGATTGACTTTGTTCCAGTCAGGAATAAAGGTAGCAATCTGGGCATTGGGGATATCCAGTGTCAAATGTGCTGTCAATTGGTTGTCTTGTTGTGTGTAGGTCGTATTTCCCTGTATTGATAATCCTCTTTTATCTAAATCTATCAAAATTGCAAGAAAGTCAGCAAAAGTCCTTATATTAGTAGACTTAGTTGCAATGAGTTTCATTTCTAATAAATCTTCCAGTGTGATTTCAAGAATATCACAAAATTTTAAGATTACTTCTACGGGTGGTTCGCTATATCCGTTCTCATAATTGGAATATGAGGAATTGGTCAATGAAAGCTTTGCAGACATGTCTCGTTGGTTGATTCCGGCGTTGGTGCGAGCTTGTTTCATTCGCTTGCCTATCTCAAAATATTCTCCTAACCGCATTGAATAAACCTCCTTTTAGAATACTGTAGCACACATGAATACAAAAATCAATGTAAAAGTTACAAGAAATTTAATAAATTATATTGACAAACTAAAAACACTGTAATATATTATTGTTACAAGATTTCTTGTAAAGATACAAGAAATAATGGATAAAATAGAGAAAAGGAGGAGAAAACAGTATGAAAACAAATCACATGATAACAGCAGATAATGTATCTAAGGAACTGGGAATCTCTAAAGGTCATGCATATAAGCTGATCAGGGAGATGAACGAAGAATTGAAAAAAGAGGGATACTTGGTGATTGCGGGAAAAGTACCCAAAGCCTTTTGGGAAACAAAGTTTTATGGTTATCGCAGTAACAATGTATCTGCATAAGAGAGGAGGGGGTTAAATGCCGGCATACAAGGATGAAAAAACAGGAAAGTGGATGGTGCAATGTTATTATGAAAACTGGAAAGGAGAGCGGAAACACAAGAAAAAACGTGGATTTCAGACAAAGAAAGAAGCGCTTGAATGGGAGAGAGAATTTCTGAACAGCACTTCCGGGGATATGGATATGGCAATGAATGCTTTTGTGGAAGTGTATTTTCAGGATAAAGCGGGAGAGTTAAAGGAACGATCCATTAAAAATAAACGTTATATGATAGAAGCTCATCTTTTGCCATATTTCAAAGATAAGCCAATGAACACCATCACGCCCGCTGATATTATTCAATGGCAAAATACCATGAGGGAGAAAGGTTATTCGCAGACTTACTTACGAATGATTCAAAATCAGATTACAGCATTATTTACTCATGCGTCGAACATTTACAATTTATCCAATAATCCTTGCAAAAAGGTAAAGAAAATGGGAAAATCAGAGGCTGACAAGCTGGAATTTTGGCAAAAGGAAGAATACGATACCTTTATTGCCACGCTTGAACCGGGAAGTCGCTACTATGTCATCTTTGAAATTTTGTTTTGGACAGGATGCAGAGAGGGAGAACTGCTTGCACTATCAAAGCAGGATATTGATTTTGAAAACAATCAGATTCACATCTCTAAAACTTACTATCGGACTGATAGAAAAGATATTATCACTACACCCAAAACCGAAGAATCTGTCAGGACGATAGAGATTCCGGAATTTCTTAAAGAAGAAATCAAGGATTATGTAGAGCGGCTGTATAGTCTGCCGGATCATGAGAGGATATTTCCTATCGTGGCAGAAGCAGTACAACATAAGCTAAAAAAGCAATGTGAGAAAGCAGGAGTAAAGAGAATAAGAGTGCATGTTCTGCGTCATAGTCATGTTGCTTATCTCATCAATCAGGGTGTGCAGCCTTTGATAATCAAAGAGCGGCTAGGTCATAAGGATATAAAAATTACATTGAACACTTATGGGCATTTATATCCAAGTCAACAGAGGCAGGTGGCAGACATGCTTGATGCTGTTAGAGAGAAAAATGCCCCTGTCGATTGACAAGGACATTTTAGGCAAACAAAAGCGAAGCCTTTGTCTACCGTAACTCGCAATTATAGTATAACAAAGGTTCTGGCTAAACTCAATGGAAAGATAACCATAGTGCAGGCTAAATCGTGAAAAGGCAAGCCATTCTATCTTGGCTGACAGCACGACGGCTGGAATAAGGTATCCGTTCCGTTTCGGTCGTTGCATAACAGATAGCCACTGGATGTCGAAGTCTTGCACCCTCGGAGAGCCCCCAGCGTTTTTTGACTTGACAAAAACGCTAGGGGGTTATCATTATCGGCAGAGGCGAAATGATAACTCGCCCCCGCTAGGTTGTCACCAGCCGAAAAAAGAAATCGAAATCATGAAACGATTGATGAAGACAAATTGCCAGAAAAGTGTGGCAGAACAATCTCCCTCTGGCAGAAAAAGGAGGACAAGATGACAAGAGTATCTTACAGTGCCCACATCAGCAACGGAAAAAGTGCAATCACAAGTAAAAGCAAGCTGTCTGGTGTCGCCAAACACAATCTGCGTAAGTACCGTTCAAAGGGATATGACAGGGACAACATTATACTGCTCTTTGGCAGTACGAATCTTCTGCAGGATGTGAAAAAAGTCTATCGCGATACTTTTGCTGAAGCATTGGAACAGTATAACAGCAAGCAGACAAGGGCAGACCGAAAGATTGAGGATTATTTTGAGCATGTGTCTGGCAAAAATCAGGATATGGCAGTGGAGATCATCTTTCAGTGTGGAGATAAAGAATTTTGGGAATGTCTTTTTTCGGCTGGTAATGAAGAAAGGCAGAGCAGGGAGAATATCTGTGAGGTATATAAAGTCCTGCTGGAACAGTTACAGCAGGAAATGCCTTATTTTAAGATTGCGAATGCGGTGGTTCACTTTGATGAGGCAAGCCCGCATATGCATGTGGTGGGTGTCACGGTAGGAAGTGGATTCAAGCGTGGTCTGGAAACAAAGGTTTCCAAACGTACTGTTTTTTCGCCATGGTCATTGAAAACAGTCTTACAGGACCATTTGCGGGAAACAGCAGAAACACAGGTGCTGCTCCATTATGGCGTATCCCTAAAAGAGAAACAGAAAGGCAAGAACCATGACCTGACCATAGCGGAGTATAAGGTACAGCAGGAAACAAAGCGTTTATGGCAGTTGGAGGAATTTCTCGATGAAAGGGAAGATAAACTTTATGATACTAATGTCCGTCTGGATCAGACGGAAAGAGAGGTATCAGAGATGGAAAAACTGCTGACTGACACCAAAACGGAACTTGCCGGGGCAGAGAAAGAACTGGTACAGATAAAAGAGGAAAGCAAGGAAACCAAACAAAAGCTGGCAGAAGAACTGCAATCCTTTTCCGGCAGGTATGACAGGATGCGGGATAACTTTGACCGGATACAGGAAAGAAAAGAAGGGCTTTTGGCGTATATTCATGTGCTAGATGGGGAGATTGACAAACGGATAGATTTTATCAATGTCTTGGACAGGTTAAGAGAAATCATTGATAAACTGCTTTCTATGATTCCTGTGGTAAGGGAGTTTGTGCGGTTTGTGGAAGATAAACGGGATATCAAGGCAGCTTCCCCATATGGTTATACTCCCCTTGGCACGTTATTAAGGCAATACCGTACTTCGTTGCATGATAGGTTTGTTATATTTCCGGAGGTTGCCTCTTGGCAGACTTCCAAAGGGGAAGTAAT
>JAFLTA010000084.1 GCA_022510685.1 Lachnospiraceae bacterium | reverse complement strand
TTATTGGTATTCAGGCAAGTGGGAAAACTACTTTTTATCAAAATAATTTTAAAACGTTCGTTCATATCAATCTGGATGAACTGCACACCCGGAATAAAGAGAATATATTGTTGAACAAATGTGTGGAAAGCGGCACGTCCTTTGTGGTAGATAATACTAATCCTACGAAGGAAGACAGAGCAAAATACATACTGGTTGCAAAGGAGCATGGATACACTGTCAAGGGGTATTATTTTCGTTCTTCTATCAGTGAAAGCTTGGAGAGAAACAGCTATAGAGAGGGCAAGGCGAGAGTGCCCGACCGCGCGATAGCGGCTACACACAATAAACTTGTACTGCCGGAGTATGACGAGAGTTTTGACGAGCTTTATTATGTGCATTTGGAAAATGGAAACTTTCATGTTCAGGCATGGGATGAAAATAAGATGGGGTAGTAAAAAAGAAAAAGGGTGTGTATACGGCTGTATCTTGACAATATATATTTCATAATTTACAATAGCGTCACCAAATTGGCGAAAGGTCGAAAAAATTTTAAATGCCTGATAAAGAGAGGAGATACACTATGCCAGGGTATGATGATCTTGGTACTCGTATGAAGACATTCTATGAGCAGATACCAAAAATAAAATTAATGAGAAGAACGCCGGTTATTGTGCGAATTGATGGGAAAGCATTTCACACATTTACAAAAGGATTTAAAAGACCTTTTGATGAAATTTTGATTAAGACGATGCAGGAAACAACGAAATATCTTTGTGAGAATATTCAGGGATGTGTATTTGGTTATACACAGTCTGATGAGATTTCTCTTATTCTGGTAGATTATAAACGGCTTGAAACTTCAGCATGGTTTGATTATGAAATTCAGAAAATGTGTAGTATTGCAGCGAGTATGGCTACTCTTGCTTTTAATAAGTTTTTTGAAATTAACAAAAATGAGTTTGCAGATTCCATTTCGCATTGTAGCACGATGCATTCAAGCGAAAAGAGTGGACAGGAATATATTGACTGCTTAAATAAAGCATTAGAAAAAGGTGCCATGTTTGATGCAAGAGTGTTTAATATTCCAAAGGAAGAAGTGACTAATTGTATATACTGGAGGCAGTTAGACGCATATCGTAACAGTATTCAAATGGTAGGACAAGCGAATTTTAGCCATAAAGAATTACAGAATAAGAGTTGCAATGCTATTCAGGATATGCTCATGACTCAGAAAAATATTGATTGGAATGATTACCCTACATATCAGAAGGTTGGCAGTTGTGTGGTCAAAGAAACATATGTAGAAAATGACGTGGAGAGATCAAGGTGGATTATCGACAAAAATATTCCTCTTTTTAAAGGAGAGGGCAGGGAATATATTGAGAAGTTGATTGTGGCAGATGAATAGGAAATGAGTCTTGATATAAGTACAAAAAACAGATGAAGTGATTTCTGATATGAGGTCTAAGTATAAATCATAGAGTTGTTATGCTGGAAGGTGCAAAAGAGGATCTTTATAGTTCTATTGAAAGTTTGTAAATTAAGGTTTTCATAAAAGAATGGGGGATGGGCGTTTTAGGAAAGAGGGAGGTATTTACTACACCAGTATTACACTATTTTACAGAGATAGGATATGAGCCTTTATATGACGATAAAAAGTGCAAAAAGCATACAAATGTATTGATTTGGTAATGAAGTAGCATTATAATAAAAAAAGAAAAGTGGGTGTTATTCATGGCAAGTACAATTCAAGTAAGAGTAGATGATGATTTAAAAACAAAATCAGACTCTTTGTTTAAAGATTTGGGAACGGACACAACAACTGCTATAAGGATGTTTTTGACACAGGCGGTGGCGGTGAATGGATTTCCTTTTGATATAAAAAGACACACGGCAGAAACTAATCCATATGCACCTATGACAGGAGAGGAGATGCTTGCAAAGCTAAAGGAATCCAGAGAACAGGGAAAGTACCGTGATGCTGATGAAGTGATTTCTGATATGAGGTCGGAGTATGGGTTATAGAGTTGATTTTCGGCTGTGAGGAATCAAATGTGATGTTGTGAAGCTGATAAATGGATGTTTACTATCCCCAACAAAAGCTTACTTTCGCGGCTATGGATGAAAATGAAAGAAGGAAAAAGTTTTTATCACTTATTGATAATGTAGATGTAACTTGTATTTTGGTTACGTGGTGTGTTGATATAGAAAAAGGGGAGGACTCAAATGCAAAACCAGAGGATAAGTAGGAAGGGAAAAAGGTCGTGGGGAATTCGTGCAAAGCTGATTGCAGTTATCGTACCGATTGTGATAATTATCATCGTGTCTTTTTTTGCCCTGTCGCGAAATGTGATTATTGAGAAAGCTGAAGATGGACTGATTGCACGCTCGGAAGGTTATGTTAAGGATATCCATGCGTGGTCCAACCAGATACTTACAGAATTAACACTTTATAAGGACACCATAGAAAGCGGTGGATTTGCAAACGATGATGAAATTTTGGAATATATGAAAATTTCTTTTGAGAGGAACTCGGCTTATCCAGCAGGTTTGTACATGGGAGATGATGGCGGTGCCTATCTGGATGCGTCCGAGTGGGTGCCAGATGACGATTGGATTCTGACAGAGCGGGACTGGTATCTGGAGGGCAGGGAGCACGAGCTCTTTGCATTCGGCGAGCCCTACTATGATTCTAAAAGTGGAGATATGTGTGTGAGCGCGTCAGTCCGCATGAGCAATCAGGATGTGGTGCGGGTACTGGCAGTAGATGTGTATTTGGATTACGTGTGTGATTTGGTATCGCAGATTAGTGCAAAGGGAGATGAAAAAGCCTTCCTTGTAACGAAGTCCGGTCAGACGGTTATCGCACATCCGGACGCAAACATGATGGCGGTGACGCTGGATGATTCTGGTTTGGATAAGCTTTATGCAGATGTGAGCAATGCACTTGGCGAAGGAAAAAGCGGACTGATTTCCCTTGGTGGCAAAGGAGGTACATATCTTGTTTACATTGATGAGGTTCCAGAGACTGACTGGCTGTTAGTCAGCTATGTGTCCCGATCGGATGTTCTGGCGGATTTGGCACATTTGGAGTTTATTATGATTTTGATTGCTTTGGTTGCGGCATTGGTGTTGAGCCTGGTGACACTGCATCTGATGGACGGTGTTGTAAAACCGGTAAAAAGGGTTACGGATCTTATTCAGAAAGTGGCAGATGGAGATCTTTCACAGAATATTGAGATAAAAGGTAATGATGAAATTTCTCAAATGGGCATGCATATACAGAACTTTTTGGTACAGATGCGAAAGACTATGTCCGGAATCTCCGAGACAGCGCAGTGGCTAGAGCAGCAGTCGGAGAGCAATGACCATGTTTCCGGTTCTCTGATGGAGTCTTCGAGGAATCAGGCAGAGGCAATGGAGGCGTTAAACCGCATGGTGGATGAGCTATCAGCTGCGGCAGATGAGGTGTCCCGGCAAATGACCGGTCTCTCCGATGTGATTAATGAGGCGGGCGGGCAAAGTCGTGAAGCCAGCAAGATGATGCGCCAGACCGTAGAGGTCTCCGAAAAGGGACGGGCGGCAGCGAAACAGGTGAGCAACAGCATGCAGATGGTTGAGGAGAGTATTACTTCGCTGTCAGAACTGATTTCAGAAACGGAAAATTCGGTAGAGCAGATTGGCGATATGGTCAGCATGATTGTGGATGTGGCAGAGGAAACGAACCTTTTGTCCTTGAATGCCTCCATAGAGGCAGCGAGAGCAGGTGAGGGCGGTCGCGGATTTGCAGTGGTTGCAGAGCAGATTGGTAAACTAGCGGTCAGTAGTGCAGAGGCGGCGGATAATATTTCAAAACTAACAGGAGAGATTCGGCAAACCATGTCCCGTGTGGTTTCCAGCATGCAGGACAGTGCATCTGATGTAAGGAATAGCACTGAGCTGGTGGGACAGACGCAAGCGACATTTGGTACAGTTTATGAAAAGGTGGGAGAGGCGGATCAGATCGTAAACCGGATGACGAAGTTAATCGGGGATGTGGAGTTGATGGCGGAGCGCATGCAGCAGATCGCGTCGAACCAGGTGTCTTCTGCAGGGGAAATTACGAATTCCGCACACGAATTGGACGAATATACGCGCACGGTGGGCGACGACAGTGGTACCGTAGCACAAAGTGCAAAAGAGCTGGAGAGGGAGTCAAAGAATTTGATGGAGAGAATTAAGATTTTTCGGATGGAGTAGAGAGAGCGTTTAATATAGGGAACCGGAAGAAATCTTTGCAGCGAAGACAAATGCTCTGCTGAGCAGGGCGGCTGCAAGGGATTTGTATGATTTTAATAATATGTTGTATTTTGGGTTGTTTGGTGAATCAGAGTATGACTTATTCCGTAAGTGTATCATTTTTTATGCATCCATATCTGCTCAGGAAATCAATAAAACATTTAATGCTTCCGCTATTGATCGACTCACTTTCTACATAATCAGGCGAGATTTGTTTCCGGGGTTACGGAAGAAAGAAAAATTCGATTTAGAAACACGAAAAAAGAGGCCAAGGAATTTATCGGGAAACTCATGCATTTGACAGTGGAAGAAAAAGAATATTTGGACTTATTTGAGGCAAAGGAATATAAGCCGGAATTGCTATTTTCGGATGATCAGATTCTTAGGAATATAGGAAAAACAAGGAGAATTTCAACCATGATAAAAATACTTTTCATCTGCCACGGCAGGATGCATACTAATCCTTGAACATCCTATAAAATAGCGGGTTACGGGGGATAAAAGTAGTAATTTGCTTCGTGTTTACCCCTTTTGAAACGCAGTTGTTGAGCAGACCCAAACTCGTAAAAAGAAGGATATTCCCAAAGGGAAATACAAAACTTAATTGTATGCAAAGCAAATTTGCGGTATATTTATTGTCATAAAATTAACACTAATACTGCTGAGACTGATAATACTATTAGTTTAGTGAATGCAAAAAAGGAGGACTCTGATGGCTGATAAGAAAGAACGTTATATTGCAGATGAGTGGACAGATCCTTTTGCTGAATATTATATATCTGGGGAACCAGGCAAAGCTTACAAGGCTTACGCATGGCAGACAGCTATTGGTTTGCAGGATGTAGATAAGCTACAGCCTTCAGAATATCTTTTGAACACAGCCAAGGATAACATAGAGGGAGACATAAGCATTGAGGATGCAAGACTTCGTATTGAAAACTACTATGAGGAAAATAGACACCACCAGTCGGAACGGACGGAGGAGGCGGACAAGGTTTCTGTCAGAATAGCGGAGATTCTTTCGGAAA
>JAFLTA010000083.1 GCA_022510685.1 Lachnospiraceae bacterium | reverse complement strand
TGAATAAGGCTTCTTTGGTGAAAAGTATCCGGGGGATTCATGGAGGATATCTCCTCAGTTACGCACCGAAGCAATATACGGTAGGGCAGATTCTCAAGGCGGTGGAGGGAAATATGTCCCCGGCTGACTGTGTCGGTCAAAACGGGGCACCCTGTGAAAGTAAAAGCATCTGTGTCAGTTACCGGCTGTGGGATAAGTTGGATTCGGCAATCAATGATGTACTGGAAGGAATCACGCTGGCAGATATGCTGGAATGGCAGAATGAATTGCTGGTTGATCAGTATGTGATATAAACAATAGATATGGGAAGGCTTTGAGGTGAACGTGTTACACGTTCATCTTTTATACCTTAATTATGATAGGAGGAAAATATGGCGAATACACATTACTCCGGTGTGCGGGAAAGCAGACCGGGACGAATCAATGATTTGGGAACCACGGGAAAAGAAGTGGAGGAAAATTTTAAGAAGGGATGCTTAAAAAGGGCAGACAGAAGCTTCGCCCAAGGATTGCAATGTCAGCAGATTAACAGTATGGCGGCCCTGATGTCCTTGGAGGATTCTGTGTTTATTTCCCATTCGCCACAGGGATGTGTGGGCTGTTCCATTATGGCGGTGGATATGTACCGTGTGGGTCAGGCACATAGAGGCATCCATGACATCAAAAATCCAAGAATTATTGTGACTAATATTGATCAGAAAAGTGTAGTCTTTGGTGGAGAGCAAAAACTGCGTGATTCAGTGAAAAAGGCAGTGGACAGATATCATCCTAAGCTGGCATTTATATATGCGTCATGTGCATCGGGAATTATTGGTGATGATATTGATGCAATTGCAGCAGATTTGCAGAATGAATATCCGGATACGATTATGGTTCCTATCCACTGTGAAGGATTTAAATCTAAGATTTGTGCTTCCGGTTTCGATGCGGCCTTTCTGTCCATAAATAAGTACATATTGAAAAAGGAAAGTATTCCCAAGGAGAAAGGTCTGGTAAATTTGTTTGCGCCTACCACGGTAAGTTATGCAGACCAAAAAGAGATGGAGCGTATGCTTTCTCAAATTGGTGTAAAAGTAAACTACATTCCTTTTTACAGTTCCTTGGAAAAGATAAAAAGAATACCGGCAGCAGAGGCATCAACGTCTATTTGTAAAGTGTTTGCCGATGAGTTTATGAAAACTTTGTGGGAAGATTATGAGATACCTTATTCCCATACAGTGATGCCTATCGGTATCCGGAATACAGATAAATGGTATCGTGGGATTGCCAGTGTACTGGGCAAGGAAAAGGAAGTAGAGGAAATCATTGCGCGAGAACATGAGCGCATTGAGCCGTTAGTTGCAAAGTTAAAAGAACGGCTGCAGGGTAAGAGAGTATTTATCTGTGGCGGTACGGGACGCTCCTTTGCAGCGGCTGCACTAATTGATGATTTCGGTATGGAGCTTGTGGGATTGGAAACTCCTACCTATGATGAAGATGCACAGATTGATATTGAGTACCTAAATGGAATCCATAAAAATTATGTGGTTGATGTTGCCAATATGCAGCCTTTTGAACAGGTAAATCTTGTGAAAAAACTGAAGCCGGATGCCTTTATCGGTGTGCCTGACTGGGCGGCTAAGCTGGGCATTCCTACGACTCATGTTTTGGAAGGTAAGCGTCCTACTATGGGATACGATGGACTTTTATATCTTGGGAATAAGATTGCAGACCAATTGCAGAATCCCGGATTTAATGTGAAGTTAGCAAAGCATGTGAAGCTGCCATACAAGGATTCATGGTATGAGGAGGACGCATTTAAATATATAGTG
This sequence comes from Lachnospiraceae bacterium, assembly GCA_022510685.1. Lineage (GTDB taxonomy): Bacteria > Bacillota > Clostridia > Lachnospirales > Lachnospiraceae > Butyribacter. The sequence goes on along the minus strand of JAFLTA010000083.1, from coordinate 3,773 downwards.
CAATAAGATTGATTGAGTGATTATGTCATAAATATAGTTACTATTTGTGTTGCCGGCAGAAGGCAACGGAATGGAGGATAGTATGTCACAGATATTGGAAAATCCCAGAGGTGGTTGTGTGCTGGCTGGAATTAATTCCGTCTTGGGAGCGTTGAATAGAGTCTGTCCCGTATTACATGCAGGTCCCGGATGCTGTATGCAGACATCGGCAGCAGAGCAGGGACAGTCGGGACATAAATCGGCAGTTTTTGTCAGCAGTGTATCTCTGCCTTCCAGTAATATGCTGGAAAAAGAGGTGGTATTTGGTGGGGTGGATAAGCTGAGAACCACCATTCAGGGAGCCATTGATATTATAGACGCAGATGCCTATTTTGTGTTGACAGGATGTACAGCGGGAATCATAGGTGATGATATAGTCAGTGTTACCGATGAGTTCCGAAAAAAGAATTATGACGTGTATCCTATTGAAACTCCGGGATTTGCAGGAGACAGCAATCTTGGATATGAGGTGGTCTGGAACACCATGATTGACCATGTGATTGAGGAAGGTGTTGAGAGAGACGATAAACTGGTCAATATTTTCGGAGTGGTTCCTTTTCACGATCCATTTTGGAGTGGAACGCTGGAAGAGATACATCGAATACTGTCCCTGCTGGGGCTAAAAGTGAATACATTTTTTACTAACCATCAAGGTATGGATGATGTAAAAAAATGTTCCGGTGCAGCATTGAACATCATAGTTAATCCGTGGTTATTCAAGGTTCCTTCAGAAAAGTTTGAGGAAAAGTTTGGTGTCCCCAGCATACGGATTCCGGGATTGTTTGTGGGTGCAACGGATACATCGGAGTTTGTGAGGACTGTTGCAAAGAAACTGAATTTAGACAGTGAAATCGTGGAAAAAGTCATTGCCGCTGAGGAGGACTATGTGTATCATTATCTGGCTCAATCCATAGGTGTGGTGAGTTGGAAACGGTTTGCAGTTGTAGCGGATGCAAGTACTGCTGTAGGTCTCACAAGATATCTGGCAAATGATTTTAGTTTCACCCCGGTTCTCGTAGTGATTTCGGAGCCGATTTTCCGGGCGGAAGATAAAGAGAGGATTGAAGCACAGATTAGGGATTTAGAGTATGCTGTGCCACCAGAGGTGGTCTTTACGGCAGATCAGTATGAGATTAATGAGGCACTTCGGAATAAGGAACAGGAAATCACACTGTTAATTGGCAGCAGCAACGAACGTGAAGTGGCACTGGAAATGGATATCCAGTTTCTTCTGGCATCCTTCCCGATGAGTGAACGACTGATTTTCAACAGGACATATGCAGGATACAGAGGAAGTCTCGCCTTTACGGAAGATTTGTACGATAACTTATAGGGGGATATTTATAAATGGGTATCAATGATATGGGGATTACAATTTGACAAGAAATAGAAAGGAAGGAAACTATGGCAGGTAAAGATTTAAGTAAATTATATGATTTTTTAAAGAAAGCAGGAACCTATTATCTGGCAACGGAGGATGGAGATACCCCGCGGGTACGACCATTTGGAAGTGCATTATTGTACGAGGATAAGATTTATATTCTTACCGCAAAGGAAAAGGATGTGTCCAAGCAGATTGAAAAGAATCCGAAGTTTGAGATTTCGGCTATGGATACACCGGCTCGTTGGATTCGTGTTTCCGGAGAATTAAAACAGGATAACCGTATCGAAGTGCATAACGCTATCTTGGAAGAATATCCTCATTTAAAGAGCATGTACACGGCAGGAGATGACAATACCAATACATTGTATTTACTTGTTGACCGTGCTGTAATTTATTCGTTCACGGAGGAACCGGTAGTACTTGAAGTATAAATTGGTACTGTTAGATTAGTGCCATCATGCTAGCATAACGGCGCTATCATGCTAAATGAAGGGAAGAGCATTTGTTCAAGTCCCGCAGATTAGAAATAGAGTGATATATGCGGTAGAACGGAGATAACTATGGAGAACAAATACACAATCAGGCATGCGAAACTTGCAGATTTAGATGAAATTACAAACTTAGAACAACTATGTTTTCCGGAGAAAGAGGCGGCTTCTAAGGCTGCCTTTTTTGAGAGACTTTCCGTTTATGCTGAACATTTTCTGCTGCTGGAAAGAGAAGGACATATCATAAGTATGGTCAATGGTATGGTTACAACTCAAAAAGACTTAGCGGATGAAATGTATCATGATGCAAAGTTGCACACGGAACAGGGAGACTGGCAGATGATCTTTGGCGTGGAGACACATCCGGAGTATCAGTCAAAGGGTTATGCGGCAGCAGTCCTTAATGCAATGATTGAAGAGGCAAGACAGCAAAATCGGTTAGGGGTGGTATTGACCTGCAAGGAAGAATTGATACCTTATTATGAGAGGTTTGGATTCGTAAATGAAGGGGTGTCTGTATCTGAACATGGAGAAGCTGTATGGTATCAGATGCGGATGAAATTATACTAGGGAGTGTTGTTATGAAATCTATTTTAATCAAAGACACAACCAAGGAAGAACGAGAACAGATCATCAGACAGTCTCTTGATTGTGGCGGAGGGTGTGAGAATTGTTCTTCCTGCTGGCTAGGTGGTGGCAATCCTTTTGATATGTATCAGGATTATATTGACGGAAAAAAGGAAATCGCACAAATCAATGCGGAATACAATGCCCGTTATTTGCGGGGGTAGAAGATGACAGGAGAATGATTTATGAGACCACCGGATATTGCAGATTCTACAAAGCAGGAGAGAGAACAATACATCAAAAATACCTTTGCGTGCAGGGGAGATTGCGACTACTGTGGGATTTGTCAGGTATATAGAGGGAAAGAGCCTGCCGCCATATATAATGAATATATAGAGGGAAAAAAGTCATTTCAGGAAATAACAGAAAAGTATAGAAGATAGATAGCGATATCAAAAAGGAGAAAAGCAAATGGATAAAAAAGAATTAAAACTGCATGCTGTTGTCGCTCCGACGCAGACGGTGATTGCATCGGCATATGATAAGGACGGAAAAGCAGATGCCTGTACTTTGGCATTTTACATGGTGAGCAGTCATATCCCGCCATGTGTGACAATAGCAATCAATGCAACCGGACAGCGGAAAACACTGCAAAGTATCCTTGACAGTAAGGCATTCGTTGTCGGTTTTCCAAGCTGTGAGCAGGTCAAAGAGGCGGACTATCTCGGAGTGGAATCCGGTTATAACACAGATAAACTGAAAAATATCGGTTTTACCACAGCAGATGCCAAAACAGTACACGCGCCGGTTATCAATGAACTCCTTTTGTCTCTGGAATGTGAGTTAGTTCACACAGTTACCGTTGGAAGCCACACACAGTTGAACGGTGAGGTGAAAAACATTCTTGCGGATGAATCCATATTGAATGATCAAAACAAAATACTATTAAGCAAATTACAGCCGATTATTTATGACGAGGAAGAAACTGCTTATTTAAGGCTGGGAGAAAAGGTTTCGGATGCTTTTAAGCCGGGTGTCGAACTTAAAAAATCACGGAATATATTAGAAAAATATTAGATTTTAAACACAATCTAATTACAACTGAACACTATTATAAAAGTTTAGAAAGCAATTAATTGATTTTTATACTTCTCAATTAGACAACAGCATTATGTTTGGGATAGACCCATTTTCATTTTTTATCTAGGTTCATGGTATCTCCGTACTATGGACCTTGCTCCTTTCTATATGCCCTGCGATATAAAACACCCTAATCTTATCTTAGTAAAAAACAT
>JAFLTA010000082.1 GCA_022510685.1 Lachnospiraceae bacterium | reverse complement strand
ACATGTATTTTCAAGGCAATTCTAGGCTTTTCGAAATACTGCCGTAACGCACATTTCATTTTCCTTCATTTCCGCAAAAATATCCCCGTCCATCTTTAACATGAGCTGGCGGCAAATATAAAGGCCCAAGCCGTTACCGCTTTTGTTTTTGCTGTTAGAACCTCGCCAGAAACTGTCAAAAATGTGTATTAGTTCCGCATCGGGTAAAGTGGAGCCGCTGTTTCTGATCGTCACAAGCTGGCAGTCCTCTTCGCCACAAAACACAATATCAATTTTTTGTCCGTCACCGTATTTTATGGCATTTTCCATGATGTTCTGTAACACCTCGATACTCCTGTCCGCATCGCCCCGTACAATACAATCCGCAAAGTGCCCAATAGAAAACACCGTTTTATTAAAAGCCAGTTTCTGCGAATAGTAAGCAGCAATATGATCAATTACCTCCGAAAGATAGAATTCACTCATTTCTACTTCAAATTGCAAAAAGTCCGTACTTATCGCTTGGGAAAGCTCAGATACATAACTTTCGATTTCATCTGCTTTTGCTTGGATGCCGCTTATGACCTCCTGCTGTTTACCCGCATCTTGATAAAGACCTTTTGAGAGTGCGGATGTATAGAGTTTGATAGCGGAAAGTGGCGTCTTTATATCATGGGAAATGGAAAGCAAAAAGGTCTGTTTTTCCTTTTGCAGCGCAAGTTCGCGCTGCCTTTGCTGCTCCATGGTTTCCCGCAGGATATTGACTCCCCACACAAAGCCCCCAAAAAAGCGGCTGCGGTTTTCCTCTAAGGGGATACTGAGATTCCCTTTGGAAAGCTCATAAGGAACGTTTACAAGGCGCTCAAAAGGTTTTAATATCTGTCTGCGGATAAAGAGCATGACAGCAAAAATCAAACAGCTGAGAATAGCCAGGGAGATATTTAAGATCAATCTTAACTTCACGGTATTAGCCGGCTTTGGTATATAATCAAAGCGGTAAATAGTACCGTTAATTTCTTTTATTATGTAATAGTTTTGCACGTCAAAAAAATCGACAATTCCGTCATAAATAGAAATGCCGGTTACATACCGGCAGGTTGAAAGATCCGGTAGTTCCCCCTGCTTGAGCAGAAGGCATAAGCGGTTTATCTCCACTCTATAAGGTTTATTCCCATCGTCTTTTTCTGCTGCGGTAAGGGCGGCATTGGTCCCGGCAAAGAGTATTACAATAAACAGGAGGAAGGCCGCTATTATTTTGTCAAAGCTTTTCATATGAATTTATACCCCGTACCCCACACAGTCAGAATCCTTTCAGGCTGTTTGGGATTGTTCTCGATTTTCTCTCTTAAACGGTTGATGTGAACGGTCAAAGTCTGAAGTTCGGAATCGCTGTCACTGCCCCATATGTTGTTAAAAATATATTCTTTTTTCAGCGTTTTTCCGCTGTTGGATACAAGCAAGAGCAGCAGTTCAAATTCTTTAGCCGTCATATCCAGTTTTACACCGTTTCTGTAAGCGGTATTTTCTGCTTTATTTAATCTTAAATCCCCGCTCACAATTTCTTCAAGAGAGTATCTTCGTTTAAAAATCCCTGTGATCTTAGCAAGCAGGATGTCGATATCAAAGGGCTTTTCCATATAGTCGTCAGCTCCCAGGAGCAACCCGTTTAATTTGTCGTTTTTGGCAGTTCTTGCACTCAGAATGATAATGGGGGTATCACTGGTTTTTCTGATCCGCTCACAAATGCCAAAGCCGTCGATTCCCGGCAGCATGATGTCCAACAGGACAAGCCTTGCCCCGTATTTTTCAAACAGGGACAAGGCTTTTTCTCCGTTGTCGGCAGTGCTGACGATATAATTTTCAGCTCTTAAAAAATCAGCCAGAAGATTTGCTATTTCCTTATTATCTTCAATAATTAAAATGTCTGTCATGGGAATCTCACCTACCAGCCCATTTCCATGAGCCAGTTATTTATGGAACGTTCTCTGTCACGCATTTCTGAGGACGAGGTGTATTTATCCAAATGATACTCGCCCTTGATGTTGCCGTCAACAATAAAAAGTACACGGGAGCATTTTGCCGCCACTCTTGCGTCATGAGTCACAAGCATAACGGTCGTACCGTCCCGGTTCAATTTAGTCAGCTCCTCCATTACTTCTTCGGAAGAGGTACGGTTCAAGGCGCCTGTGGGTTCGTCTGCAAATATCATTTTGGGTTTGTTGATCATACTGCGGCAGATACATGCTCTTTGTAACTGGCCTCCGGAAACCTCGTTGATGTCATTATCCGCAATATCAATAATGCCGAGGCGGCGCATTAAATTCTGTCCCTCTTCCAGTTTTTCCCTGCGGCTTAAGGTGTTGCGTTTGGAATGAATGGCAGGCAGTAGTATATTATCCAGCACCGAAAGATTTTTTAACATATACATCTGCTGGAAAATAAAGCCCATTTCATCCAGTCTTAAGTTTGCAAGTTCACTGCCCCGCATAGACGCAATATTCCGACCGTCAAAAAGCACTTCTCCCGAAGTTGCGTTATCCATTCCCGAAACGGTGTAGAGCAGTGTGGATTTCCCGGAACCGGAAGGCCCCATGATGGCAACCATTTCTCCTTTTTCTACTGTAAAATTGACATTTTTAAGCACGTTGTTTTGGCGCTTGTTTGTGATATAGGTTTTACATAGGTCTTTTACTTCCAAGGTCTTTTCCATGTTTTTTATTCCTTTCCTTATTCAATATTCGAAGTCTGTGAGGCAGTAACGGTTTTTGTATATAGTGAGGTAAAAAATGCGCTTAGTACCGTCATGCCCAGCATGATAAACGGACAAATGACAAATACCTCAAAAGGTTTGACTTGGTATTTTAAGCCGTATGCAATACCCATCATAGAGAAGATGGGATCAATACAAAGTTTTGTAAACGGCAGACACAGGAGGGAGGCTATTACTGTGGCCAGGATTACCACAAACCCAAATCGAAGGGTATGCTGGGCTATGATTTTTCTGCTGCCAAAGCCCATGGCTTTCATAAGGGCGATTTCGCTTTTCTCTTTTGTAATAAATGAGCGTTCCATGAGCACGGTCACCAGTGCTATAATGATCAGCGTGATCATGAGTACCAGATACTCAACGGCCCGTACCGTGTCGGAAGCACCCGTACAGTCATCTACATATTCTGCCGGCGTAAAGATATTTTCATTATCAAAAATGTCCTTCATTTTCTCAATTCGTGCTGTTATTTCTGCACTGTCGGGATTATCGGTAAAATGAATCTGTATGGCCATAGACCCGGTTGAATCATACATATTCGTTTTTATATCTTCATGCAGCCTGCCTAATTCCCCCATTTGATTAAAGGTGGAGAAGAGGGCGGTAATCATATATTCCTGTTCTTCACCTCCCACATTGAGATATACAGTATCGCCGATATGGGCGCCAAGCAGCTCTGCCGCCTGCGGTGTCAGGGCAATCTCATGTTCATTGGAAGGGGCGATGCCTTCTTGATAAACATACTCATCGGCATGAGGACCTTTACCTTGTTGAAAAGTTAACTTTAAAGAGTGTCCGTTAAAACTCAAGGAATATTTAAACTGCACCTCCACCACACACTCCGCAGGCATACCGTTTTCTGCCAGAATATCCTCCACTTCCTTAAGTGTTTCCTGGACGATTTCATCCCCTTCACTGAGGTCCATCATTTTTACGGCACGGTTGGTATCTACCATATACGCGTCGCTGTACGTCACGCCAAAGAGGGGTATCAGTTTATCGCTGCACAGAGTATTTGCTGTATTGGCGAGTATCATCACCAAAAGCAGGCATATGGTAAGTACGGCTGTGATGATACCAAACTGTTTCGGACTGCTCAAAAGATCATTGAGGGCAAGAAAGCCTGTGGTGCCCAGTCTGCTTTTTCCAAGATGCAGAAGGCTCTTTTTACCAAAGCGTTCGCCGGTCTGCCCATTTCTGACAGCATCTATCGGAGAGAGTTTGTTGACCTTTCTTGTGCAGGAGTAGCAGAAGAGCAAGATAATGACAACCACACCTGCTGAACATAGGAACCCCACAAGCAGACTGTTTTTGTTGCCAAGTACTATATTTTCCGAGACGCTTGCCAAAAGCATATTGCCGAAGGGAATGGAAGCGGCAAATCCTATGACTGCACCCAGAATGGCTATGCCCAGATACTTGGTGATATACAGGCATCGTATGGAACGGTTCCCGATGCCGATTGCCTTCATGACGCCGATTTCCCTGAATTCTTCGGCGATGGTAAAGCCGATGGTAAACCGCAGAACCGTAAAGGATACCAGAATCAGACCAAGGCTCACTACCAGCAGAATACCTGCAATGATCATATTCAAAACATAAGTCATTTTAATTAATGAGATATCACCGTCAAAAAGAATACCATTTGCATCTGATACCGCATCTTTTAAGATATTGATATCGTCGGTTGAAATATAGTAAATACCGGCGGCAAAATACTCTTGTATTGTTTCATTCTGCCAAAGTTTTTGATAATCGTCGGGATGGATGATGAAACGGGGGTTTCCCAGAAAATCCGAACCGAAAAAGGCGTCTTTCCCGGAACCCGCAACGGTAAGAGTAAGCGTAGTGCCGTTATGCTCCAGCACAATGGTATCACCGACGTTTAAATTGCTCTTTTTCAAGATATTTCCTGTAATATAGACCTCGCCGGGTTCTATTTCGGTAATCGCATGATTATCTTCGTCAAAATAATGTAACTGTGCTTCTTCCAAAGAGAGGACCATGCCTATGTTGGTATAATTGAATACTTTCTCTCCGTTCATTGTAAAATAATCACTGTTTACCATAATTTGAGGCTCTGAGAGATAATCTTTTACCGAAGGCTGCGAATCCAGTAAATCAATTAAGGATGCTCCGCTCTCCCCTGCTCGGGATACAATAAAATAATTCTGGACAAGTCCGGCCTTTTCAAAATAATAATTCAGTCCGTTCATCACCGTAAGAATATTGTTCACGCTGCTCGCCACGAACATGGTGGCAAGGATTACGAACAAAAGGATGATAATGTTCATGGTCCTCTTACGCTTTAAGTCTTTTCTTAAGATTCTGAAAAACATAGGTAAACTCCTTTATCTTGCCGTTATGACCGGCATTTATTTTATACTGCGCAATTTTTGCTGCGTCAATAACAAATCTGCAGACCGTGCTTGCACTTTAGCACGGGAATTATTAAATAATCCTTAAATGAGGATCGCAACCGAAAAGTTGCGGTTAATTGGTAGAACGCAACCGTAGTTGCGGCTATAATAAGGCCATAATCGATTATAAATTTACTATCAAGGAGGAAATATGAAATGACATTGGGTGAACAGATTAAACAGGCCAGAGAGGAGAAAAATCTTTCCCAGGAGGCACTGGCAGAATATATGGGAGTCAGCAGGCAGGCCGTTTCCAAATGGGAAAATGATACAGCCATCCCCCAGGGGACAAACAAAGAGATGCTGGCTCAGGTATTGGATTTGGAAATTATAAAAGAAGATGCGGAAGTACCGAGAAGAAGAACGATTCTTTGGAGCGGTTGGATCGCGGCGGTCATATTACTGGCGGTACTGGTAGGTGTAGTGATAGCTTTTCGTATATATAGGCAGGAGCAGAGTGGACGAGGAGTACTAATAAATATGGAAACAGAATATGTAGAGAAACCGGTGATAGACCAGGACTCTGATTCGGAAGCGGACGGGTTTTCTTCGGAATTGCCGCAGCTTTTAAGTGTCTGCTTCTATGACAGCAGTCAGAATGAGGTTACGGACATGGCACTGTGGTATAACGC
>JAFLTA010000081.1 GCA_022510685.1 Lachnospiraceae bacterium | reverse complement strand
AAACATGGCGGAGATTGCCGAGTACACGGAGAAGAACATTGATTATGTAAAGCGCTTTACGTCCACGGAGTACGTGATAAAAAGCAACATAGATGCCGTCTCCCATGCTACCTGCGCTATGGCCATTGACACCAAGGCGGAGGGCATCGTAATTAGTTCCCTCTCGGGCAATACCGTCCGGATGGTGAGCCGTTTCCGTTGTCCCGTGGACATTATTGGCATGACCACTTCCGAGAAAGCTTGGAGAAAGCTGAATCTGAGTTGGGGCGTGACACCAGTTCTAAGCGAGGAGTTTAATTCAGTGGACGTGATGTTCTATCACGCCCTGCGCCATGCCAAGGACATTTTTGGCCTGCAGAAGGGGGACAACGTGATTCTCACCGGCGGACAGACCAGCGGACAGTCCGGAAATACCAACACCATCCGGCTGGAGACCATCAGATAAGTGCGAAAGATTGTGTATCCTCCTTGTAAGCAGTTTGCAGAACAAAAAAGGGAAGTCTCCGCTACATTTAACAAGAGACTTCCCTGTTTTACTTAAAATTCTAAATTCTTCCCCTTCTCCATATTTGCAAGCTGGCGCTCACCTTCCTCGGCAATCTCACGGAAATCCTGAATTGTCTTAGTCATTTGTGGAAGCGCCTTTATCTTGTATGTGTTTATATCATCTAAAGCTGATAATGTATCTGAAAATGCCTGTTTTAATGTATCTGTTGAAATACTTGCCTCAACTGCTTCTTTTTGAATTGCTGTTCCTTGTTCTTTTAGCATTTTAGATGTAGCCATAATCATGTTATTTGTTGTCTCATTCAACATCTGAACTTTTTCTAATACAATTTTCTGATTATACAATGCCCCCGCCACTGTTACAGCCACACGAAGAGCTGAAACTGTTACCGTCTCCGCCCTGTCTACTGCACGAATAAGTTCAAGATTGTTCTTCCTTATAACCTCCATGGCAATAATACCTTGTTGATTTACAGCGAGCAATTGGTGAAAATCCATAATTCTCTGCTTTAGAGGAAAGATTATTTCCTCCTCTACAAACTTTATTCTCTCTTCTGAAACATTGGAAGCTTTTGCGTTTTCTACCTCATTTGTAAGATAAGCGTCTAATTGAGTGCCGAGTTCTATCTTCTGCGCAAGCTGTTTCGTTAAATCACGCATAGTAGCCTGCTCAATCTCAAGCGTTGTATTATCATTTTTTAAAATTCCTTTTCCTTTATCAAGAGTTTTTACAATAGAGGCTATCTCGGCATCCGCTGTCTTAAAACGCTCAAAGTAGCGGCGGATAGGGTTAAATATCTTACCCATAACGCCTGTCTTTGTAAAATCCAAACTTGACGGGTCCAAGTCCCTCATCTTTATTGACAAATCCTCTAATCCTTTAGCAACCTCACCTGACTCTCCGCCGGCTTTACTAAAATCACCCATTCTTTTTTGCAAAATACTGTTCTTTGCCTGGGACTGTCTTACAACATCAGCTCCAAATGTCTCAAATACCTGAATAATTTCTCTTCTATCAGTCAGAGAATCTAAATTGACTGACATAATCTGTTCGGACTTTTCTTTAACTACATTTGAAATAACATCTTTTTCATTTTGCTTTGGCTGTAACTCTTCTACTACTTCTTTTTTAATGGTTTCTGTATTTGGTATATCTAATGTGAAATCACCCATATTTTTTCTCCTTTTACATATTTGCATTAAATAGTGTTTTAAGCTGATATATTACATCATCTGTTGATGCGTCGATACTTGCAGCTTCATTTATAGAACTTATGCTCTGCAGTGCCTCTAAATCTGCATTGTATCCAATTGTATAAACTGGTATATTTAATCCATTTAGAACCTCACGTATATCATTTAAGTTGAATCCTGTATTGGTCTCACCGTCACTTAAGACAAACAGCATCGGCTTTGCGTCAGGATATTGCTCCATAAGCTCATTTATCATCTTTAAAGCCACACAAATTCCGTCAAAAGTAGCTGTTCCGCCAGAAGCGTAAAGATTTTCTACTGCTCCCTTAAAATATGTCTGCTGCTCTAAATCAAACTGTCTTATAGGAAGCTCAATTGTCACATCATTCGCATAACTGACAAGCCCGATATAGTTTTCATTATTGATATATTTCATACTGTTAATAAGTGAAGTTTGAAGTGCCTGCAAAGGTTCTCCTGCCATACTTCCTGATACATCAGTCACAAAAACACCTATAACCGGTCTTCCGCTGTCTTTATTAGACTTATAAAGTTTTTGCGCAGAAACCAAAATATCTCCAGATACATCTTCATACTCACAAACATAATTATCCATACCGTTAAAGCCATATTCTGTCGCACGCTTTTTTGCGTTATCTGTCGAACAAAAATCAGCAAATAATTTAAGAATCTCTTTTTTGTCTTGGCTTATTCCCGCAACACTTACCAATGGATTATCATGACGGTATCCATAAGGTGTAAACTTATAATTTTTTGAGAGTACAGTATCATTTGCATATGACTGATACTCCATTATAAATCCATCTAATGAGCCATTTTCAACAGCATCTCTCATCTGCATTGTAGTTAAAGCAACAAAAGGCACATTTTTCTGAAATTTCTGAAATCCCTCTACTGCAGTGTCAGAAAGTGGATTTTTAAGGTCATAACGCTCTAAAGTACAAATCAAAAAATTTAATCCTGCACTGCTTGCAAACGGATTTGTATAACCCATAGCAAGCTCACCGGATTCCGTTGCCTCAGTAATCGCCTTTAAGTCAACACTTCCATACTTTTCTATAATCTGGCTGTAAGTTTTTTCAGAGAGCAGAATACCAGCAACATTTCCTACAAGACTTTCTGCAATTGTCTCCGTTGATACTCCCTTTGCATTGAGCATATGAATCCATAACATACTTGAAGGCGCAAATCCCTCCGGAACTGCTTTTCCAGTAGCAATATAATCTAACGCCTGTCCACTGTTAACCTTACGGATTTGAATTGAGACAGCTTGTCCATCTACCATATATCCCTTCTTATTAAATTCTTCTGCCATTTCGCAGAGCCAGCCGTCTGTTCCGGTTCCCGCCTTTTCAGGTGAAGAATATATTTCAGCATATAGAGAAGTTGTTGCCTTAACACCAACTGTGCATGTATCAATATCCGGCAGTTCATCTGCTTCATCGTTAGATGAATCATACTCAATAGCAGACTTAACAGGTTTTCCCTCTTTAGGATCAATCTGGGCAACCATCTTTTCAAGACGCTTTTCGGCACTCTCTTTTGAAATTATTTTTTCGGATTTACCAAGATTGCGTGTTGCATAAATCCCCCCGAATACAGCAGCACAGACAATAATAATAACTCCAACTAATATACCTATTGACTTCTTGTTAGCATTCATATACCTTTTCCTCCACTAATCCTCCCTACTGATAATATTTAGTCTCGCCAATCAGCTTCTCAATTTCCTTTAGCAGATCATCATTTAAATCTGCATTTTTCTCATTGGAAGATGAAGAGACTTCCATAGTAAGGGTATTTAATTTTAAAAGTATCTTTTCATTTAACGCAATCATATTTTTTATATCTTCAAAATTTTTCTCATACAAACGAAGTTGCTCTTCTTGAATATCATCAGGAATATTATCCTCACGATAATTTTGCAGCTTTATAAATTCCTTTTCATCAAAAAGCTGCATACGATTAGCCATAGATACCACATTTTTAATAGCAGAACTCTCAGCGGAGACAACTACATTATTAAACTTGTCCCAACTCATAGTGCCCTTTGTAAACTTCTGTTCTAAAATAGCCGAAAGGCGCGTCCGGCATTTAAAAATACGGTCCACCTGTTCAGACGCTGTAGAAGCCATACTTTTTAGAAACTTACTGCTATTGTAATACTTTAATATCTCTTTTGCATTTTCTAAATTTTGAACATCTTCTGGTAAAACCGGTCTCTGTAATGGTCCTTTTAGAAATGTTATATTTACGGCAAAAAATATTGAAATAAGCGCAAGCAGTGCAATTATTGACATTCCCGCCCTAAAGATACTGTAATCAGTGACTCTAAGGCACAAAAGTCCCGGTGAATACAAAATAACTGCCGCAACTACAATGCACAAATTTGCCGCAATTAACTTTAAATATTTTTTCAATGTATTTTAACTCCTTAGTTATATATCATGTCCTTCCGGAAACTCCCAAGCCCTTATTTTACTGGGCAGGCTGGGCATCAATGCGCTGATTAATTTCAACGTCTATAATTATACAGCATATATCGGATTTTGACAAGCATTGTGTTTTTATTATTGCCACAATGTCTTAGGCCTTTCCGCTATATGACATACTGATATACTTGCTCTCCCACAGATTATCTCGCGGACCGTATTCGGTGATTTGACAATCGTGGTGAAGATCCTCCGCGATTTCGAGGATTACGTTCTTTAGTTCCAACTTGTCGAGATATTTGTGCGGGATAGCGTCAATGCCAAGGGCAGCTCCGAGAATATTTCCAGTAACTACGCCAGTGGAGTCGCTGTCGCCGTCATGGTTGACTGCAGCTATGATGCCCTTCTCAAAGTCATCGGAATGCTTGAGCGCACAGTAAACGGCTATTGCGAGAGTTTCTTCTGCCACCCAGCCCTCACCAAGTTGTCGGATAGCGTCGAAATCATTCATGTTTTTGTTAGAAAATGCAATGGCTTTTTGAATCAACGCCAGCAATTCATCCATGTGTTTTGCATTAGGGAAAATGGTCGGCATCGTACACATGGCATCCTTGACCGCTTCCAAAATAGTATCACCGTATTCAGAAATCCTCAAAATGATATGTACAAGCATAGCTGCAGGAATATACCCCAGCTCATGTCCGTGAGTCAGCGCCGCTGCCTTTGCTCCGATGATATCGACTTCCTCCGGCTCGCGCCGCTTGTCACAGAAATACAATCCAATCGGCGCAACGCGCATAATCCCGCCACACCCCTTGCTTTGATTCAACGGGTTATCTAAAGTGCCGTTCCCGTCCTGCGCCAAAGCATTCAAACAAGTATTTCCAGGTGCTCTGCGGCTGAACATTTCAGGAACATTTACCAACCATGAGTAATGGTATTCCTCTGGCAATGGATATTTTTCGATCTGCGTCCGATACCAATCCCCGTAACTGTAGGCAATGTAACATTCGGCGTAGTCTCCCATGATACCGCGCGTCATACCCCTGGTAGTTCCAACGAGAAGTCCTGTCGCTGTGAAGAGCGCCATCTGAGTATCATCAGATATCTCTGCAACCCCTTGATGAAGCTCATATTCGGTAATTCCATTCTCGCCATATTTCTCGAATATGGCAGATGCTGGCATAAACTCTACCGCATATCCAAGTGCGTCCCCAACCGCTCCACCAATCAGACATCCTCTAAATTTGTCTAAGTCACGCATCGAAGATCTCCTCTCTAAACCATCTGTGGCAAACACCTGCATGAATTCTTGCTCACAAGCTTTTATTTTTCCTACAAATTCATCATAGTCAGCAGCATCCACAGGGATTTTTAATCCGTGCTTGGTAATGCTGATATCGTCTCTCGGCGTGACATTCTCCTCGTAGGTTGAGCCGCGATTCATCCACAGTTTCAAATCGTCAGACCCTTCCGCTTCGGGATAAAGATAATAACCTGTTTTAGCATCAAATCGGAACATATACGCAAGCACCTGAAGATAGTCCCGGTTTCCAATATTGTCAATCGGCTTGTACTTGGCATCGGCGATGATTCTCGGTTCATTGCTCCGACTAATGAAATCAGGATAGATTAAACCAATATTCCCATCAAACAGTCGCTGTGCACCTTTGCCACCCTTATTCATCGGGTGGTAAAATACATCCTCAATAAGAGAGCAGACGTATTCCTCCCACAACCATGCGCCATCAAACAGAATTCCATAAATCTGCCGTGACCCATAACCGATTTGATGCTTCTGGTGCCGGAGAATCA
>JAFLTA010000080.1:4812-6482 GCA_022510685.1 Lachnospiraceae bacterium | reverse complement strand
TCTGAGAAAATAATCAGTTCGTATTTTCTTGCAAGTTCTACGATTTCCTCTAATATTTCTTTCGGATAAAGAACACCGGTAGGATTGTTTGGATTAATGATTACAATTCCTTTGGTGCGGTCTGTAATTTTACTCTCTATATCCGCAATGTCCGGATACCAGTTTGCCTGTTCATCGCAGATGTAATGTACCGGCTTGCCGCCGGCAAGATTTGCGGCACCGGTCCAAAGCGGGTAATCCGGTGCGGGAATCAGAATCTCATCGCCGTCATTTAAAAGTCCCTGCATGCTCATGGTGATTAATTCAGATACGCCATTTCCGGTATATATGTCATTTATATCCACATTAGGAATCTTCTTGAGCTGGCAGTACTGCATAATTGCCTTTCTGGCACTAAATATACCTTTGGAATCGGAATATCCCTGAGAGTCCAATAAATTGTATCGGAGATCCTGAATAATCTCATTCGGAGCATTAAAACCGAAAGGATAAGGATTGCCTATATTTAATTTTAATATATCGATATTGTTTTCAATCATCCGGTTTGCCTCATCTACCACCGGCCCTCTAACATCATAACAAACGTTGTCTAATTTATGGGATTTCCCAAACTGCCTCATATGCAACTCCTTCCTGTGATGTATATCTCTTGCATTATAGTGCGTTTGACGCAAAGATTTTGATTGTGGTGGTGAATCGGATTAATCAGTTGTCTCCCGCCGGATTAATATTGGGGTGATATTTTTGTGTATTAATTCTGTCTGAGGTTTTGGACGGCGTTTTTTTCTTTCATTCATCTGTTCTACTAACAGCGCCATAGCTTCATAGGCTATCTTGTCAATTTGCTGACCGATAGTACTCAGTGGAATAATTGCCTGTCCTGCAATAAAAGAATCATCGAAACCAACGATACGGTAATCATCCGGCAGGGTGCCGCGCTCGCGGAAAATGATATTCAGCATACTGTTAGCAAAGGTATCATTTGAAAAAAACAAGCCTTTCCTTTGATTCTGGTACTTCTTTTCGATATATGAGTATATCTCAAACATATAATTATGTATATCTTGATAGGCGTATCCGAAATCTCGGATTATTAACTCGTTTTTGAGATGATGTTCCTGACATACATCCTGAAAACCTTGTATACGTCCGTAAGTAGGCACATTCTTTACAGTACCGGAGTTGATGTGAATAAAAACATCACATTCATTTTTATATAGTAAGCTGGTTGCCTGTACAGCACCCATATAGTTATCTGTGTTAACGCTGCTGACAAACTGGTCTTCGCGTTCAATCGTCACAATCGGGATATCATAGGAGGCAAGTTCGGAAGATGTAATTGCATGGCTTAAAATGATCATACCTTCAATCTTGTAAGCCAGCAGTTCCTGGATATACTTTCGCTCGGTTTCCTCTGTATTATTGCTGACAAAAGTCAGAAATTTGTAATCGAAATTCTTGTTAGTATTTAAAATTTGGTTTAACATTTCGGCATAATAATGCATATTAAGGTCAGGAACAATGATACCGACAAATTCACTTTTTCCATTTGCAAGCACTTTTGCGAGTTTGTTTTCCTGATAATTCAGATCAATAAGAGCCTGGGCAATAATATCCTGATTTTCTACAGTCAAGGAGTCAGGGTTGTTAAAATATCGGGATATGGTTGT
>JAFLTA010000080.1:0-4712 GCA_022510685.1 Lachnospiraceae bacterium | reverse complement strand
TGTGATATGATCATACAAAAGTAACCGGTTACGTAATCGGTAACGTAACTGGTAATCCTAAGAAGTATATACAGAATGTAAAATGATGTACTTGTTTGGAATTTTGGCAGAATAGCAAATAATCGGTAACCATGTTTGATAGGAATGTTGATACATTCCACAAAAAATAAATTATATATTTAAGGAGGATTAGTTATGAAACTAAGAAAGCTTGCAGCAATTTTATTAACAGCTACACTTGCTGTAACGACGTTTGCAGGATGTGGTGGGTCAGATGGAGCGAAAGATGGAAGCGTATCCATTACCATCTTCAACACCAAGAGTGAGATCCAGGATCAGTTTGTGGAGATGGCTAAGGACTACAGCGAAGCGACAGGCGTGAATGTTGAGGTTTATTATTCAAATGATACGGTTGCGGCTCATCTCGCGACAAAATACTCATCAAATGACCCATACACCATATCCATGGTAGATGCAAAGGATGTTTATCTGCTGGCAGATGAATATGCTGCGGATCTGAGTGGTGAACCATGGGTTGGGAATACAGGTTATGCAATTTCTGTAAATGGCAGGGTTGTTGGCTTCCCGGTTTGTATTGAAGCACGTGGTATTATATACAACGCGGATGCGATCGAAGGCATCACAGGTGAAACCTTCAGTCCGGAGGAGTACAAGACACTGGATGCCTTCAAAGGCCTTTTGGATGAACTGGTTGCAGGCGGTATGGAATCACCGACCGGTATTATGAAGGAAGACTGGTCCCTGGGTGGTCATTTCCTTTCCCAGAGCTATGAGGAGCAGAAAGATGTGGAGGGCACAATTAACGCATTATTAGCAGGAGAGCTCGATTTGATCAACAATGAGAAATGGAATTCCCTGATGGATGCTTTTGATGTGCTGAAAGAGTACAACTATGCGGCTGCTTCGCCGGTGGCGGCGGAGCGTGAAGTTTCCGAGCAGAAGATCGCAGAAGGTGAAATTGCATTTATGTTCGGCGGAAACTGGGACTGGGCTATGATCAATGCTTATGATTATACAGACAACATGGGTATGATGCCGATTCCGCAGAATACTACAGATGGTACAAATGAGAAACTGGTAGGCGGTGGTTCTAAGTTTTTCTATATTGACTCTTCTGATAATACATCTGAAGAACAGCGGCAGGCCGCAAAAGATTTCCTTAACTGGCTTGCAAATGATGCGGAAGGTAATGCGTTTTTAACTGAAACATGTAATTTGATTCCTGCATTCAGCAATATTGATGCCTCCGCTCTGGATCCGTTATCAGCTTCCGTAAAGAAATATGCAGATGCAGGCGCTCTGGTAGAAGGCTACAATTATCTTCCGGACGACCATTTTGCGATTTGTGGTGCATCCATGCAGAAGTATCTTTCCGGGCAGACAGACCGTGCCGGATTGGCAGAAGAGATTGAGAAATACTGGACAGGAGCAACTCCGGTTGAGCATTAAGTAACAATGATACATATCCAGACAATGATTCCTCTATGTAAGGGATCAATGTCTGAGACAGGAAAGGAGAGAGTAAAGAAAATGAATACGAATACTATGTCATATAAGGTGAAACAGTATCTCATGTTTGCAGGAGTTACGACATTTGTGTTTGGAGCAGTTGTGATTGTGCCATTTATCTATGGATTATATTTGACGTTTACAAGTTGGGACGGCATATCCAAAACGAAGCCTTTCGTCGGTTTTGGAAATTATGTGGAGACATTTCATGACGTAGCTTTTTGGCAGGCACTTGGCAGAACATTTATTTATTCCATCATTGCCGTTGTTTTGGTAAACGTAGTTGCATTTATTCTCGCATATCTTGTTACAAGTGGTGTGAAAGGACAGAATTTCTTCAGGGCCGGATTCTTTATTCCGAACCTGATCGGCGGCATCGTTCTCGGTTACATCTGGAAATTTGTATTTAACCGTGCATTTGTTGCTCTTGGCGAAGCGACATCTATAGGCTTTTTATCTACTTCCTGGTTGGCTACAACGAACGGTGCCATGTTGTGTATGATCATTGTTTCTGTATGGCAGTATGCCGGTTATATGATGCTGATCTATGTGGCCGGTTTTATGAGTGTTTCCAGCGACGTCCTTGAGGCGGCGATGATCGATGGCTGTACTCATATTCAGTCCGTGGTTCTCATTTCCATACCCCTTATGGTTTCATCTTTTGTACAGTGTATATTTCTGTCAATCACGAGATGTTTCATGGTATACGATGTAAACCTGTCACTGACAAACGGTGAGCCCTTCGGCAGTTCGGTCATGGGTGCTATGCATGTGTATAATCAGGCATTTACATATAAGAATTATGGTACCGGTCAGGCTGAAGCGCTGATTCTGTTCATTGTATGTGCAGTAGTCGGTGTCCTTCAGGTGAACATTGGGAAGAAAGCGGAGGTGGCTGCATAATGGTTGAAAATGAAAAAGCGGCACGTAATAAAAAGATTGTAAACTTTATTAAAATTATCGTTTTGTTGTTATTGTTTTTTTGTTTTATATTCCCCTTTTTATTGGTGATTATTAATGTATTTAAGGTAAAAGCGGATATCACATCAGACCCTATGGCTCTGATTGGTGCTCATGGTTTTACGTTAGAGAATTTCCCGGAGGCCATGCGTAAGATGGACTTTGTCCGTTCTTTTGCAAACTCAACTATTATCACGGTCAGTTCCACCGTACTAACTATACTCTTTGCGGCTATGGCAGCATTTGTCATTGTACGTAACAAATGGAAGGTAACTGCGCTGCTTTTGTCACTGATGGTTGCTTCAATGGTGATTCCTTTTCAGGTATTGATGATTCCTCTGGTATCATTTTACGGCGGAGTACTGGGAATTCTGAACCATCGTGCAACGTTGATTTTCCTGCATGTCGGATTCTCATTGTCAATGGCAACGTTTATGTTCCATGGAGCGATAAAGACAAATGTACCTGTGGCACTGGAAGAGGCGGCAACAATTGACGGATGCACACGTTGGCAGACATTCTGGACGGTTGTATTCCCCCTGTTAAAACCAACGATTGCTACCGTGGCAATTATTGACGCGATGGGATTCTGGAATGATTATCTTTTGCCGAGCCTGGTACTGGCTAAGAAGGACCTTTACACCATTCCGATTGCGACGCAAGTGTTTTATGGAACTTATTCAACAGATATCGGTCTTGTTATGGCGGCACTGTTGCTGGCAATGGCTCCGATTTTGATTTTGTATATTTTACTTCAGCGTTATATTGTAGAAGGTGTTACTTCAGGTGCTGTTAAATAATGCTTTGATTTTAAGCTTGTATGTGTGAGGTCCAACTACTAATATGATAAGTCAGACATTGCGTGATGCCAGAAGATATGAAGAAACCTATGGCAATCAAATTAAAAAGGAAGAGAGACCGGCATTTCATCTGTCATCACGTGTAGGATGGATGAACGATCCGAATGGATTTTCCTATTATGATGGGAAGTACCATATGTTTTATCAGTATCATCCGTTTTCTTCCGCATGGGGATCAATGCACTGGGGACATGCGACAAGTTCTGACTTGCTGCATTGGGAGTTTTTGCCCGCAGCTCTGGCACCGGATAAATTGTATGACAAAGATGGCTGCTTTTCCGGAAGTGCTATTGCACTTCCGGATGGAAGGCAGCTGCTAATGTATACCGGAGTCTGCGCAGAACAACTGCCAGACGGAACTCATAGGGATGTTCAAACACAGTGTTTGGCTGTAGGTGATGGCGTGAATTACGAGAAGTTTGAACAAAATCCTGTACTCACTTCAAAAAATCTGCCGGAGGGCGGTAGCAGGTTTGATTTTCGTGATCCAAAGATCTGGCAGAAGTCGGATGGTACATATTGCTGCATTACCGGAAATCGTCCTGCAGACGGCAGCGGTCAGATTTTGATGTTCACCAGCAAAGACGGTTTTGGCTGGAAGTTTAGGAAAGTATTTGCAGAAAATAAAAATCGCCTTGGCAAGATGTGGGAATGTCCGGATTTTTTTGAACTGGACGGAAATGCAATATTGCTTGTAAGTCCTCAGGATATGCTTCCACAGGGACTTGAGTATCACAACGGAAATGGAACGTTATGCTTAATCGGATCGTATGATGAGGCAACGGATACTTTTATAGAACAGTACAATCAGGCGGTAGATTATGGTATTGATTTTTATGCTATGCAGACGGTATTAACACCGGATGGTCGCAGAGTGATGATTGGATGGATGCAGAATTGGGATGCCTGCAATATTCGTGATACACATACTTCCTGGTTTGGTCAGATGAGTCTTCCCAGGGAATTATCTGTGAAAAACAGTAGATTGTATCAAAAACCGATCAGAGAGCTGGAACAATTCAGATGTAACAAAATAGAACATAAAAACGTTTCATTCACCGGGACAATTCATCTTGAAGGAATTAGGGGCAGAGTGATTGATATGGAACTGATGCTTCGCCCGGATGACACGTCTGATCTTTTCAGAAAATTTGCTGTGCGCTTTGCGCAAAATGAGTGTTATCATACGGCGCTGAGTTTTCGTCCGTCAGAGTCGGTTGTTAAAATCGATCGTAAATTTTCCGGATCCAGAAAAGCAATCATTCACCAACGCCGCGCACTTGTGGACGGCAGTGAAGGTTATTTGAAATTGCGAATTATTCTTGATAGGTACAGTGTAGAAATTTTTGTTAATGACGGCGA
>JAFLTA010000008.1 GCA_022510685.1 Lachnospiraceae bacterium | reverse complement strand
TGACAATGACAGGCTTATTATGCTTCACAGCTACTTCATGACAAGCACGTGCCTGCACCCACTCACTCTCCCAGTCCAAATAGTTAATCTGCAGCTGAACAAATTCCATCTCCGGATGTTTTGTGAGAATATCATCCAAGAGCTCAGCAGAATCGTGATAGGAGAAGCCAGCATGCTTAACTAAACCTTGTGCCTTCTTTTCCAAAAGCCAGTTAAAGCAGTCAAACTTTTCGTACTTTTGCAGCATGGCACTTTCAATACCGTGGAGTAGATAATAATCAAAATATCCTGCACCGGTCTTTTCAAGCTGTGAGTTGAAAACCTTATCCCGATCCTCCATGGAATCAAAAAAACCTGCATGGAGCTTCGTGGCAAGGGTAAAACTATCCCGCGGATAGCGCTCCACTAGTGCTGTCTTTGCCACACTCTCACTGGCAAAGCCGTTGTACATCAGAGCAGTGTCAAAATAGGTAAAGCCTTTATTGATAAAGAGATCCACCATCTTTTTTACCTGCTCGATATCCACATCTGCCGGATTGGTCGCGTCCAGCGTTGGCATACGCATTAGTCCAAAACCTAATTTTTTCATATCATGATTCCTCCAGATTTTATAAACTTATCTTAGTATAGCATAAATACTATTTTAATTATTTGCACAATGGCGCGCTAAATCAATTTCTTAATCTGAAAATATACATCCACACCCCATGTATCCCCCTTATTGGATTCATAGGCATCCTGCACTGCTTCTGTCAGCCCCTCTGTATCTGTATAATAGCCTACAGGAGTTGCAGTAATATTAGCTCCCGACATGTCCTTAAAATATAAGCGGAGCTGTCCACCACTAAATAGATACAACTCACCGGCCTTGATATCGGTAATGGTGGTTTCATCATCCCTGGTATAATTTCCTCTGACATCCTGCGCAACAAATCCCTGCTCTTCCTCATAGGTATAAGTAGGAAACAGCATTTTAGAACCAGATAAATAATCAAGCATAGTCAAAGCAGCAGCGTTATTATACATATTGACTATCCAGTCCTTTTTCCCCTTCTTGCCGATCTGAACGGACACAGCATTTTCTATAATGTCTCCTTCATAGGAGGAAGTGCTGTTTCCGCTCTGTGAATCCCCACTGGTGTCTCC
This sequence comes from Lachnospiraceae bacterium, assembly GCA_022510685.1. Lineage (GTDB taxonomy): Bacteria > Bacillota > Clostridia > Lachnospirales > Lachnospiraceae > Butyribacter. The sequence goes on along the minus strand of JAFLTA010000008.1, from coordinate 76,722 downwards.
ACTTCCCGATGCGTTTCCGGAATTATCTTGACGGATTACCTCGTCCGGAGGAGTCCCCGGATTTTCTGTCTGTGAAGCACATCCCGCAAAGGAAAGCAGACTGACAGAAAGTAACAATGCCATAAACGATGTCATAAATTTTTTCATGATTTTTTCTCCTTTTATCTTTTTATTGACTCCACCATGTTCATCCTTTTGTATTAGTTAGAAAAACATAGGCAGAGCCATTAATTATTTTCAAATGGTTTATTATTAATATTACTTCTTTGCTAATTCAATCAGGACATCATAATCTCCCTTTAAACTCCTAATTTTTTTGAGTTTACAGGTAATAACACCGATATTTACTCGTGGACCATACTCCGCAGAATCTTCTTCCCCTGAATGAAGAATTGTGAAATAAGATGTACCAACAGCATAGTCGATATCTCCGTCCAGCCAGCCATAATGCAACGCCTTTTTTTTGTACGGAAGTTCATCCGACATTGTGCCACAGAAATCCTCAGGATAGCGTTCCACATGAATTGTATATGGCAATTTTTTTATCAACGCCTTTGCCGTAACACTATCGTTAAGAACAGCTGGAATCACAGTGTCACCAAAATGCATCTTAATTTTTGTCCCGTTCTTAATTACACGGGCGGGCATTCCCGCAGCCACCGAATTTTTCTTTTTCGAGGGAAGCACACGGATACTCACCCAGCTTTTATACGTCTTTCCCTTTACTTTTGCAATCGCAGTAATTTTGGCAATCCCCTCTTTCTTTGCAGTGAATGTTCCGGTTTTTGAGACAGATACAATGCTTTTTTCCTCAGAGCGAAACGTAATTTTTGTCTTCTTTTGTTTTGATACGGTTGCCTTTATCTTTTTCCTTTTTCCTTCTTTTATGGAAAAATGTTTTTTTGTTATATTTCGTTTGTCGATTTTCAAGCAGATTTTGCTCTTTGTACTGCTTGCTGCTGATATCACAGGCAAATTCCCCGTGGAAACCGTACCAGCTATCAAGCTTGCAATTAGAAATACAGAAATCACTTTCTTAATTAATGTTCTTTTTCTCATTATAGTCTCTCCTTTCTGACCAACATCATTTCCTTCCATAGATTTTAAATTCCTCGGATTCCTTGAGCCATCATTATAATAGCAAATACCGTCATGAAGCACCCTAAAATACGGTTTAAGTATTTATAAATCCTGTCGGTGAGCTTTCCCCTGAAATGTGCTACAATTCCACTGAGTAACGACCACCAGCACAGCGTCCCTACCAATATTCCTAAAATCAAACCAAGTCCCTGACGAACTTCCAGATTTCCGCTGATTCCAAAGGCTGTAAATGCCACCATAAAAGAAAGAATCGTAGACGGATTCAAAATAGCCGCTGTAAAAGAAGACAGAAAGTAAAATACCGAAGAAGTCTTCGTATCCTGCTCTGCCACAGAAAATTCTTTTTTTCGCAAAATGCCAATACCCAAAACCAAAAGCAACATTCCTCCGATTACGCGAATCGGATTCTGATATGCGGTTAAAAAATCTGCGATTATTGTGATTCCGAATACACTGATACAAGAATAGAGTAAATCCGCTGCGGAAGAACCTACCCCTGTCACCAATCCTGCAAAAAATCCCTTTTCCAATGTGCGCTGAATGGTCAATGCACCAATAGCTCCTGCCGGAACCCCAAAGACCAGACCAATCAGCAGACCACGGAGAAAATATTCCATCAGCATAACCCCATTCTTATTTTTCATCGGCACTTGAAAAGAATATGCCTTATCATACTTTTCCCGATGGTAATACTACCTTCAGAATAATTTTTCGATTCATCATATATAGTTTCTCCTATCCATTTATTTTGTGCTAAGAGAAAACACTGCTGTTATGCTGCCACTCCCCAATGCATCTTTCCAACCGGACAGATCATCAATCTTTCCGATCCTGGTATAACTCCATGAGTTTGAACCATAAAACATAACAATCTGATTTCCATTATAAAGCACGATGTCCCCGGGACCCGTAGTAGTTTGTTGATTATCAGTCGTCAGGCTTTTCCCAAGTGGACCGACTTTTTCAAAACCGGAATAATCATTCATGTCAATGGAAATAGGAGCTTCTCTCATCATTTCCACCAGTTCTCTGGTGGCAGCATTATCTTCCAGTGTTGCCGTAAAAGATTTGTCTCCAACTTGTACATTCATTTTCATATTTTTGATATCATCCGTTTCTGGTGTATTTTCAGAATCAGAGCTATCTGGTGATGGACCAGACTGCTCTGCTACTGTATCTTTTTTAACCTTTTCAGATTTATTTTTCTCTGGAGAAATCACCTTAATTTTTACCCATCCCTTATACTGCTTCTTTTTTACTTTTGCTGTAACGGTAATCTTGGCACTTCCTATCTGTTTTGCCGTGAGCTTTCCCGTTTTTGTAACAGATACAATGTTTCTTTTATTAGAACGAAAAGCAACTTTTGCTTTATTTTGTCTCGGTACAATTACTTTTAACTTTTGCTTTTTTCCTTGCTTCATGGAAAAGGTCTTTTTCGTTACATTTTTGTTATTTATTTTTATACGGATGCCTTTCATCGAACTACTTGCCGCCGACATAATCGACTTTTCTGCAAAAACAGTACCGATCACTAGGCTTACTACCAAAAATACTGAAAACATTACTCTAATTGAATTTCTCCTTCTCATACCCTTTTACTCCTTCCTGATTTCTTTTTTCATCTCCACACATCAGCTCTGATTCAAATCCTTTTCGATTGTTTCCATTCATGTTTTAACATCAATCTGTTTAATCACCCTTGCCGGTACACCTCCAACAACTGTATTTTCTGGAACATTCTTAGTTACAACTGCGCCCGCCGCTACGATTGCGCCATCACCAATTGTTACACCAGGCAGGATTGTTGCATTTGATCCTATCCAAACCCTATCACCGATAACCACCGGAGCCGGGAGAAGATCACCTCTCCTTTTAGGTTGTTCCTCATGGTTCAGAGTTGCGATAACGGTATTATGTCCGATTAAACATCCATCTCCTATCGTAATACCACCCTGATCCTGAAAAGAACAACCGGCATTGATAAATACATTTTCTCCGATATGAATATTCTTTCCAAAATCAGTATGAAACGGTGGAAGTAATCCCAAAGTCCTATTCACTGGCTGACCTGTCAATTCTGCGAAGAGTTCCTGCACTTCCTCCGGCGTATGATACCGACCATTCAAATCCATAGTAATCTTCAGAGCCTCTTGATTCATCATTCCGCTGAACATCATATATTCAGATGCTGTCTCTATCGTTTTGCCTGCTTTTACATGATTCAAAAATTTTTGTAATTCCATAAAATTTCCCTGTCTAAAACTCTGCCTTTCCATAATCCTAAAAATTATTATTCTAACTATTCTGCAAGAAAAAATTCCGCTGTGATGCCGCCTTTTCCTAATGCATCTTTCCATCCGGACAGATCATCAATCTTTCCGATTCTGGTATAGCTCCATGAGTTTGAACCATAAAACATGACAATCTGATTGCCGCTATAGAGTACAATATCTCCGGCAGAAGTTTTAGTCTGATGATCATCAGTAGTCAGGCTTCTTCCAAGTGATCCGACCTTTTCAAATCCGGAATAATCCTTCATAGCAATGGAAACAGGTGCTTCCTTCATCATTTCAATCAATTCATGGGTGGCAGCATTATCTTCCAGTGTTGCCGTAAATGATCTATCTCCTACTTTTACAATCATCTTCATGTCTGTATCCTCCACTTCTACTGTGCTTGCAGAATCAATGCCGTCTTCTGCTAATTCGATCAAAACATCATAGTCTCCACTTATGCTCCTGATCTTGTCAAGTTTGCAGGTAAGAACACCAATATTTACCCGTGGACCATATTGTTCGGAACTTTCTTCATCTGAATGCAGAATCGTATAATAAGGTGTATCAATAGCATAATCAATATCCCCATTTAACCAGCCATAATGCAGCTCATCCTCATTGTATGGAAGTTCCTCTGGCATTACACCACAATAATCGTGGGTATAACTGCTCATATGAACTGTATATGGCAGCTTCTCAATCAGAGCTTTTGCGGTATCACTATCATTAAGAATACCTGAAATAACAGTGTCACCAAAATGCATGTTGATTTTTGTTCCGTTCTCAAGCACACGGGTAGGCATCTCCGGATTATCTTTCTGCATCTGTGCATCATCCGATGCCAATCGGACTTCCTGTCCTCCCTGATCCGTATCAGAACCACTTATTTCTGTCTGTTGATTACCGTCTGAAGATAAAGAATCTGTTTGTACCTGCTGATTTTTATTTCCACAATCAGTAATCCCCAGAATCATCACAAGTGTTATAAGAATCGTAAATAATCTTTTCATGACTATTTTCCTCCGATAAGATCTATTTTTCTATATGCAAACTACTTTTTATTATTAATATAACATGCTAGTGAGCGGGCATCCAATACCTATACCAAATACTAATATATGCTTTTTAGTTATACTTAATTTCCCTAAAACAAATGGTTTATGCCCAGCAAGGCTTAAACTATGTGAATCATATATCAGCGTATATCCGTTTTTATTTATCATCAATAGAGACTAACTTATAAGAGCGGTTTCCTAAACCAATCTCCTCTGCATGTTTCAGGGTAAGAATACCGTTTCTCGACTCTATTCTTTTTACCAAAGATGCCCCGCCCCCATTTTTCTGCTTATAAACCAGATCCACACAGGCCTGATCCAGTGCCACCGGATCTGTGGATGCCAGTATGCCGATATCTTTCATTTTCGGCTTTGCCGCATACCCGTCACAGTCACAATCTACACTCAGGTTGTTCATTACGTTGACATAAACAACCTTCTTTCCACCATCCAGACTGTCAGAAACTGCTTTCGCTGCTTTTGCCATAGACTCCAGAAAAGCATTTTGCGCTCCATCCTTCCCTTTAATCATCATTTTCTAAAATTAAATTTACTATGCTTATCCGCTTTAATTTTGCAGAGAATGCATAGGCAAATCCAAAGAATAAAATCGGTATGGCAGTCATCGGAAGGATCGTTCCTAAAATACTGAATCCGGAATGGAACTCGCCAATTCCAAACATTTTGAAAACACTGCCTATCACAGAATCAGCACAGACTGCAGAAATGCAAATCCCAAGTCCCGTTCCAATGAGAACCACGATCAAAAACCGGAGCGCAAAGGAAAGCCGCAAGCTACCGGAAGACAATCCCATGCTTTTGTATATTGCCATTTTTCCGGTTTCCGCCTGTAATAACTTATTTGCTGTGAGTGCTACAGAAACCAGAACAAACAGAGCAGCCACCAGATAAATAACAGCAATCAGCATATGCATTACAAATACGATTCCATCCAGACCCGACCAACTGTTGGTATGGACATCGATTCCTCTGTAATTGTCCTGCAAATATGCCATTGCATAATCCCTGACCAAGCCATTCTCCAAAATGTAATGGTAACACCAGATATATCCGGTGATATCACCGATTTTAGAGTAGCCTGCCATGCTCATACCAATGTTACTTCCCATACCGTTGGCACATTGATAGATTCCGGATACGGTATAAGTTTCCACCCTCCCGTTTGATGCCACTTGAACGGCATCCCCTATAGACAATTCCAATTCACTGGCAACGGTATCTGTAATCAAGATACTTGCTCCATCGCAGACATGACCGGAAAGCACATGAAACCATTTTGTATCGTTTAATATATTAGCAGTGTATTCCTGCCCGTTTACCGTAACACTCTGCATTGCCAGCTCATAGCTTTCCCGTACAGGGGAGTACCAGTTAATAACCCTCTCAATCTCATCCATAGGAACCGATTCATTAAATGGCTGCACGCCTAAATCATGGTCTGCCACGCTAAAGGTATTCATTAGTCCTTCGCCATTTGGTCCCAGCCATGTCCCCATTCTGCCGATGATAGACAAAAACATCGCAAGAAATACCGAAATTACACAAAGTGCGATATATTTTTGCTTGCCTGCACGAAGTTCCCGCACAGCAATGTCCAGACTGAGATGGCGTTTTCGGAAAGTGGAACTTACCTTTTTCTCATCCGCGGTTTCCCGTATAGTCTGCATTGGCGCAATCCGCAAAATCCTCCTCGTTCGCAGGAATATAAATACAGCAAATAGCAGTAGAAGCCCGAAAAGGATCGGTAATATTATGCCCGCCGGAAACGACAGCGTAATCAACATGCCTGTGGATGATACCATTGCTTTTGCCAATATTCCTGCAAGCACCCATGATAGAGCCAGCCCGAAAAGCAATCCAGTCAAAACTGCAGCACCATAGAGCATGAAATACACTCCCTGTAATCCGCCACCGGGCAATCCTATCGCTTTCAAAGCAGCCATATCCTGCTTTTCCTGCTCGATGACCATAGATAAACTATGTGCGACAATAATTAAAGAAACCAGTAGCAGTATCACAGAAAAAGCAATCAGGAATCCGGACAGGATATTTTGCAAAAGTAACATATAATTCCGGATGGATTTTTGCTGATAACTAAATTCCGTATATAGGGAAAGAGCCGTGGACTCATAAATCTGTCTATGAAAATCCAAATCAGATAATGCAGAGTCCCTACTCTTAAAAATATGATACATAGCTCCATCTCTGCCAAGAACATCCGTATCTTTTGCCTGGGAAATCATTTCCTGCATTTCCACCCAATCGCTCTCATGGATCAAAAAACTTTTCATATCGATCATGGAGCTGCCCATGAACGCATCCGCAAAATACCCTGCAACTGTCAGGCTTTTCATTCCCTCTTTCCGGGACAGTTCAAACTGAATCGTATCTCCGACCTGCACATCGAAGCCGGAGCATAATGCCGGAGATATATAAACGGTTCCCGGCTTAATCTCCGGTATCGCCTGCTCTTTCCCATCCTCTGCCAGAAAACGGTACGGAACCGTTCCATCATAGACTATGAGCTGTCCTTCGTTATCGGAATAACTGCCATTTATCTCATATCCTGCAAATATGAGTGGCTGACCAAGGACACGATCCACATCCGCTACGCTTTCTATTTCCCTTATGATCCCATCCGGCTGCCCGCTGGTCCATATGGTAAAATCACCAAATCCTAAGCGCTGCATCTCGCTTTCCACCGAGTTTGTACCACTGACATAAACCGTTACCGCAGAAAAAAGGCAGAGTGCAAGGACAAACACTAACAGAAATATTCCGATAACACTTCCTTTTTGCTTTTTCAAAGCTGCTTGTAGCAGCATCCGATATTTTGTCATATAAACCCTCATTCCACCGCCTTCTGTAGCGGCACAAATTATGATGAAAAAAGCCGGTTTTGCTTTTTTCTATAGGAAACAGTAATCATTCTTAGAGACGTTTTTTGTCTCTTTAGAATGATTTTTCCAAGGTTGAAGTGTAGTGATTCTTGGACTGCGTTTTTAGCTGTCCTAAAATCATTTTTCAACCTACCACCCCAGTCCTTCTAGCCAGGCGGACAGTGTTTTCTCCCGTGTTTTGTCCTTTCCTGCATATACCGGCAGTTCCAACTCACTGGTAATGACACCATCCTCCAAATATAAAATGCGATTCCCCCTCAAAGCCGCTTCTTTGTCATGGGTAACAAGCAAAACCGACTGACCTTCTGCATGAAGCGAGGAGAAAAGATTTAAAACATCTTCTGAATTTGCCTTATTTAACGCTCCGGTTGGTTCATCCGCAAAAAGTATCGCTGGCTTGTTGATGCTTGCTCTGGCAACAGCCGCCCGCTGCGCTTCACCGCCGGATACCTGCGCCGGTAGTCTGTCCTTTGCCTTCTCAAGATTCATACGCCCCACAAGCTCCTCTGTACGTTTTTTCACTTCTTTTTCCGACCATGGACCGATCAGCCCTGCCATCCGGATATTTTCATCCAGCGTTAAGTTACTGACCAGATGGGTGCGTTGGAACACAAAACCAAACTCTTCCGCCCGCAGCTTCGTCAGCTTCTTTTCGGAAGCATTCGTAATCTCTTCATTTTGATAAAACAACTGACCGCTGCTTAGATAATCCATTCCGCTTAATGTGTGAAGCAGAGTAGATTTCCCGGAACCGGAAGAGCCCATGATTACCGTAAAATCCCCAGAATTTATTTCTATATCAATTCCTTGAAGGACCATGTTTTCACCAAAGGTCTTCGTTATACTTTTGCCTGATAAAATCGCTTCTCTCATACTACCTTTCTCCATTCCGCCGCCTTCTGCGACGGCACAACTAGTAATGAAAAACGCTGATTCTGCGTTTTTCAAATGCAAACTTCGTTTGCTATGTTGAAGTGTAATGATTCTTGGACTGCGTTTTGGGCTGTCCTAGAATCATTTTTCAACCTACTGCCCTCCGCTATACCCCGCTATCAACTGCTTTTTCCCCGTCTGGGAATCCGGCAAAATTTCTTCTACAAACCTCACAATGAAACGTATATGATCCAATTTCTTCTCTTGGAGAATCTTCCCCATCTGCCTCACAATCTCCCCCCGTATCTGTTCCTCTCTTTCCCTTTCGGAAACCTCTGCCAGCATTTCAAAAGCATCTTTGTCAGTCTGCCGGAACTGGTAATCCAAAAGCCCTTCCACGCATAACCCCTCCACGGCAAGAGGATGGATAAAATCCCGTTTTCCTTCTTCGTCTTCAAACCAAAGAACATCCTCACTCCTGCTTAAAACAATTTCTGCCTGCGAGAAAGGATATCTGCTCACAGCACTCGGCTTCTTTAAGGTTAATTGATCCGATATATGGTAGCGAATCAGCGGTTGTGCAAAGTTATACAGACATGTCAGATACATCTGACCATTTTCCACTTCAATATAATTCAGGTCATCAAACAGATACAATCCCTCTGCCAGATCTGCTTCCACTCCAAGTGCCAAAGACTCACTGGCACCATAGAAATTTATGATATCGGCCTTAAAAACCTGTTCCAGATAAGTCCTAAGTCCGGGTGGAAGTGGTTCTCCGCAGGAGATCACACGACAAACATTCACGGAAACCGCATTATTTTCTATCAATTCTCCCAGTATCTTAATAGCAGAGGGATACCCAATGATAATATCCGGCTTAAATTCCCTTACACTGCGAATCCACTGGGAAAGAGGTGTCTTAATATCCAGAAACATCTGCTTTGCCCCTACACCATCTATCCCATCCCCTACTGCCATCGCTCCACCATATCGGCCATCTGTAGCTGCAACATATAAAATCCGTAATCCTCCTGACAATAGTTTCAGAATTTGGGGCATTGTCATGTTCCACAGTGCCCCACGGATAATCCCAAGCAGCATTTGATTCCACGCTGATGTATCATATACAAAGTATCTCGGCACCCCCGTACTTCCGGAAGAATGTACCACATGGTATTTTCCAAGGAATTCTTTTTGCTCCATAGCATTTTCTTCATCAAAGATACGGAGTTTTTCCTGCCGGATCTCCTTCCGCGTCACAATCTCATCAAAATGCTCCATCAGGATTTGTTTATCCATTGTGGGAAACGCAGACAGAGGAAGGCTTTGAATCTGTTCTCTTGTGATTCCTGCCTGCTCAAAAGATTTCTTGTAATAGTCGGAATGATCATAGGCATGATAAAGAAGCCTCCGCAGCTTTTTATCCTGCAGGATGCGAATTTGCTCTCTGCTCTTATGTTCATTTCTCTTTAATTGATACAGATCCCACAATAAATGCAAATGTCCTATCACAAATAGCCCTCCATTCGCCACTGTTCACACCTTACGGTGTTCCAGTAACGGAATTCGCCCATTTATAGTTCGCCTCCGGCGAAGGGGCGAATTCCCTCTTGGCATAATTTACACGTTCTTACGGACTTTGCAGTAAATTCAAAGTCCTGTGTGAACAGTAACCTCCATTCTTCTTTTCAATTTATTTTATCATTCACTTTTTCCAATAACAAATGCTTATATTTTATACCTATGTATGCTTGACGGTTATATCTTCCCCTTGTTATACTAAAATATAGATTACAGAGATTATTTCATAATTATAGCAAATAGTTGCGAAGCAACTATTGTTTTTCTGTGCAACTATTATTCACAGAACGGAGGTCAGATAAATGGAGTTACGAGTTCTTCAATACTTTCTTGCAGTTACAAGGGAACAGAGTATTTCCGGTGCTGCAGAATCTTTGCATCTATCCCAGCCCACCCTTTCCAGACAATTGAAAGACATGGAAGATGAACTTGGAAAACAGCTTATGATACGTGGAAACCGTAAAATTACTTTGACAGAGGAAGGCATGATTTTGCGTAAACGTGCAGAGGAAATCCTTGATCTGGTGCAAAAAACCGAACAGGAAATTACGATTTCTGACAATACGATTGCCGGGGATATTTACATCGGCGCCGGAGAAACCGATGCCGTCCATCTGCTGGCAAAAGTGGCAAAGAATCTTCAGCTTACCTATCCCGACATACACTATCATATATCCAGTGGCGATACCACAGATGTTCTGGAAAATCTTGATAAGGGGCTGATTGATTTTGGGCTTTTATTAGGTCCTGTAGATACTTCCAAATATGAATATCTGAATTTTCCGATGAAAGATGTTTTTGGTATATTAATGCGAAAAGACAGTCCATTGGCAAACAAGAAAAGTATTCATCCTGAAGACCTGTGGGATAAACCTCTTATTTTTAACCGCAATGCCTACAAAGAGGATTCTCTGTCCTCATGGTTTGACAAAAGCATCAGTGAATTAAATATCATCGCTACCTATAATCTGCTTTTTAACGCCTCTCTGATGGTAGAAGAAGGACTGGGATATGCTTTAGGTCTGGACAAGATCATCAACACTACCGGCAACACTGGTCTCTGTTTCATTCCCTGCGAACCATCAATGACGATTGAAATAAACCTAATCTGGAAAAAATATCAGATATTTCCAAAAGCTTCACAGAAATATTTAGAAGAACTGCAAAAGTTTCTTAAAACAGAATAACGCAGCATACGAAGATTCAGGCAAGGATACAGTCCAGTTAATTGCAAATCATTACACTAGGGAACTTGAAAAGGATATGCCTTTCCATAATTCTCACGATGATAATACAGGACCGCTCCACTCCCCTGATCATATACAATACTCCACTCTGTAGATTCATATTCTCCAAAATTGTCTTTACTGACACTATCCAAAGCATCTTTGACATCCTGCATCTCCATCGTGTCATTTTTCTCTAGCAGCTCTGTCAAAATCTCATACCGGGTGTGGGACTGCTTCGTTCCGACTCCATATTTTTCCCCGGATGCCAAATAAAAATTTGTCACAACAGGTGTATCTATTACCACCATCTCATTACCGATATACTCCACAACTACCGAACGCCCTCCTGCATCTGCTAGTGCAAAATGCACCATCATTCCCATGGATGCATGCATATCATATTGTTTTAACAGCTTTAATGCCTCATCCACATCTGCTGCCAGGTCTAGTAACAGACGAACTGCTGTCGTTGTAGTAATATCCGGTTTATTTGTGTTCTGTTTAATCGTAGCAGAATCCTGAATCATATTCACAGAAACACAGAGTCCCTTTTCATTCATGCCATCTAATGGGGCATACAATGCTGCCACTGTTTGCATCTGATCCGAGAGCTGCCCTAAATCCATTCCTGCTCCGGCAGCAATAAAATCCATATTTACAGTGGACAAAGAAGTGTATCCCCCTTCCGGAACAGAACTGACAACCAATGCCTCACAGGAGGAATCCCAGTCAAAGTTTCTCCCGAACAGATAATTCCCATCCGGACTTTTTACAGAGATAGTACTGCAACCAAAGACATCACCGGAATATTTAAGACCAGATACTCCTGAAAATAAATGTTCCGTCAAAAATCTCATAACCTCCGCATCTGTGGAAGCTCCTCCCTGTTCCAAAAATTCATTTAATTTATAATCTCCGGAATACTTTACTGTAGAAAACCCATCTTCCAGTGAAACAATTTCAGATGTGGGAGTAATGCTCTCTGTATCCTGCATTTTTTCTTCCTCATTTCCCTGCTCAGACTGCAAAGCCTTACCTTCCTTTTCTACCTGTGATGATTCTGTTTTCCCGCATCCTGCTACCAGCATGGTCACTGTAAGCATCAGCATAACTAAGCAACTAATTTGTATTTTCATATACCCATTCTCCAATCGCTTATTCTGAAGCAAAAATTTCTATATGGACACTTCCTGTTCCGGGTGTTTCAGTTATTTTCCTTTCTTAAATGTAATCTTCACATTTCCTCTTCCTACTGCCTCTGCAAAATCGGATGCATTCTTAATCTTGCCCACAGATGTATATTGATAAGATGTACTGTATGATTTGTAAAATGTGACTAGACAATCCGATCCATACATCATAATATCTCCCGCTTCTATTTTCCCCGGTGACTTTTCGTTTGTAGGAAATTCTATATCAAAATAGTGATACTTCTCATTCCCATTCAACTCCTTCATGTTAAGTGTCATTGGCATTTGCTTTAATAATGCTTTTGCTGTTTCATTGTTGTAAAATACCGCTTGAAATGTCTTTCCGTTTACTGTAAGAACCACCGGTGTGCCTGTGTTTTTACCGGAATCACTCTTCCCAGTCACCTTTACCTTAAACCATACCTTCGTTTTGCGAATATGATTTCCCGACAGCGTAATTATTATTTTTGCTGTTCCTGTCTTCTTTGCTTTCAGCTTTCCAGTTTTGCTGACTGAAACTATACTTGTTTTATCAGTCTTATACTTTGTCTTAATTCTCGATTTATTGGGCGCAATGGACAGTTTGATTTTTTTGCTGCTGCCCTTTTTCATTGTGATTGTCTTTTTATTTGCTTTTTGAGAGCCAACTTTTACTGTCACGGACAATTTTGTTTTTGCCTCTGCCCTCATCACGGAAACAGGGGACAACACCAAGCCCGTTACCAAATTAATAACAAGTAATAATGCAAATAACGACCTTTTTACCTTACTATTCTTCAATAATATCACCTCCGGATGAAACGCAAAATATTTAATGCCAGAAAAAAGAAGATATTTCCTCCATTTTCTCCTATATTGTTACACTTCACAGACACATTGTTTCAATGGCAGGTTCGTGAGAACTTTTAATTCCTTTTTACACTTTTTTGATTGTTTTCCACAGATGATTTTTGTTTTTTCCGGATCAACCTTATCTTTCTCTAAAATCAGTTTTTCAATATGATCTGCCCGAATTATTCCGCTTTTTGGATTCATCACACTGTCAATTTTACTGGAAATCTCCGCATCCACAGATGAATACTCAAACGCCAGTGTTGTGTTAATCAGCTTACAGTTCTGCATAACCAAATTGTCAATATAGCACATTCCCTGTAGGCTCTCAACCGTACAGTTAATCAGTGTCAGATTCTTTGCATTCCATCCCAGATATTCACCGGAAATGAAAGAATCATATACCGTCACATTTTCTGTATTCCAAAAGGCATCTTTTGATAACAGCTTAGAATTGCGAATTACCACATTTCTTGCACCGTCAAAGGAATAGTTTCCAGTTAGTGTTAATCCATCCAGTTCCATATTCTGGCAGTTCATGGCAAAGTAATCTCCCTGTGCTGTAACATTTTCCACACTGACATTCTCGCAGTTCCATAGTGTCTCAGCAGCATTTGGGAAAGAAACATTTTTCAGACTTATCCCATGACACCGGCGAAAATTCTTCGGTGCCTCAATCACTGCATCTTCTACCAGAATATTATCAGTATACCATACTCCGGCTCGAGCCATTTCAAACCATGTACAGTTTTTTGCCACAATATTTTTGCTGTACCAGAGAGGATATTTCCAGCGGAAAAGGCTGTTATAAAGTTCAATATCTCTGCTTTCTTTCAAGGGTGATTCTCCATCCATAAATACACTGTCTACAATACGCAGTCTTTCACCTTGAAATAATGCTCTTTCACCTGTCAATGTCTCCTGTCTGATCTCTTTTTTGGTTTCCATATCATATCCCTCCGCTTCAAATCTTTTCTGCCGACTTTACACTTTGTTCAATCTGATAAACCAGATAATCCAAGCAGTCAATCTTTTTCTGCTCTCTGTGGATTTTATCCAATAAATTCTTCCTATGCCGGAAAAGAACCTGTAATTCTCCATTTACATCATTTGCCTGATAGCAAAGCAAAAAGCTGTTAATAGCATCATCACTGCATCCGGCATCTTTCATATTCTGGATGGTTCTTTCCTGTTCCTGATCCCTCTTCATATCTTTTTCACTTCCATTCCTATTTTTATTAAAATGCTTTGTAAGATTACTATAACACTGCATTCCACGAATAACAAATGCTTATATTTAATACTCATATATAGCAAATAGGCATACTTATTGCCATTACTCCACAAGAGAAAATTCCGCTGTGATATTGCCGTTCCCTAATGCATCTTCCCATCCGGACAGGTCATCAATCTTGCCAATTCTGGTATAACTCCATGAATTAGAACCATAAAACATGACAATCTGATTACCACTATAGAGTACAATATCTCCGGCAGAAGTTTTCGTCTGATGATTATCGGTAGTCAGGCTTCTTCCAAGTGGTCCGACCTTTTCAAATCCGGAATAATCATTCATGTCAATGGAAATAGGTGCTTCCTTCATCATTTCAATCAGTTCACGGGTAGCAACATTATCTTCCAGTGTTGCAGTAAAGGACTTATCACCTATTGTTACATTCATTTTCATAGTTGTATTTCCCTCCGTTCCTGCTATGTGATCATTATCTTTAGATGCAATCTCACTCTCAAACGGTTGATTGGGGCTCCCACAGGCAGTAAATCCCATAACCATCATAAGAGCCATATATATAACAAATAATTTTTTCATATCTAATCTCACCTCTTACAAACTGTTTCTAAAAATAGTCAGGATATAATGCGCTCCTCGTATTTATGTACTCAGTATAGGATAACTGCACACAAATATCAAATACCTATATCAAATACTTATCTATACTTTTTAGGCATATTATTTAATGCAGTAAAAAAGAAAGGTTGTCTCTATAGCCCATATATTCTCTCGAAAATTTGATAAAACAAAATCCATTCGACCATGTCAGTTCTTCATAAATGCAATGACCACCAACCTTCTAAGAGACGTATTCTCGTTTATATAACAGTTAATATAGCACCATCTGATTTTAAGATTAGAAATACAAAATAACGGAGAGCGATTCTATTTCAAAACCGCTCTCCAAAACATCAGATCAAATAAAGCAATTATTACAAACCGGTTTGTTCTACATATTACTCTGAATCATAAGTTTATGCTGCAGATATTGACTCCGCATTTCCTTTTCTGACTTTATCCCTGACAAAGAGCACTTTGAACAAGGTACGAACCAAAGGCTGGATAAAGAACAGCTGGGTAAAGAAAGCAAGTTGTAGAATCGTAAATCCCTACAACCATAAAACACTTTATATAGTCCCCTTTTTATCTGCTTTCTATCAATCTATCAATCTCCGTCTTATCCGGCATAACCCGAAGTGCCCCTTTTTTCGTTGTAATCAATGAAGCGGCGGCATTGGCAAAAGTCAACATGGTCTTTAACTTCTCCTCATCATACTCCTGAATCCCCTGTTCCAGCACATAGTGCAACACACAGGCACAGAAGGTATCTCCGGCTCCTGTCGTCTCTATTGTATGCTCCTGTAAAAAGGAATCTGCCTGCACACACATTCCATCCACATATGCCCTGCTGCCGTCCTTTCCCATAGACACCAGAATGAGGCGAATCGGATATTTTGACTGTAAATAAGCCACTCCTTTATCATAATCCTGCTCTCCGGTAAACCACTGAATTTCGTTATCAGAAATTTTTAAAATATCGCACTGGCTCATACCATAATCAATCTGCTCTTTTGCTGCATCCAGAGACTCCCATAATGGCTCACGCAGGTTTGGGTCAAAGGAAATGACTGCCCCGCTTTCCTTTGCTATTTTGATTGCCTTTTTTGTAGCATTACGACACATTTCATCCGTCAAAGACAGAGAACCAAAATGGAAAATGCGACAATTCTCAAGCATACTGATATTCAATTCTGCTTCTGCCAGCATCATATCCGCACCAGGATTTCGGTAAAAAGAAAAATCCCGTTCTCCACCTTCAAACGTATGGACAAATGCCAGTGTTGTATGGATTTTTTCATCCTTAACCAGACCATCCGTACAAATACCAACTTCCTCTAATGCTTTCTCCAACTGCATTCCGAACATATCCTGCCCAACTTTACCGATAAATCCGGTCCGATGCCCCAGCCGGTTTAACATGGCAAGTACATTACAAGGAGCCCCGCCCGGATTGGCTTCAAAAACTGGATTCCCTTGTCCGCTTGTACCATTCTCTGTAAAATCAATCAGTAATTCTCCCAATGCCACTACATCAAATTCTGTACTCATCACTTACCTCCCTGATCCATTATTCGTGGATTCATGCTCCACCAATTCATATCCCTTTGACAGCACGAGCTTTGTTACATCATACATTGTATGGTAATCATCATGTAATATACCACCTTTTTCGCCCAGTCAGCTACTAATCTAAGAGTTTTTATTTCTTTTTTCTATACTTTGATTTTTATAATCTCTGGGACTGCATCCATAAATAGCCTTGAACGATTTTGAAAAGTAGCTGTGATCGTCAAAACCGCAAAGTTCACAGATTGTGTTGATTGAGTATGAAGTGTTCTGTATCATATATACCGCATTGCGAAGCCGATAGTTTTTCAGATACCCAATAGGCGACTGACCTATAATATTCTTGAAACATCTGAGAACTTCACTTTTGCTGATTAATGCTGCAGCTGCAATATCATCAAGGGTGATTTTTTCGTTATAATGATTATGCATAAAGTTTAGCATATCACGAAGCCTTGTTTCCTGCGTGATGTTTGCTGCGGGATAGGAATGCATATCATTTTCCGATAAATGAATAAGTATCTGAAAAAGCAAGGAAAGCTCATTTCTTACGGTAAGCTCACAATCCGTAATCTCCAAATTTACTGCATTCCAGATATTTGTCAATAGACTGTAAATTTTTGAGTAGTTTCTGTTTCCCACAGTGATTATGAGTTCACGCAAATTACCATTTTCAATAATAGGCAAAAGATATTTCTTGTGATAAATGCTGTCTTCTTTGCCGCCGACGATTGAACTGTGCACTACAATGGAGCGAAATACACTTTTGGGTTCTGCGGCACATCTGAACAGAGCGTGAAGAGTGTTGGAGTTGAGAAAATAAATATCTCCTTTATGAAGCGTAATTTTTTCATTTCCACACTCCATTAATACGCTGCCTTCCACAACAAAACCCATTTCAAGTTCTTCGTGCCAATGCCAGCTTACAAAATTGTTTGTGACATCAGCGTGATAAACTGCAATCGGAAATTCAGCTTTTCCGTGTAAGCCTGTTTCATCGGATTTAAAAGGAGGATTCAATCCGTAATTCGTATTATCATTTATAACATTATAATCAACAATAGACATTTGCTTCACCTTTTGACGATATTTTCATAGTTTTAGAGGATTTTATTATATTGCACATCCTTATCTGGTGTTATAATTATGCTATAAAATTGACGCGCGGTCAACACCAATTTATATCGGAGGTATCGAAATGATAAGATTTTTTGAAGAAAACGGCGCTCTCATTGCACGTTTTAGAAACGAAACGATTCGAATTGAAGGTTGGGGCAAAAATGCTCTTCGAGTAAGAACAACTCTTCTGCAAAGAATGCCGGAGGATGAGCACGCTTTGTCCGAAAAGGTCACGCATAATGCAGTTGTTACTATCAATAACGAAGCAGAAACAGCCGAAATCGTAAACGGCAAAATCAAGGCTACCATCAACCTTGTTGGAATTATCACATTCTATAAGGATGACGAGCTTATTCTTCAGGAATATTACAGCTATTATCATGGTTCTATCCGCAAGGGGGCTATCTGCTACAAGACAAAATCAAGGGAGTACAAGGGACTTTCTTCCGATGGATTTAAAATCACAGTACGCTTTGAGTCTGACCAGGAAGAAAAGCTTTTCGGCATGGGACAGTATCAGATGCCTATCCTTAACCTTAAAGGCTCTATTCTTCCTCTTGAACAGAGAAACTCACAGGTAAGCGTTCCTTTTGTTATTTCAAGCAAAGGTTACGGTATGCTTTGGAACAACCCTGCAACAGGCGAAGCGGCATTTGGCACAAATATTACCAAGTGGATTGCCGACGAAAGCGATATGGTGGATTACTGGATCACCGCTGATGACACTCCTGCCGAGATTGTTACAAACTATACCGAGTGCGTTGGCCGTGCTCCCGTTATGAGCAAGGATTATCTCGGTTTATGGCAGTGCAAGCTCCGTTACCGTACACCTGATGAGGTGCTTGAGGTTGCAAGAAGATACAAAGAACTTGGCATAAAACTTGATGTCATCGTTATTGACTTTTTCCATTGGCCATATCAGGGCGACTGGAGATTTGACGAAAAATATTGGAATAAAGATTCTGTAAAGGCTATGACAGATGAGCTTCACGCAATGGGAACAAAGGTCATGGTTTCCGTATGGCCTTCTGTAGATAAGAGAAGCGAAAATTACAACGAAATGGAGCAGAAAGCTCTCATTAGTACAACCGAAACAGGCTCTATCCAGACCTATGATTATGAAGGCGACTGCGGAACTGTTGACTTCTTTAATCCCGAGGCTCAGGAATTTGTATGGGGCAAATGTAAGAAGAATTACCGCGACTGGGGCATCGACCTTTTCTGGCTTGATAATGCAGAGCCTGACAGCGTAATATATGATTTCGACAACTATCGTTATTATACAGGCAGAGGCTCTAAGGTTGGCTGTGAGTATCCTAAAAAGTATGCTGAAGCATTCTGGAACGGACAGGAAGCAATGGGTGATCACGAAGCGGTAAACCTTTGCCGTTCAGCATGGGTAGGAAGCCAGAAGTATAGAATTCTCGTATGGACAGGCGATGTTCAGTCGAATTTTGAGTCCTTCAAAGATCAGGTCATTGCAGGTCAGAATATAGGTCTTGCGGGTATTCCTTGGTGGACAACCGACATAGGCGGCTTTATGACAGAGGAACACGACGATCCCGATTTTATTGAGCTGCTTATCCGCTGGTATCAATATGGCGTATTTTGTCCTATTCTCCGTATGCACGGCAATCGTGGTCCTGACTGGGATATTCCTAAGCTTGATGATAGAAACTTCGGCGGCGGCTATCTTTACACAGGTCATCCTAACGAGCTGTGGAGCTATGGCGATGAAGCCTACGAAATTATGAAGAAATGGCTTGACATTCGTCTTTCTATGAAGGACTATATTGCAGGACTTATGGAGGAAACTTCAAAAACAGGCGCACCTCTTATAAGAACAATGTTTTTTGAATTCCCCGAAGATGAAAAGTGCTGGAATCTTTCTGAGCAGTATATGTTCGGCAGCGATTATCTTGTTGCTCCCGTGCTTACGCTTGGCGCAAGAGAAATCGACGTTTATCTTCCCGAAGGAAAATGGGAAAATATTAACGATAAGGCTGTTTACGAGGGAAAGCAGACCATTACCGTCGCTACTCCTCTTGACGTTATGCCTGTATTCAAAAAGCTCGGCTAAAAAGCGAAATGCGTAAGTCCGACGTTTGGACTTACGCATTATTTTTATGTATTATGAATAGTGGTAAAATCAAAATGGAAGAAACAGATGACACCCGTGAAATTGTCTTTATAATTTTTCCATCTCGTCCACAATAGGATCTATCTGAGAAATCATGTTGTCCATATCTTCAAACAATGCACCCTTAGTAGTTCCCAAATCATTTGCCTTGGCAATATGCCCCATCAACTCTTGGTACTGCCGTTCTGTCTGCTCAAAGGAGTGAGTAACCTCATTTAGTTCCCTCTCGGACGCAGCAATAGCATCGCCAATCTTATCCTGCACCTCTCTGGCGCCAACTGCTGCAGTTGTAATCTGATCAAACACAGTAAAAGTTGCTTCAACTTCCTCCACACTCTTACCCAGTGCATCCATGGAAATCGTGATGCTGCTATTCAGTCTTTCCGTGCCTTCTTCCACATTGCTGAGACTAATATCCACATCATTGATCAGTTTCTTAATCCCGCTGGCGAGATCCTTAACCTCATCGGCAACGACTGCAAACCCCTTACCTTGTTCACCTGCCCTCGCTGCCTCAATAGATGCATTCAGGGCAAGCATATTGGTCTGATTGGCAATTGAGATAATCTTACTCATACAGTCCTTGATGTTTTGCACAGAATTCTGAAATTCCCTAAAAGTATCCTGCATTTCAGTGAAATGTTCCTGTACTTCACCGGAACTGTCTTTCAGACCGCCCACCTGTTGCTGCGCCTGCTCCACAGACGCATCAATATTCTCTTTGACCTCTGCGAACTGCTCTGAAATCTCTCCCACCTGCACAAAACGGTCACGAAAGCTCTCCAGTTTTTCCTTGGATGCAGTATTTACTGCCAATACATCATCAAAGGACGCTGTTACTTTCTGAAGTTCCTCCAAGGAGTCAACTTCTTTGATTAGAAGCTCCTTTTTAAATCCTTTCAGACTGTTTGCCATATATATGAAGGGATAATAATTCGGTTTTTGAATAATTATCTCCTCCGGCTGCTGTACTTCTTTTCTCTTTCGAAACATATTTCTCCTCTCTCTGTTTGCTCTACTCAAACACTACGCAAGTCATGGTCTGATTCAAAAACTGATTATTATAGTGCTCTCCGTAACCAACCATACCTGCATGGTTTCCCAACTGACTCATGGAATTCAGATACTTCTGCATATCATTATTCTGCTCAAAGAGCAAATAGCGGAACAGACAGTTGATGGAAAATACTGCAGATATATGAGAAAAATCATTTTTTATCTTGGCGACTGTCTCCTCCACGACCTCATTGTAATCTTTCAGCTCCAGCAGAGTAAGCACGTCCGAATCGTTTATCTGTCTGTAACAGGAAAGCGTATTTCCTACTACATCTCTGATAGCAATAATACTGATATCCTGACCATTGATTCTGCCAAAAGGATTCCTGAATGTCTGAGTTGCGATATCCTCCTCACCAATTTGCAAGATATCCATGTAAACCTGCTTTGCACCTTTGCTATTCAAATCTCCCATGGTATAATTGCCGCGATTCGTTTTAGATGCAATTAATCTGTAACCCGCTTCCATGGGCTTATATATATTCTCTTTATATATACCTACTTTTCCACCATTATTTTTGACAAATATGTAGGCATCTGCATCCGTATATACCTTACCATTGACCGATACTTTACCGGCATCACCGGTTCCGCCCACCAGAGCCACCTTTTTTTGGCTGAGCACAGTTCCCACTGTAGACATCACACAGGCGTCATTACCTGTACAAAAATCAATGCAGACCGTATCTTTGGTTCCTGCCTTAATCTTGTCCAAATCATTCATAAAACGTTGTATGTATTTCACCGGCATGGTAGAGACCTGCTCCAACACGCCCGCCACGGCAGTCACCCCATCAAATGCAACAACACCTACTCCCTTTTCTATGACCTTAGTATCGTAACACATATCAATGCATCCGATACTGGGTACTCCCGGAAATGCAGCCTCCAGCTGGGCAACATGTTCCTCAAACTGATCTGCATTAGATATCAATAAAATCGCTTCCGGTGACTCCAGACCGTTGATTGCTTCTCGCAAATCTCCCTGATTGCTTGTTCTAAAATATTGCTTCATCTTAGGTACTCCTTTCCCCTATTACATTATCATATTTTTCTTATTTTAACAACCTGTCAAAAGTCTCACCGGAAGCAAAGAACAAATTACAAATGTTATCTCAAGCGCGCCTGATACTCCTGTACGTTTGTCTCCAACACAATCTTACGGATTGGAAGAACACTTCCGGGAGATACCGACAACTCATCTACACCCATTGCCAGAAACTCCCGTGTCAAAGACTCGTCAGCACCCAGCTCCCCACAGATTCCTGCCCATATTCCCGCTCCATGTGCATTTTCCACAACCATGCGAATCATCTTTAAAATCGCCGGGTGATGGGCGTCATAGAACTCATCCAGCTTTGTATTCTGCCTGTCAATCGCAAGCGTATACTGTGTCAGATCATTCGTCCCGATACTGAAAAAATCCACCTCTGTCGCAAGCTCGTCGCTGATAAGCGCAGCCGCAGGCGTCTCAATCATGATGCCCTGTTCAGGCTCACCATAGCGAAGCCCCTCCGTATCCAGCTCTTTCCTGACCTCCCGGACGATTTCCTTGATTCTCTTTATCTCCTCCATACTGGTAATCATGGGATACATGATTGCAATTTTACCATAAATACTGGCACGCAATAGTGCACGAAGCTGTGTCTTGAACACCTCCGGTCGCGTCAGACAGATACGGATGGCACGGTACCCAAGCGCAGGATTTTCCTCGTGCTCCATCTCAAAATAGTCACACTGCTTATCTGCTCCTATATCCAAGGTGCGGATGATGACACGCTTTCCTGCCATCGTCTCCGCCACCTGCTTGTATATCTGAAACTGTTCTTCCTCTGTAGGATAGTGCTCACTCTCCAGATAAATGAATTCACTCCGGAACAGCCCGATTCCCCCTGCATCATTCTGCATAACGGTAGCCAAATCTTTGATGTTACCGATATTGGCATACAACATCAGTTTTTGACCGTCCACCGTGACAGTTTCTCTCCCCTTCAGCGTCTGTAGCATCTCTTTTTTCTCCAACTCCCCGCGTTGTTTCTCTTTCATTTTGGCGAGGGTCTCCTCGTCCGGCTCCACATAAATGGTTCCATCGACACCATCTACGATTCCCAGCTTTCCATCCACTGTCTCGTCCAGTGGTAAAGGTGTACCAATCAAAGCCGGAATTGCCATTGTCCGCGCCAGAATCGCCGTGTGTGAATTCAAGGAGCCATGAACCGTGACAAAAGACAGAACCATATCCTTGTCAAGCTGCACGGTCTCTGATGGTGCCAGGTCATCCGCCACGATGATTACCGGTTCTTTTGCCTCTCTGCCCTCTCCTTTGACACCATCAGACATTCCTTTCTCAAAGTCATTTTCTCCCAAAACCGTCAGAAGACGCTCTGATATATCCTTGACATCCGCTGCACGCTCCCGCATGTAATCGTCGTCCATCGATGCAAACATTTGGGCGAAATTATCACTCGTCTGTGCAACCGCATATTCTACATTCACTTTCTGGTTGCCCACAATATTCCGGATGGACTCATTGTAATCTTCATCCTCCAACATCATCTGGTGAACATCAAATATGGCTGCATTGACCTCCCCCACTTCTTTTAAAGCCTTCTCATAGAGTCCTTTCAACTGTTCAATAGCCCTTTCCCTGGCTTCCTCAAACCGTGCGAGTTCCGCCTCAACATCCGTGATTTTTTCACGCCTCACTAGCTGCTCTGTCTTTTTATAAACACAGATTTTTCCGATTGCCACACCGCCGAATACACTTTTCCCGCTATATACCTTCATAGCTCCTTGTCTCCCCCTACAGATTTTCCTGCATAAATTTACTGATTGCCTCACATGCCTCATTTTCATCTGCGCCTTCAAAGGTCAGCGTCACTTCGTCACCTTTCTTTGCGCCAAGCCCCATCACTCCGAAAATCGCCTTACAGCTCATCACCTTATCATCCTTGGCAATCTTGATATCGGAGGTAAATTCTTTTGCCGCTTTGACAAGAAGTCCTGCAGGACGTGCATGAATCCCTTCAGGGTCTGTGATTACATACTTATATTCTTTCATTTTTAACCTCTTTTCAATCAATTTTTTCAAGCAACTTTTTTCTTTAATACACCGAGCATCACGGTTGAAACTACTGTCCCGACCACCAGTGCCACTAAATACATAGCTGCATTCCCCATTACCGGTACTACGAAAATTCCGCCGTGGGGTGCCATGAGTGTACATCCGAATACCATGGAGAGTGCTCCCGCAACTGCCGAACCAATGATGCAGGACGGCAGGACACGAAGTGGATCTGCCGCAGCATAGGGAATCGCTCCTTCCGTGATGAAGGCGAGACCCATGATAAAGTTAGTCGGTCCGGACTCTCTCTCCTCTTTTGTAAATTTGTCCTTAAACAACAATGTTGCAAGTGCAATTGCACACGGCGGGGTCATACCTCCGATCATGACCGCTGCCATGATATCATAGTTTCCTGCGGCAATTGCAGCTGTGCCAAACACATACGCTGCCTTGTTAAACGGACCTCCCATATCGATTGCCATCATACCGCCAAGAACCAGACCGAGAATCAATTTGCTGGAATCACTCATACTGGTCAGTCCGTTGTTCATCGCCGTGTTGATACCGCCCATGATAGGTTCCACGATATACGTCATCACCAGTCCAATCAGCAAAATTCCCACAACCGGATAAATCAGCACCGGCGCAATCTTTTCAATTGCCTGTGGCAGATTATCACAAAGCTTGCGAAGTCCGATAATCAGATATCCCGCTGCGAAACCTGCCGCCAGCGCACCCAGGAATCCGGAGCTTCCGTTCGCTGCCATCATTCCTCCTACAAAGCCGACAGCCAACGCAGGTCTGTCACCAATTGCCATCGCAATGAATCCCGCCAGAATCGGCAACATAAAACCGAACGCCGTGCCACCGATGGAATTAAACAATGCAGCAACCGGTGTGATGGAACCAAAGTTGGATTTTTCTGCATCAGCCAGTGAATTCAAGTCCACCGAAAAACCGTCCAACAGGAATGAAATCGCGATCAGGATACCGCCGCCGACTACGAACGGGAGCATATGCGAGACACCGTTCATCAACTGGGTGTAAATCTGGTGACCTACGCCACCACCCGCCTTTGTCGTCTGGCTCTGTGTACCGCCATCTTTACTGTGATAAATCGGCACATTTCCGGAAACCGCTATATCGATTAACTCATCTGCCTTGTTGATACCATCGGAAACCTGACGCTCAATCACCTTTTTCCCGTCAAATCGATCCATAGGAACTTGTGCGTCCGCTGCCACGATGATACAGTCAGCCTCCTCAATCTCCTTTGCCGTCAGTACATTTTTTGCTCCGCCGGAGCCTCTGGTCTCGACTTTTACGAAACATCCCTTTGCCTTTGCCGCTTTTTCAATTCCCTCTGCCGCCATATAGGTGTGGGCAATTCCCGTCGGGCAGGAGGTCACTGCCAGAATTTTTACCTGACCATTCTCTGCCTCTTCCTCACCAGCCAGACGCTCATCCACACTCTTTTTCTCCTCATCCGCCTTGTCGATGACTGCCAGAAAGTCCTCCGGGGACTTGGCTTTTCTTAAGTTTTCCGTAAACTCCTCATCCATCAGCATCATAGACAACTTGCTGAGTACATCCAAATGCACATTATCCTCTGTATTCGGAGCTGCAATCAAAAACATCAGCGTCACCGGCTCGCCATCCAGAGAATCAAATTCCACACCATCCGGTATGACCATTGCCGCAAGTCCGGGCTTATCGACTGCATTACACTTCCCATGAGGAATTGCGATTCCCTCGCCGATGCCGGTCGTGCTCTCCTCCTCTCTGGCGTACACTTGCTCACGGTACGCTTCCGGGTCGTTGATCTTTCCGCTTTGCACCATTAACTCCACGATGGCATCCAGAGCCTCATTCTTGCTCGCCGGTGCCGCAGTCAGGTCAATACTCCTTACATCCATTAAATCGGTAATCCTCATTTCCCTTCTATTCCTTTCCTTTTTATTAAATATTTACACAGCAAGCTTTAAAACCCCCGCATTAATCTTGTAATTTACGATATACTGTCTGAACTTCCTCTCCTGTCGCAAGGTTCTCTGAAAATGCACTGGCACTCCCTGCGGCAACACCCATATAAAATGCATGTTCATAATCCTGTCTCTGCATCCATCCCGCCATAAATCCTGCAACCATGGAATCTCCTGCTCCTACTCCGTTTATCAGGGTTCCCTCCGGTGCCGGCGTCTCAAAAATCCTGCCGTCCGCGGCAATCAACACTGCTCCTTCTCCCGCCATGGAAATCAATACATTCTGCGCCCCCATCTCCTGTAATTTTTTTCCATAGGGAATAACCGCTTCTCTCGTCATAAGTTCCACACCGAAAATTTCTCCCAGTTCATGATTGTTGGGCTTTATCAGAAACGGATGGTATGCCAGCACGTTCATGAGCAGATCTTTTGTCGCATCTACCACGATACGAACATCTTTTCCCTCTAACAGCTCCATAATCTTTTGATAGGCATCATTAGACATAGAGGCCGGGATACTCCCCGACAAAAAGAGCACATCTCCCTGTTCTAACCTGCTCAGACGTTCCATCAGCATCCTGACCTTTTCTTCACTGATTACGGGTCCCTGACCGTTAATTTCCGTCCCGTCAATCGACTTTAATTTCAGATTAATTCGGGTAAAGCCTTCCTCAATCCGAATAAATTCGTTACTCACATCCAGTGCTTCCAAACGCTTCATAACTTCTGTTCCGGTAAATCCCGCCACAAATCCTAGGGCGATATTATCGAACCCCAGATTTCGCAACATCATCGATACGTTGATTCCTTTTCCCCCAGGAATCATATACTCTGAATCCGTGCGGTTTGTCCTGCCAATCTTAAAGTCATCAACGGTTACAACGTAATCCAGCGATGGATTAAATGTCACTGTGTAAATCATTCTGCCACCTCCTACAGTAATAAGATTCCACATTTCCTGCTCAAATAAACCATCCGCTACTATTAATTTATTCTTTTCTTTCTCAAATAATTCAAGAATTCATATTACCGGCATGGTGTAAGCAAAGGTTTGGAATCTATGATTCGCATTTTCCTATTCGATAAATTAATGATACAACAAAACAAAGGACACTGATATCCCTATCAGTGCCCTATACCTGTTATTTATATTCCTATAAAGCAATCGTTGCAAATTACACACGATAACTGCTCAAATCGGTGTTCATATCCGAAATGGAGGAGAACGTTTCTCCAATGGATTCGCCAATGTTTTTCATATCATTATCCATAGAGGAAAGCTCTTCCGAAACATGTATGATTTCCCCGCTGTTATCCTCAGATGCAGCAGAGACTGTCAACATGGAATCCTTAATATGTTCCAGTGATTTTGCATACTGTTCTGTGATTTGCTGCAACTGCTCCATAGATTTTCTGATATTTGACGATTTATCTGTAAAAATCCGGGAAGCATCACCAAATTTCACATAATCCAGAGAAATCTCCTCGCGCAAAAGGGCAAGCATCTGGTCTGCCAGACCATTCAGTCCCTCTATCGCCTCAACAACGTTACTACTCATTTCCTGGATTTCATTTGCAGCATCGTTGGTACTGTTAGCCAATGAACCAATTTCTGCCGCCACTACGGAGAAGCCCTTGCCTGCCTCCCCGGCTCTTGCCGCCTCTATAGAAGCATTTAATGCCAACAGATTCGTCTGCTCGGAAATATTCAAAATGTTATCCGATAACTCTTTAATTTTCAGTACGGCATTCGCATCCTCTTTTTCTTTTCCTAAACGCTCTGACATTCTCTCTGCATTTTCCAAAATAGTTGCGGAAGATGCTTTTGCTATATTATTCAGTTCTATGGAAGAATCGTTTATCTCGCGCAAATTCTCTGTATTTTCTGTGACAATATTCACAATTTCCTGAATATCCTTATACACAAAATCCAACTCTTCTTCCGCTGTCTCTATCGTCGCCGCTATTTCCTGTGAAGATGCCACCATGGAATTCATTGTATTGCTTATATTGCCAATACGGGAAACGGAATTCGATATATGGGACTTAATATCCTGCATTTGTGTTTCAATATTACCGGTTCCACTCTTGACTTCTTTCACCGTATGACCTGTTTTTTGGAGGAGCAGATTCAGATTATTTCCAATTACTTCCAGCTCGTCACCGGAAGAAACTTCCAATACTTTTGTCAAATCCCCGTCAGAGGACGATACCTCCAAAATCTTATCGTTTACTTTGACGAAATTACGCCGGATTCTGGTTGCAGCTATAACAGCCACAAATACGGCAAAACAAACACCTATTACCACGGCAATCATAATATTGCGTATCAAACGGTATAGAGATTTCTGTATAGAAGAAGCCTCATAATCTACAGCAACCATTCCGAGAACTTCTCCCTCATAGGAAATCGGCGCATAGCCACTGTAAAAGGTCCCCCACTCATCAGTAAACGGCTCTTTCGTTACAGAAAAATTTCCCTCCATAGCTTCAAACATGGCATCCTGTGCCTCATAATCTTCCCCATATTCACCGGGGTCGTCCGGATCCGTGTCCACAACAAATTGAAAATTTTTCTCATCCTTTGGCATCAAAGTATATACATAAGTTACTGATTCTCCTGTCAAGAAAAAACTCAGAGAATCCTTAACTGCATCCATAGCCGCCGCATCTCCCGCCACTGCTTTTGCAAAAGTGGAACCGTCTACATTTTCTGCCGCAATCACAGCAATTTCCGTAACGCTGTCCATCGTCTTTTTTCGGAGAAAATCACCCATAGTTATATAGGAAACTCCACCTACAATCAAAGCTACAATGATAGCCGCCCCTAAAATAAATAGAAAAAGCTTCGCGGAAATACTGGTTTTTCTTGTTTTCATATCTTTGGTATCCTCCATAAAATAAAACACATATTTATCCATAGTAAAGACTAGTGTAATGGTTTTGTAATAACCAGACTGTATTCGCCGAATGAATCTTTCGTATGCAAGGCAGTTTTTCGCAGGCGTAGCGGTGGCTACGTCAAGAAAAAGTAACACTGCATACGAAAATTCAGGCAAGAATACAGTCCGGTTAATTGCAAATCATTACACTAGTATAACAAATAAAATTCCTTTTGTATATTATATTTTAAATATAGTAAATTTTTATGCTATAGGGAAATGATTCAACACTTCACTAACGCCACAATATCCTGCATCCCAATCTCGGTCTCCTCCAACACAAGTATCTGCTCAAACGCCTTGAATTTACGTACATGTCCCTGAACGGTAATGTATGTCCCACCCTCCTTTTTCGTATCCGGCTGAAAATATGTCACTGTCACTAAAGGATGCTCATCCATATGATCTAACACTTCCTGAAAGGCTCTGTCCAAAATTTCCCGACTGTCTTCATCCAATTCTATTCGCCGGTCCGTCCACCGAGCCGTTTCCCGGATTGCCGCCTCATGCCCTGTCAAAGCCGCAAAGGGAGAAAACTGTGCCGCACGGTCCTCCGGGGACATAGGTGGGTGTTTTTTCGAGACAGGACGGGGCATATCAATCATATCTCCATAGTTTTCCTGCACAGTTCCTATAAGAGACGCTGCCAATTCTTCATTGATATCATTTTGCCAAAGTTCATCCTTTTCTTTCATACTAACCTCTTCTCCCGACATCACGTCGCCCATCTGAATCCTGTTTCGCCTTGCCGTTATGCTCATCTATCCATTATCACGCCCGGTGTCCTTTCCGGCTTTTGGGGTTGCCGAAATCCCTGTTATGCTTACCTTTCAATTCTACGCCCGGTGTCCTCCTATCTGTCGGTTCCTATCCTTGGCGGTTGCTCCCTCCTCCAGATTCATTCCCTTCAGGATGGCATTTTTCCCGTATTTTTTCTTTATGCTTATCAAAGCCTCCTGAATATTTCTCTCTTTCTCCAGACTTGCCTTTTCCTCTGCCTCTTCCTCCTGCCTTTTCTCATAATCCGTAAACAGGCTGAGCTGCTCGTAAGTATTCTCTTCAAACGCTTTGCTTTCATCCTCTACCTTTGCCGCTGTAACGGTAATCCTCCGCACTAACAGCCCCGGCTCGACAATGCGTTCATACAGCTCCATCACCGCCTCGATAATACGCTTTGTAGAGGATGTTTTTTTCTCCAGATTAATGGTGCCATGGGCATGCTTCGGTATCTTTCTGCCATAGCGGTCGGAAACCACTTCCCCTTTGTACCCGCCTTTGCCCGACTTCAGATTGTCAATATCATATCCCACGGTCAGCACCATCTGATTCGTGACAAGCTTCTTATCCACCAAATCCAGCACCAGCAAATCCGTCATTTCCCGTACTACCAGCTTCGCTTTTTCATAATCATACGGACTCTGCAGCACCTGTCCTGAACTAATACTATTGCTGGATGGCTTGTACGCTTTAATTTGTGCAATGGTACATGGCTCATAGCCCCACGCATGGTCAATGAGAAGCTCTGCGTTTATTCCAAATATCTTATATAATAAATCTTCGTTATAATAGTCAGACTCTTTTCCGATAGAGCATCGCGCCACATCACCCATGGTGTATAGTCCCTCAGCAGCCAACCTCTTAGCGTATCCTCTGCCTACACGCCAAAAGTCAGTTATGGGTCGATGCCCCCATAAGAGTTTTCGGTACTCCATTTCGTTTAGCTGGGCGATACGCACCCCCTGTTCATCCGGCTCAATATGCTTTGCCAGTACATCCATGGCAACCTTGCACAAATATAAATTGGAACCGATTCCTGCCGTTGCCGTTATGCCTGTGATATCCAAAACATCCTGTACGATTTTGCCGGCTAACTCCCTAGGACTCATTCCATAAGCGGACAAGTAATGCGTTACATCCATAAACACCTCGTCAATAGAATAGACATGCATATCCTCCGGTGCGATATAGTTTAGGTACACCTTAAAAACACGGGTGCTGTATTCCATATAGTATGCCATTCGCGGCGGTGCCACGATATAAGACAGTTCCAACTCCGGACTGGCCTTCAACTCCTCTGCCTGTGCAGATTCTCCGGTAAACTTTCTTCCCGGTGCTTTCTGCCTCCTCTCCGCATTCACTTCCCGTACACGCTGTACCACCTCAAACAACCTCGCGCGTCCGGAAATTCCATAGGCTTTTAAAGAAGGGGATACCGCCAGACAAATCGTCTTCTCCGTCCGGCTTAAATCTGCCACTACCAGATTGGTAGTCAATGGATTTAAGCCTCTCTCCACACATTCCACTGAAGCATAAAAAGACTTTAAATCAATCGCAATATATGTGTGTTCCTCTGCCGGCATCAATATCCCTCCCTTCTCTCTCTATTATCCTCTCTCGTTTGTCCTAGTATACTCATTTCCGTATACTTTTGCAACGAACACACACTTTCTGTAAAATTCCACCCAATCCACACATCCCCATTACCTGCCACCTCAATTCGCCGAAAAAATCCCTGCAAGATGGCACGCACTGTATCCGTATCGATATATGTGTTTTTCTGTTCTGTACTGACATCAGCCTCATAAACCTTTTTCTCATCTCCTACCATAAGACCCTTTTCACAGGATATTAACACTTTCACAATATCCTCCCCCAATATCTCTTTCCCATACTGCTCTACTACTTTCAACCGGCAAATCTCCAAAAGCTCCCGTATGCTAATCCTCTCCGCCTCTCTGCCCGTACAGTGTCTGCAACAAAGCAGTCCTCTCTTTCTTCTTCCCCGGACCAATGCCCTACCGCAATCCCTGCACTTTGTAATCCCCGAAAAAATATGTCTGCTCCCACCGGCACGCCTATCCCGTTGTGTTATGCCATCCTGTTGTACAGCACCTTCATTCTCTGCTGCGCCATCCCTTTGAATCGCATTCCCCCTATGCTGAATCTGCCAAAAAACATCCTCATCTATAATCGCCTCATGAGCTTTCCGTCGTATACACCAATCCTCTCTGCACACTGCACTCGTTTTTTTCTTTCTGCCAATGTGATTTTCATAGCGATGCCAGACCTGATGCCCTAAATATACCGGATTATGAAGGAGATACCACACTCTGGCTGCCTCCATACCGACGCATTCTCCCGCCTCCCGGTAACTCTTTCCCGCTGCCACCTCTCCAAATAAAAACCGGAGGATGTCCGCTTCCTCCGGTTGTATCTGCCATATTCCGTTTATACTCTCATACCCAAAGGGCACTGCCCCTGTGGCATACTCTCCGTTTTCTTTTTTCGCCTGCAAGGCTTTTTTCACTTTTCTCGAAATATCGTGACAATAATATTCATAAAAAAGACTGCGAAAACTGTAGCCCAGCCCCTCCTCAGATGTATATAAACTGTCGTAACTGTCTCCCGGAGCTACCAGACGCACTCCATACAAGGGAAACATATACTCCCGCAGCTCCGCAAGTACCAAATGGTCTCTGGATAGTCTCGAAAAATCCTTCACCAACACCATACCGATTTTTCCGGTAAGCACTCCCGCCAATAACTTCTCATACCCGGGACGATTCTCGGTCATGCCACTATACCCATCATCCACAAACTCCAACACGCCATCGGCAGCCCGACTATCATCCGTATATTCCGACACACCACCAGCAGGCCGACTATCATCCATATATTTCGGCACACCGCCGGCATCCCGACTATCATCCGTATATTCCGGCACACCACCGGTATTCAGACCTTCTCCATTCATCCAGTCCCACAGAAACAGTCTCTGCCTTGCGATACTACCGCTGACACTTCCTGCCATTTCTGCCTTGGATAATCGCAAATACAACGCTATGCTACGTTTCATTTCCTCTCTCATCCGGTTCATAAACCGGAATATTCAATTTTACGGTATACACCGTTCCCTTATCCGGTTCACTCTCCACAGTGATATCTCCACCCAGTATCTCTAATATAATATGCACAATCGTCATTCCTAGACCTGCCCCCGGAATTCTCGCATGCGCCACACGCTCTGCCCGGTAAAAGGGAGTAAACAACTGCTCCATAAACTCTGCTTCAATCCCCATTCCATCGTCACTGATGACAAACTCATAAGCGGCAACGCGATTCTGACAGGACACTTCCCGAATTGTTATGATGATTTCTCCGCCATCCTGTGTAAACTTGACACTGTTATCCAATAGCTGCTCAAAGATACGGTAAAGCCTGCGAAAATCATAATATACCGTATCATGGGTGACATTTTCCATTTTGATATGTATATTCCGTTTTCTTTCACCGGAATCCTTAAAAATCTGCTCCAATGCCAGCTCTATGATTTCCCGCAAGACGATGGGCGCATCCTCCCACACGATTTTTCCTGTCTCCAAATGGTTAATATACACTGACTGGTGGAGGATATTTCGTATATAACGGCATTGCCTGTCCGTGATATCAAGACATTCCAGAACTCTCTCCCTGTCGTCCGGACGCATACGCATAAACATTTGCGCTGTGACGATATGATTTAATAATAAACGGATTTCATGTGACATTCTTGAGAGATAATAACTATAGAATTTATTTTTATCAGAATGTTCTCCTAAGATTTCCTTGGGCTCTATTTCACGACTCGATAATGGGAATTCTTCATCAAGACTTTTGAATAGTTCAGAAACGTTTTTCTCCAACAGTAACCCCCCTTTATTATTCGCTATACTAGTCTCTGATAATTCTATCACCAATAAACCTCTATGTCAACTTGACGACCGGGACTACATTACGAAAAGAGCGCAATACCGGCGGAATCAAATTCCGGCATTACGCCCTTTTCTTTATACTATACAGCATCTCTCAAAAATACTATGACAGTATCTTAATTAACTTTATCTTCTGTCTGCTGCTATCTGTGATTTTACTATTCGCATACGAATATAACATTAACACCGGAAAAATTAATACTGGAATCGGTATCATTGATTATAAATGCATTAACCATTTTTCCCGGCTGTAATGTAAAGGATGTGGTCACCGACTGATTTTTTGGAAAGGGAATTGTTTTCGACGCCAGTACAGTTTTCGTTCCTGCCGTCCGCAAGCCCACCGTCAGCGTACAAATTTTGTCGGTCTTAAACTTTACCTTCACTATATGCTGTTTCTCATATATGATTTCAGAGCGTAAAACCATAGTGTTACCTGAATTCAATGTAAAACCACCATAATAATCGTCATACCATGTAGTTAAAGTAGCAATGCCATTAGGGTCTACGAAAGGAGCCATCTCCAAAATTTCCTCATCACCGGCAACTGTATTTTTATATAAATCAGCCACCGTGACTCCGTCTTCTTCCTCGTAATAAGTAACTCCATCATCCTCTGACTCTACGCTCACTGCAGCTTGTACACGAGCATTCACTGTATTCACTACCAGGCTACTTGCCAGCAAGCTGACCATCACAGCGGAACATATTACACGTAATTTTCTCATGGTATCCTCCTATTTTCTCTCTTGTATCTCAGTTTCAAATATAATTCTGAAACGTAACGCTTAACCTATGTAACTAAGTTATCCATATAATTTTTATAGAATAGTAAACAGGCAAACGCTCTATTATTTGTAGACAATTCATAGTCTACCATTAATAGAATGAAATGTCAATAGGATTTTCAAATAAAATGGATTGGCATCCGTACATCACTTTTCCATAGCAATAATATTAATCATCAAAAGAAAACCTAGCCTTAGGTTCAGTATACGCTTCCGCACCACCTTGTCCTGTTGCTTCCACAGCCCCATTCTTACCCTTACCGCCACCTGCCGCTTCACCCATCCCAAACTGTGGCAGCAAAAATACCACAGCCAGTACAATGACACAGCATGCCAGGAAATTACTGAGTTTGGAGTGACGTTTCACCTTCATTATGTTTTTAATACGCTTCTTGGTACTGTCTCCGCCGAAAGATATCACAGATTTATCTTCCTTCTTCTCTATCATCGAAAACTTCAGCAGAGTCGATGCGTAGTCCGCTCTGGCATCCTCCCCGATCAAGCGGAGCACTTCTTCATCGCAGGACATTTCCATATCATCGGTCAGACAGTAATACCCAAACCGGACAATCGGATTAAACCAGTGCAGTATCACCACAGCATAAGCCAGTAACTTAATCACATAATCCTTACGTTTGAAATGGACTTCTTCATGCCGAAGGATGTGTGGATACTTTTGCCGGTTGAGCTCATAAGGCAAATATATTTTAGGATGGAGGATGCCGAAAACAAAGGAGCCATTAATATCATCTGACAAATACACATTATCACAGTCACGAACCTTTTGACTTACCTGCAAACGTTTCCGCGTATCAACATATTTCGAAATTGTTTGTACCAACAAAACGAGAACCCCGACCGCCCAAACAATACACAGCGTCTCCAGCACCGGGACTTCCATATTCTCCACATATTCACGGGCACCTCTTCCGTTTCGCCCAATCGTATCCTGATATACCGTCAGACAAGCATTCACTGCCGGCTGTTCATCCAAAACACTCCAAATACCAACACTAGTTATGGGTATCACCAGCTTTATCCATGGTATCGCCCACAGATAATACGAATACCTTTTCTCCGCATTTTGTAGCAGTCTTCGAAAAACCAATATTATTACAATGGTCAATGTACCGGAATAGCTCAATTCTAATACTCGGACAAAAATATCTGTCATTCAAATGTCTCCCTTTACCCTAGCAAGTACCTTACTGTTACCCTTTTATCCTGATGTCTAAACGTATTTTTCCCTTTTATACTGACGTCTCAGCTTATTTTTTCCCTTTTATCAAGTCAACCAACTCATTGATTTCCTTATCCGTATAGCTTTTGCTTTTTGAAAATGCTGCAATAAACTTCGGAAGGGAACCTTCATATCCCTCATCCAATATACCCTGTACCTGCATGCTGTAATATTCATCCCTGCTGACTATGGAAGTCACTGTCCCCTTGTCATTTTGAAAATATCCCTTGTCGGATAATTTTTTCAATACCGTATAACTGGTAGACTTTTTCCAGTCCAGCTGTTCCAAAGCAAGTCTCGCCAGCTCGGATGACCTGAGTGGTTCATTTTCCCATATAATTGTGGCAAATTTAAATTCGATTTTTCCCATCTTGTAATATCCCGTGTTTTCATTTACTCTTTTTTTCATTTTTACCTCCTTTTCACCGCCACATGGACGGATTTCGTTATTTATTATTCCTATTCCGGTTTACTTAAATCATGCCAAATCAAATATGCAAGTCCACATAGGCGAGAATCTGTTCTATGAATCCCAATCCCATGCGGTAAAAAACATAAAGTATCGTCAATGCCAGCAAAAGAACCAGCACACGGTATAAGATGAACGCTTTTGCAAAGGTTCGCTTTTCCTCCGGATTTTTCTTTCTCAGAGCAGTTACCACCATATACCAGAATCCGAAAATCGGAATGTGCATCCAGCAAAACATTTTGAACCATTGTCCCACATGTCCCCAATGCCGCAAACCCTTTTTCGACAGTTCTTCTTCCTTTGCCTCTCTTTCCTGTACTTCCTTTTGCCATGCCGCATTTTCCCTGATATCTCTTTCATACGCCATTTCAGAAGCCGTTCTGCGTACCGTATAATTTCTTTTTGCGGCGGTGGTCTGCCTGAGCTTCGCCGCCTCCGCTGCTGCCTGACGCGCCATTTCCTGCCGCTTTATTGCCATTTCCTGCGTGCTCGTCTGCCTGCCTGCTGTCTGTCTGAGCGCATCCTGCGTGCGCATCTGCCGCCCTGCTGACTGCCCGACCGCACGCCGTACATCCTGCTGTCTCCTATCCGTTCCTGCCATTCTATCCTTCTTTCCTTCCCCTGACTAACCAAAGCCCTTTTTCATTCTTTACAACCATCTGATTACTCCGCAAAGTTACTTCCCATGAAAGCACTGCCAAAACCATTCCTGAATGTTTACCGCTATCGCACTGTTACGTTGTTCAGTTATTCGGTGCGTATGTCACCATCGGATTTTTTGTCTGTGCTGGCACGACTGCTGATGAGCCATTTTTTCGCGCATCATACTCCGCCTTTGTCGGCAGCTTATACAAAGCGGCACTGTAAGATTCATACTTACTATTCAGGCTTGCGTATTCACTGTACTCTTTACAAGCATCCACAGCTTCCTTGGCTTTTTTCAGCAGAGTAGACATATTTTCCGGCTGATAATCGTATCCTCGCAACGCTTTTAATCTGGTGTTTGCACGTGCTATTCTCGTCTTCTTCTGCTGCTGCTTTCTGGCTTCCCTGGAGGCTGCCTTTTTCTCCCTTGCCAGTTCTTCGTTTGCTTCCCGTCTCTGCTGCTCATATTCCTCCACAACTTTTTCCCACTCCACGGTATCATCATAGAGGGAATCATACTTATCCTTGGCACGGGTTGCGTATGTTTTACGGACTTCATCATCCTCAATCGCAGAAATCAAATCCCGCAGCTCCTGATAGCTGGATTTCAAAGTATAGTAATCAGCTATACTGGTAATTGAGAGTTTTTCAAACGCCTCCAGCTTGCGGAGCACTTTTTTCTCATAATTATCGTCTATCAGATTCGATTCATATTTTGTCTTTGATTTCAGTATGTTTTTGGAAAAGAAATCTTTACCGAAAGTTCTTTTCAAATCGGAATCACTTTCTGTTCCCTTAATCAGATTTCCCTTGCTGTCATACTTTGCCAGAATGATTCCGGACGGTGGTTCAAAATCTTCCGGCTCTTTATTTTTGTGGATTTGATTCATAAAGTTTTTCCATATCACTCCCGGCAGAGATGCACCTGTCACTCCCGGCATTGCCCGGGGAGTATCGTAACCTGCCCACACTACTGTTGTATAGTATTTTGTATATCCGCAAAACCATACATCTTTGCTGGAATTAGCAGTTCCCGTCTTGCCTGCTGCAATCTGCTTATTATCCAGCTTCAGAGAGTGCCCTGTTCCGTATGACTCATTCATGACTCCTTTTAACACGTCTGTCATCATCCAAGCCGCATCCTCAGTAAATACCTGCGTTGTATCGTCGTTACTGTTGTAAACGGTTCCCTCTGATACATGTTCGATTTTCTGAATACATGTGCGCTCACTGTAGCTGCCGTTATTCGCCAAAGCAGAATAGCCCTTCGCCATATCTACCACACGGACACCCTCCGTAAATCCTCCCAACGAGAGGGAAAGGTTATCATTGTCCACATAGCTGAGATTATGGAAATGGAGTTTATCTAAGAACGACAGTCCGTATTCCGGTGTGATGGTATCCAACACCTGCCACGCTACTGTGTTGATAGAACGTGCCACCGCCTCTCTGATATGCACATTTCCCCTATAGCCGCCACCGGAGTTTTTCGGTCCGTTCTCGATTTTCTGATCTTTTACCACCGTGGATGGCGAAAAAGCGCCTGTCTCAAATCCCGGTGTATAGTCAATTAACGGCTTGATAGAGCTTCCTGACTGTCTGGCAGACAAATATGCCCGATTGTAAGAGTCTTTTGTACCTCTTCCCCCTACAATCGCTACAACGTAGTTGGTATGATTGTCTACACATACCGCAGCACCCTGTAGCGCATACTTCGTCTTATCCGAATTTTTCTCTTTGCTAAATGCCAGTCCGTTATCTACCGCCTTTTGTAATTTTTTCTGTTTACTCATGTCGATGGAAGTATACAGCTTATATCCTCCATCACGGATATCATTAGACTTCTTACTGTAAGCATTGCTGTACTTCTCTTTATAGTCTTCATAATCCTCTTTATTCTTGAACGTATACTGAAACTTAAATTCTTCTTTCTCCATCAGGGACAGAGCAGCACAATGAACCGCATAGCTTACTACATAACTCTCATTAGCGCCGTCATGGGCAATCTGCAATGCCTTGACTTTCTTTTTCTTGGCACTGTTATATTCTTTTTGGGTAATGACACCCTCGTTATACATTTTGTCCAGAATCTCGTTGCGCTTCACCAATGCCGCATCCGGTTTATTCACCGGGTCATATGCAGACGGATTATTAGACAGCGCAATGAGCAGGGCGGCTTCATGAGGCTCTAAATCCGCTGCCTTTTTATTAAAATAATATTCACTGGCAGCTCCCACACCGTAACAGCGGTTGCCGTAATAATTACTGTTACAATAGAATTCCATGATTTTATCTTTGCTGAATTTTTCTTCGACAGAAGGTGCCAACATAATCTCCGCAATTTTACGGGTATAACTTTTTTCCTGGGTCAATAGATTGTTTTTGATGACCTGCTGTGTAATGGTACTTCCACCCTGTTTGATATCACCCTTATTTTTTGCAAGAGCGACTCCGGCACGCATCGTTGCCAATACATCCACTCCCGTGTGGGTTTTGAAACGCTTATCCTCCACAGCAATATATCCGTTATACAGATACGGTGAGACTTCCTTAATCTCCATGTATTTGAAACGTCCGGCATTGACTTTACCCACCTGCTCTCCGTTTTTATCAAATACCACCGTGTCTTCCTTCATGACAAAATCATCCTCGCTCATGCTGACCAGTTTGTCAAACACGGTTTCTCTCGCTTCCGTAAATACAGGAAGGACTTTAATGTAGAGACAGATTCCCACGATACATCCCACAATCAGAACCGAGGCAAAAATACCAATGATGGTCCCTACAATATTGGAAACGATTCCGAGATAACTCATCAGAGTCGCAATGATAATGCGGAATACATCTCCCACTCCTCCTATACATCTTTTAATAGTATCCATAAAATACCATGCCTTTCCATAACCTGCAAACTTTGGACCGTAGGCACAAAGTTGCCGTGTGAAAAATTCATTTTCACACTACCTCCTGACCAAAAGGTCATTGCTATCAGCAACCAAACCACTCCTATTACGCTTCATCGCACCTTTTGACAAACACCTGCTTATATCTTTTTGACGCTAGTACCCTATCATGTATTATACTGCGTATTGCATAATAATTCAAGTTGACACCTTATGGACAGTCGTTTAAAATATCTTTGATTCTTTTTTACATATTTCGGAACGGAGGAAACCATGGAAATGAGACGCTTTGGCTTTATCGGTTTCGGATTAATCGGTGGCTCTGTTGCCCATGCTTTGAGGGAACAATATCCGGATTCCGAACTGCTTGCCTATAATTATTTTATATCAAAACCACACCCCAGACTGGAACTGGCAAAGATGGATGGTATTTTGGACAGAATAACTACGGACTTATCAGATTTTTCCGACCGGGACTGCATTTTCCTCTGTGCTCCGGTTATTAAAAATATTGCTTATTTAGATAAATTGAAACCTTACCTGTCCAAGGACTGTCTGCTGACAGATGTGGGCAGTGTCAAAAGTGATATTCTGGCTGCGGTGAGGGAACACGGCTTATGTGAGCAATTTGTAGGCGGACATCCCATGACAGGCTCGGAAAAGACAGGCTATGAGCATTCAGAGTCTTCCTTTTTCCGGGACAAGTATTATGTTTTGACACCTTTTAAGGAAAGCCGCCCGGAATATACGGAATGGCTTAAATCATTCGTGCACGATATCGGTTCCCACTGCATGGTGCTGGACGCCAATATACATGACGCAGTTGTTGCCGGAATCAGCCACGGTCCCCATGTGATTTCTGCGGCTCTGGTGAATACAGTGGCTGCTTTAGACAAGGAAGGAACATACGCTGCCCTGGCAGCAGGTGGATTTCACGGAATAACCCGGATATCCTCATCTTCCCCGGAAATGTGGCAAAACATCTGTCTCACCAATCCAGAACGAATCTGCGAATTTTTAGATAAATATATTGAAATTCTCACAGCCGCCAAGGAGCAGATTGCCCAGGCGGACGAGGAGGGACTGATGGACTTTTTTACAGCCGCCAAAGAGTATCGTGACGGTGTGAGATTCTAAAGAGAAAGGATTTTACCATGAATGTGTTAGAAGGATTAAATCCCCAGCAGGAAAAAGCGGTGAAACATTTTCAGGGTCCACTGCTCATTCTGGCAGGTGCCGGTTCCGGCAAAACCCGGGTACTCACCCACCGTATTGCCTATTTGATTGAAGAATACGGCGTCAACCCCTGGAATATTCTGGCTATTACCTTTACAAACAAAGCGGCAGGGGAAATGCGGGAAAGAGTGGACCACATTGTTTCCTCCGGTGCCGAATATATTCAGGTCAGCACATTTCACTCTGCCTGTGTGCGGATTTTGCGGCGGCATATTGAAGCCCTCGGCTACTCCCGCAGTTTTACGATTTACGACAGTGATGACCAGAAAACCTTAATGCGTGACATCCTGAAATACTTACAGCTAGACCCTAAGAAATTCAAGGAGCGCAGTGTTCTTGGTGCAATTTCTTCTGCCAAGGATGAGCTAATCAGCCCGGAGCAATATGAACTCCGCGCCAGTGGAGATTATATGAAAGAAATATACGCCAGAGCTTACCGGGAATACGAAAAACGTCTCCGGGATTCCAATGCGCTGGACTTTGATGATTTAATCTGCAAAACCATAGAACTGTTCCGGGAAAATCCGGATGTCTTAGACTACTATCAAAACCGTTTCCGCTATATTCTGGTGGACGAGTATCAGGATACCAATACCGCCCAGTTTGAGCTAATACGGCTATTGGCAAACTCCCGGGGTGAGGACGGTAAACCGGAGCACAACCTTTGCGTGGTAGGTGATGACGACCAGTCCATCTATAAATTTCGCGGAGCAAACATTTACAATATCCTGAACTTTGAGCAGGAATACCCGGATGCCACCGTAATCAAACTGGAGGAAAACTACCGCAGCACCCAAAATATCCTGGATGCCGCCAATGCAGTCATCAGCCACAATTCCATGCGCAAAGACAAGGCATTGTGGACAGAAAATGAAAAGGGAGATGCCATCTACTATTCTCAGTTTGACAACGAATATGAGGAGGCAGACAGCATCGCAAAAGCCATTGCTTATGCGACAGAGACCGGGGAAGCCACCTATCAGGATTTTGCCATTCTCTACCGCACCAACGCACAGTCCCGCGTGTTTGAGGAAAAACTGGTCACCGGTAATATCCCTTACCGTATCGTAGGTGCAGTAAACTTCTACCAGCGTCGGGAAATCAAGGACCTACTTGCCTACCTGCGCACCGTGGAAAACGGTCTGGATGATATTTCCGTGAAGCGTATTATCAATGTGCCAAAGCGCGGTATCGGTCTGACTACCATTGACCGGGTTGCCGCCTATGCCATAGAGCACGAGACCAGCTTTTACGGTGCCCTGCAAAATTACGAATACATAGACGGACTAAAACGCAGTGCCGCCAAATTAGGCGGATTTGTCAGTCTGATTGAATCTTTTAAGAGACATTTAGACTCGCCAGGGTATTCTCTGGAAGATTTAATCCGGGAAATCATCGAAGAAACCGGTTATGTACGACAACTGGAGGAAGAAGGCACCGACGAGGCAAACGGACGAATCGAAAATATTGAAGAACTGATCAATAAAGTCGTATCTTATGAGGAAAACTGCGAAGAAGAACCTACTCTCAGCGGATTTCTGGAAGATGTTGCACTGGTGGCAGACATTGACACGGTAGACAGCGATACGAATATGGTGCTCCTGATGACTCTGCACAGTGCCAAGGGATTGGAATTTCCTTATGTCTATCTGGTGGGAATGGAAGACGGAATCTTTCCCGGCTACGGTGCTGTCATGGGAGATGACCCCGATGAAATGGAGGAGGAACGACGCCTCTGCTATGTGGGAATTACACGTGCCAAGAAAAAACTGTCTTTAAGCTGCGCACGCAGTCGTTTCCGCAATGGAGAACAGCAGTACAACCGCCCTTCTTCCTTTATCAACGAAATTCCACGATATCTGCTTAAACAGAATGCCAGCCTCTCCGACGACGGTTTTTCCTCCGCCGGACGCGATACATACCGTACAATGCGTGCAAGTGACTTTCCACGGGTACACACGGATGCTTCCTCCACATGGAATCCCATGGCAGAAAAAAAAGTGAAGCAGGCGGCGAGACGCAGTTCCGGAGCAGATTTTTTTGCAGGAAACCCGCTGATTCACAAAGGGTTCGGAGCCACATCTAAAAGTGAGGAGCCTATGGGAAAATTAACTTACAGTGAAGGAGACCGCATTCAACATAAAAAATTCGGAGAAGGCATCGTAACCGCAATCCATGACAAATCAGGTGATTATGAGGTTACGGTAGACTTCGACAGCGGAACCACCAGAAAAATGATGGCGTCCTTTGCAAAACTAAAAAAGATATAGATATTCCACATAATTTATGATATACTAACCATAATAAAAGACGAAAGGAAGTGGCGATATGTCAAATAAAATTGAAGAATTGATGAATGCTGCAAAGATTAACGAGCTTCTTCATAGAAAAGAGATTGAAGAAAAGAACAAAAACGGGATTGTGATTGC
Organism: Lachnospiraceae bacterium; assembly: GCA_022510685.1. Classification (GTDB taxonomy): domain Bacteria; phylum Bacillota; class Clostridia; order Lachnospirales; family Lachnospiraceae; genus Butyribacter. The sequence continues at coordinate 33,480 of JAFLTA010000008.1, read as the reverse complement.
TCTTGCAATCATCGGTGCAATTGCTGCTGTCGCTGTGATTGCTTATCTTGTATTCCGTTACCTCGAGCCGGATTATCTTGAAGATTTTGATTCAGAGGATTTCAATGATAATTTCGAGGATGACTTTATTGAGTTTTCTGATACAACACCGGAGGCAGAAGACTGATTTCTTTATGAAAATGTTTTCTAAATACCGAAATGGAATGCTCCATTTCGGTATTTTCATGCTGTATAAAATCAATTAGAAACTTTTTTTAGTATTTTGTGTCGCTGACCAAAGCGGCAGAACGGAGGTTACTATGAAACTTTGGGGTGGACGTTTTACCAAGGAAACCAATCAGTTGGTACATAATTTTAACGCATCACTTCCCTTCGACCGAAAATTTTATAATGAGGATATTGATGGCAGCATTGCCCATGTCACCATGTTAGCCGAGCAAGGCATTATATCAAACGAGGATAAACAGGCAATTACAGAAGGGTTGGAGTCCATCCGCAGGGATATCCGTTCCGGCGAGCTTACCTTTACTGAGGAGCATGAGGACATCCACAGCTTCGTGGAGGCACATCTGATCGCACGTATCGGTGATGCCGGAAAACGCCTTCATACCGGACGCAGCCGTAACGACCAGGTGGCACTGGATATGAAACTCTACACCCGCAAGGAAATTTTGGAGATGGACACTCTGCTCAAGCACCTTTTACAGAGTCTGCTATCCATCATGAAAGAGAATCTGGACACCATCATGCCGGGCTTTACCCATCTGCAAAAAGCACAGCCCATCACCTTGGCACATCACATGGGGGCATACTTTGAAATGTTTCGCAGAGACCGCTCCCGCCTGCAGGATATCCATGAGCGGATGAACTACTGTCCTCTGGGATCCGGTGCTCTGGCAGGAACCACCTATCCCTTAGACCGTGAGCGCACGGCAGAACTGTTGGGCTTTACGGGACCTACCTTAAACAGTATGGATTCCGTCTCCGACAGGGATTATCTAATTGAGTTTTCCGCTGCCATGTCTATTATCATGATGCATCTGAGCCGTTTCTGCGAGGAAATCATTATCTGGAATACCAACGAGTATCAGTTTATCGATATTGATGACTCCTACTCCACCGGAAGCAGTATCATGCCTCAGAAAAAAAATCCGGATATCGCTGAACTGGTTCGGGGAAAGACAGGACGTGTCTATGGCTCTCTGATTTCCCTCCTCACTACGATGAAGGGACTTTCCCTCGCATACAACAAGGACATGCAGGAGGACAAGGAATTTGTCTTTGATGCCATTGATACTACCAAAGGCTGCATTGCTCTGTTTAACGGTATGTTGGATACCATGACATTCCGCAAAGATAATATGCGCGCCAGTGCGGAAGGGGGATTTACCAATGCCACCGATGCCGCTGACTATCTGGTGAATCACGGTGTGCCATTCCGTGATGCCCACGGCATTATCGGACAACTGGTGTTGTACTGCATAGATAAAAATATTTCTCTCGGAGAAATGTCGTTAGAGGAATACAAAGCAATCAGTCCGGTATTTGAGGAAGATATTTACGATGCCATCAGCATGGAGACCTGTGTGGCAAAGCGAAACACCATTGGTGCTCCCGGGCAGGATGCCATGAGAGAAGTTATCGCCCGATGTGAAAGTTATCTGAATGAATAACAGAATCACCCGGCAAAATTTAATCTGACAAAAAATTTACAGCACCGACAGTAGCGTAAAAAATTTCGCTGCCATCGGTGCTGTATTTGTTCGTTACTCAAACTTCGCACATTCTCTTTTTCAAAACAGTTTCTTTCTTCGCAATATGAGCAGTGTGAGAACACAAACACACAGTATGATGAGACATATAATCCCAAATCCATGTGGAGTATCAGCTAAAGGCATCCACTCACTAGCCACATTCATTCCGTAAATTCCCGAAATAAGTGTGGGAATACCCATAATCAACGTTACAATGGTAAGCATCTTCATGACATTATTTAGTCGGTTATCTAACACAGAGGACATCAGTTCTCTGGTTCCGTTGATAATATCTCGGTATATACTCGTCATCTCAATCGCCTGACGATTCTCCACAATGACATCGCCCAGTAAATCTTTATCATCCGGATACTGCTCCAAGCGTTTATATCTGGTCAGACGGTCAAGCACCACACCGTTTGCACGCAAAGATGTGGCAAAATATACCAAGGTGGACTCCAGACCATGCAGGTCAATCAGGTCCATATCTTTGGTGCTGTCGTCAATCCGCTCCTCAATTTCCGTTCTTTTCTTATCAATGACACGCAAGTCCGTCTGATACAACGCAGCGACACGGAATAATATCTGGTACACAAAACGCATTTTTTTCTTGGTGCTGAATTCCTTCACCCTTCCATTTACAAACGCCTGTAAAACCGGAGTTTCCTCTGTACAGACGGTAATAATGATATCATGCGTCAGTATGATACCGAGAGGAATTGTCGTGTATGCTTCCTTATCATGTCGAATCTCTATCGTGGGAATATCCACCAAAATGAGAGTATACCCGTCTTCCAACTCTACACGGGAACTCTCCTCCTCATCCAATGCCGCCAACAAATCCTGAATATCAATATGCAGACTTTCGGCAATGAGTTCTCCCTCTGTTACAGTCGGATTCACCATATTAATCCATGTACCCGGCTCAATACCACTTTCCTCATGGATTTTCCGGTCATCCGTACGATAAATACTAATCAATGCCTTCACCTCTTTTACTGTCGTTTGTATGATATGGGGAGCATAAACTCTATCCGATAGAAATCCCCTGCTCCTGCAACAGTTCCTTAATCCGCTCTAACATCATATGATTCACATCCCAGTACTTCCCGGTTTCCACCCAACATTTTGCACTTAAGCATACCTTAACCGGGTTGAGCTTTGTCACCACAACGGATTTCGGTTCTGCCTGTATGATATCCGAATGCTCTTCCATCTCTTTCAATAAAAGCTCCCTCACCGTGGCTATATCTGCATCATAACCCACGGAAAAAGGTAATACTAACAACCGTTTCTCCAGTTTCGTCGTATTCGTCACATCCCTGTTGGAGATAGCACCGTTGGGAATCACAACGACACGGTTATCAGATGTATGCAGCCGCGTATAAAAAATATCTATGCTCTGTACGGTTCCTTCCGAGTTGTCTGTAATAATATAATCCCCCACTTGAAAGGGTTTTAACAGCAAAATGAGCACACCGCCCGCCAAATTTGACAGACTCCCCTGCAGTGCCAGTCCGATTGCCAGACCGGCAGAACCTATCACTGCCACAATGGAACTGGTCCCTATGCCCAGTATTCCTGCCACGACAACTATCAGCAGTAAATTGTAAATAAAACCTGCCAGAGACATGACAAATTTCCGGACACTGATTTCTACTTCTCGATGCTCCATAGAGCGCTGTGTCAGCTTTAACAATAGCTTAACTAATCTTCGCCCCAGCAAAAATACAATCAGAGCTATCAGAAGCGTCTGTCCGAAACGGAGCAGCGGCTCCCTTTGATCAAGAAGATACTGGATTAAAAAACTGGTTTTTTCCCCACCGGAAACGGAGTCATCCTCCATAATTTTAGTGAGCTCCTCCACACTGGTACTTTCCTCAGTCCTTGTCGCCATTAATCCTAAAATATGTATCGACATTTGATTTAAAAATACCATTTCCATCTCCATTCCGCCACTATCGTCAGTGGCACAGATAATGTTTCAACCTATTTCTTCTTTGCTTTCTTTTTTGACTTATCTGCCGGAGCTTCCAGAGGTGTACCGCGAAATACACTAATGCCCAACGGCGGCACAGTGATTGCCAGAGAATTTTTTCTGCCATCCCATGGAACCGACTTGGTATTTTGCTGTCTCGGATTCGTGCAACCACTTCCTCCGAACTTACCGTCATCACTGTTAAAGAGCTCCTTATACTTTCCGGCAAAAGGTACGCCTACCTTGAAGTTTTCATAGGCAACCGGAGTGAAATTGCATACCACCAACAGGTTTTCCTGTTTCTTTTCATCATAGCGCATGAATGTAATAATACTATGATCTGCATCCATGTTGCTAAGCCATTCAAATCCTTCCGGCTCAAAATCCATCTCATACAATGCCGGATGCTTTTTATAAAATTCATTGAGGGCTTTCACATAGCTCTGAAGAAGTTTGTGGGAGGGTTCTTCTGCCAACTCCCAGGGCAATTCCTGCTTTTCATTCCATTCCGTTTCCTGTCCGAATTCCTGCCCCATGAACAGCAGCTTCTTTCCCGGATGCGCCATCATAAAACCATAGGTAACACGCAGGTTTGCAAACTTATCTTCTATGCTGCCCGGCATTTTTGCCAGCATAGAGCCCTTTAAGTGTACCACTTCATCATGAGAAAATACCAGTACAAATTTCTCACTGTAGGCATAAATCATGCTGAATGTGAGCATTCCATGCCGCCCTTTACGAAACAGCGGGTCCGTCTGCATATACGCTATAAAATCATTCATCCAACCCATATTCCATTTCAAATCAAAGCCCAAGCCATCCTTGTCTGCAGACTCTGTCACCTTTGGCCATGCTGTAGATTCCTCCGCGATTAACAAGGCACCGTTCTTTTTCTCATGAAATACCCGGCTTAAATTCTGCAGGAAATCTATTGCCTCCAGATTTTCATTGCCTCCATACATATTAGGAATCCATTCCCCGTTCTGTTTTCCATAATCCAGATACAGCATAGATGCCACAGCATCCATACGAATGGCGTCTGCATGGTATTTTTCTACCCAAAACAGTGCATTGGCGATAAGGAAATTGGCAACCTCCGGTCTGCCATAATTGTATATGAGAGTCCCCCAATGCGGGTGTTCGCCCTGCCTCGGGTCTAAATGCTCATAGAGACAAGTACCGTCAAAACGTGCCAGACCGTTTTCATCTTTCGGGAAATGGGCAGGCACCCAGTCCAAAATCACTCCAATCCCTTCGTTATGCATATAGTTCATGAAAAACATAAAGTCTTCCGGTGAGCCGTAGCGGGCAGTAGGCGCATAGTAAGAAGTCACCTGATATCCCCAGGACTCATCCAGCGGATGCTCCATTACCGGCATCAGCTCAATATGGGTATATCCCATTTCCTTGACATACGCCGCCAATTCCGGTGCTATCTCCCGATAGTTCAAAAACTCATCTTCGGTTTCCTTTTTATCATTATCGATTTCATGCCTTTGCTTCCATGATCCAAGATGTACTTCATACAGGCTCATAGGCTCTTTTTCATAGTCTGCTTTCTTTCTCTTTTGCAACCATGCGTTATCCGTCCACGTAAAACCATTTATATTCGCTACTATACTGGCATTTGCCGGACGTTTCTCACAGGCAAACCCATATGGGTCTGTCTTCATGACGACAGTTTGTGAATCCGTTTTCACTTCGTATTTATAAAGTTGCCCGCAGGAAATTCCCGGTACAAACAAAGAAAACACACCGGAATCGCCCTGGCGCATCATGGGATGCCGTCTGCCGTCCCAACAGTTAAAATCTCCCACTACACTGACACGTATGGCATTGGGTGCCCAAACGGCAAAATGGGTACCATACACCACCGGTTCCTCCTCGTTTGCTGCAGGCTTCTTTGCCAATCTGCCACGTTTTTTAGGTTCAGGCAGGGGCTCATCCTCTGTCACATCCCAAAAAATATCTGCCTGGTCCATGCACCCTCTTACAGCAGCCGGATGCGCGCCCATATATTGATAAATTTCATCATGAAGCCCTTCCTCAAAACGTTTAATATTGTTCATGCCGAACAAATCCTGATAGAGATAACAGTCCTCCACCTCAATCTCCGAATTATCCTCATATTTTGCTATGACTGTATATGCACTTATCTGTTTTCCCGGAAGAAGAACCGCAAACATCCCTGCATCATCAGACTGTTCCATGGCATACCGTTTCTTTCCGCCCTTTAGACACAGATACGCCTCCACAGCATCCGGCAGGAATACCTGTACCAAAATGCCGCCACGGACTTTGCGTGGTCCCAGGATGCGCTCAGGATGATCCTCCTCAGAATACACTATGGCTTCAATTGCTTCCCAGTCCATCAAATCATACAGTTTCTGTTTCATTGTCTTCTCCTCCCTCCCGCATATACGGTATTAACAACACCTCTAACATCTTTGCCTGCATCCACACTACCACTCCCGGCACGAAAAGCACAATAAACGGGACAAACAACACGAATGCCATAGATGCAAGCAGCACTGCCTCCAAAATAAACATGGACACCGTCTCTTTCCAGCTTCCCACGGCAATAAGAAGGCTATTGGCAAGGATTTCGCCTATGGAATTGTGAAATCGACCTGCCAATGGAAATGCATACGCCATCAACGTCATCACCAGAATCAGTGATATGACAAATGCAATGCCAAAAAATCTTCCCAGCAATCCCAAATCATTGATGAAAACCACATACAGGGAAAAAAACAGCACCACAAGTATTGCCTCAAATAAAATTCCCAGCCCCAACCCTTGCTTTATATTTTGCCGGAGCCCCTTAAAAAAAGTACGGATCGTATGTCCCTCACCGGGAATCACCGCTTTCACCATCGTATAATAGAGCGCGCTGTAACTGACTCCAAAAGTTACTATGGGAATGCAGCATACGCAAAACAAAATACTCAGTATGATCATGTCCCACAGTTTTGCAAAAAACTGCATAAAGGGACCTTCAATGGAAAAAAACTCCTTCATAACAAATACCTCTTTTATCAGATGCGATGTATCAACAATCCGCTGCGAAGCTTAGGCTCAAACCATGTAGATTTAGGCGGCATTAAAAGTCCGGCATCCGCCACGGCAAACAGTTCTCCAATCGATGTGGGATACATGGCAAAAGATACTTTCATATCTTCGCCGGCACGACGCTCCAACTCCTCCAGACCACGAATACCTCCTACAAAGTCTATACGTGAATCCGTTCTGGGGTCTTCGATTCCCAGTATCGGACGGAGCAGATAATCCTGCAGCAAAGATACATCCAAAGATGCCACGGCATCGGTAATGGCAAGCAGTTCCTCTTTTGCCTGCAGCTCATACCATGTCCCCTCCAGATACATACTCACCTGTCCTTTTTTCCGGGGATGGCTCGCCGCAGCCAGGGGCGTCACCGTAAAGTTTTCCCCAATCTTATTTAAGAATTCTTCTGCTGACAGTCCATTCAAATCTTTGACACAACGATTATAGTCCATAATCATCAATTGGTCATCCGGAAACAGCACCGAAAGGAAATAGTTAAATTCCTCTGTTCCGTCATAACCCGGATTTTCTTTTCGACGCTTCAATCCTACCTTTACAGCAGACGCCGCACGGTGGTGTCCGTCTGCAATATATATTTCATTGATTTCTGCAAATGCATCCTGAATACGCTTCACATCCTCACCCACGATTTTCCACACACGATGCGCAACACCATCCGGTGCCACGAAATCATAGAGAGCTTTCTCCTGTTTCATCGTCCGGCTGACGATGGTATTGATTTCTTCCCTGGAACGATATGCCAAGAAAATCGGTCCTGTCTGGGCGCTTAACGAATCCACATGACAGATGCGGTCCTGCTCTTTTTCCTCGCGGGTATTTTCATGCTTTTTAATGCGACCCTCCACATAATCATCCACGCTGGCACAGGCGGCGATTCCTGTCTGAGTCCGTCCATCCATCTCCAACTGATATATATAATAGGCATTATCCGCATCCGTAATAAATGTGCCGTCCTGCAGCCGGCTCTCAAACAGCTTTTTCGCTGTATCGTATACTTCAGGAGCATAGGTATCTACAGAATCTGCCAATTGAGTCTCCGCCCTGTCTATACACAAAAAAGAAAGCGGCTCTCTCTGAGTCTCTGCCTTAGCCTCCTCACGGTTATACACATCATACGGCAGTGCTGCCACTCTGTCTGCCACGTTGTCCGACGGGCGTACTGCCTGAAAAGGTCTGATTACTGCCATGTTTGTTTCGTCCTTTCTGTTCTACGTTCTCTTTTATCACATCCGTAGTTCTTTTACAATACAGGGTAAGTATACCATGATTAACATTGTGAGACAATGATTTTTCTGTTATAATATGTATATATGTTACTATTCACAGTTGATGTGATGCTAGGGTCAAAAGGGTGCTTTGCACCAACCGAACACAGGATATGTGTTGCAAGCTAGCTTGCTAACACATATCTTTGTGTCGATTATGCCCCGAAGGGGCTTTTGACCATAGCATCTTTATATCTGACGGTGGAAGCTGTCACCCCGGCACATGAACAAAACATGAGCTGCGAAGCTGCGACAGACAGCTATGCTAGCTGGTTTTGTGAATTGTGACGAGGAACTGTGAATCATTTCTCAACGAAAGAGGTAAAATTTATGTTACGTGCAATTATTTTTGATATGGATGGAGTATTAGTTGACAGTGAGCCACAGCACGGTAAGGCTTCTTTGGAAGTATTAAAACGCTATGGCATAAATGCAGATATGGAATACCATGAGCAGTTTATCGGCAGCTCCACAGCAAACATGGCGAAACAGGTGGTAGAGGAGCATCATCTCTCCGTCACACCGGAGCAATTACTGGAGGAACTCAATCAGGCTAAGCGGGCTATTCACCGCAAGGAGGGTTACATCCCTCTACCCGGTATTCAGGAGATGATTCCGCTGCTTACACAAGCCGGCATCAAACTGGCAATTGCCTCCTCCTCCAATCCCACCGAGATTGAAACGGCATTAAAATCCATTCATTTAAAGAAGTATTTTGATAAATTAATATCCAGCTCCCACACGAAACATCCTAAACCGGCACCCGATATTTACGAGCTGGCACTAAAAGAATTGGGAATTAATGCCTCTGAAGCCATCGTTGTGGAAGACTCTGAAAACGGAGTAGCTTCAGCAAAAGCAGCCGGGCTTCCCTGTGTCGGTTATGTCAATCCCCATTCCGGAAAACAGGATTTATCAGAAGCGGATGTTTTATTAGAAAGCTTTGAGGGAATCACGCCTTCCTTTTACCAGCATATCTGGCAGCGCAGCCATGGTGAAGCGGTAACTATCGCCAACACCAGACGCTTAATCATACGTGAACTGGTCGTGGATGATATTCCGGCACTATATCCCATTTATCAGGATCCGGACGTGGCAAAATTCATTGACGATATTGAAGAATATAAAGAAAAAGAAATCGCCAAACAGGAAGCGTATATCCGAAATGTATACAGCTTCTACGGATACGGTTTATGGGGTGTCTTCAGCAAAACCACCCAGGGACTGATCGGACGCTGCGGCATAGAAAACCAGGTCATTGACGGAAAACAGGAAATCATGCTCTCCTATTTACTGGACAGCGACCACTGGGGATATGGATATGCTCTGGAATGTTGCAAAGCAGTATTTGAATACGCTGTAGATGTCCTGCACATCCACCGTATCGTAGCTGTCATCGACAAAGAGAACTCACGCTCCATACGCACTGCTGAAAATCTTGGCATGAAGCCCGAAAAAGAACTTACCTACAAAGGACGAGACAGCATCCTATACAGCATCAAGCTATAGAAACAGTGTGTCACAAATACATATACTCTATATCTGATTTTTACATCACAAACGCCAGAAGCAGGTTTTCAACCGCTTCCGGCGTTTCTTACACATCTTATTTGTTTTTATCCTAGTATCCTAGTTCCCTGTTGCATCGTCTACTGCTTTTTCTGCACCATTCACAGTGTCATCCACGGCATCTTCTGCACCATCAGTTATATCCTTGATGGCATCTCCGGCACCATCTGTTGCATCTTTCACAGCATCTCCGGCACCATCCACCGCATCATTTACAGCATCTCCGGCATCTTTCACAGCACCGTCATCAGCGTTATCCGGAAGCTCTGTCTCATTAGGCATTTCTCTTGCCCCGGAGTCTGTAACCGCATTATTTGTGTCAGAACCACAGCCTGTAAACACTGCCATAGACAATGTAAGCACTGCCGCCAATACTAAAATTTTCTTTTTCAAAGCATTCACCATACCTTTCTGAAGTCCTGTATAAGACTCAAATATTTTACATTGTTTAGTATGGCAGATGATTTTTATTTTATTCAAAAGCAGTCTTAATCTTGATATTGATTTACTTTTTCAAATTCTTCTACAATGGATGCATCCGGCGCTTTGGTACACAGGCTTACAACCACATTGACCAACAGACTCAGGAAAAATCCAACCAGTAGGGAATATACTGCCGTGGCAGTTGCGATTGTCTCTCCACCTACAAGAGGAATATAGTCCCAAATAATAACCGTTAATCCACCCGTTATAATTCCCGCTACTGTACCCGGCAGATTTGCACGTTTCCAGAATAATGCCAAAACCACTGCCGGACCGAAAGCAGAGCCAAGTCCTGCCCATGCATCGGACACAAGTCCCATGATACTGCTGTTGGGATCCCACGCGATTAAAAATGCTAAAACAGCCACTACTATTACTGTTGCACGACTAATGCGCAATACTTTTTTATCATCGGCATCCGGTTTGATAATATTTTTATAAATATCCTTGGATACAGAGGATGCACATACAAGCAACTGAGAATCTGCTGTTGACATAATCGCCGCCAGGATACCGCAGAGGAAAAGACCTGCGATAAACGGAAGGGCAATGTTCTTGGTAAACACGCTTTGAATCAACACGATAAATACGCTTTCCGTCTGTGCATCGGTGAGCACATTGTCTACCAGATACGCTCTACCTACCACACCGATAATACAGGCAGCCAACAGAGACAGAAAACACCATGAAATCGCAATAATGCTGGATTTTTTGATTTCTTTTTCACTCTTAACCGCCATAAAACGTACTAAAATATGCGGCATTCCACAGTAACCTAACCCCCATGCAAGCTGGGATAAAATCTCGATTATGGTATATGGTCTTTCTCCGTTTTGGATGAGACTCATATAACTTTCATAGCCACCCGCCACATTTGTCTGATTAATATTGGATGCAAAATCACCACTGACAAATGCAAACGCTAAAATCGGTACCGTCAAAAGTCCAATCAACATAAGCGTTCCCTGAATGAAATCCGTAGTACACACTGCCAGAAAGCCACCCATAAATGTATATGTCAGAATAACGGCTGCACCGATTGCCAATGCAATATGGTAATCGATACCGAATACCGTATTAAATAATTTTCCGCCGGAAGCCAGTGCCGATGCCGTATACACTAAAAAGAATATAACAATTACAATAGAAGAAATCGTCAGCAATATCTTTTTGGTATCATGAAAACGATTTTCAAAAAATTCCGGCAATGTCATAGAATTGTTTGCCACAATTGTATAGCGGCGCAGTCTCTTTGAAATCAACAGCCAGTTGCAGACAGTTCCCAAGAACAATCCAATGGCAATCCATGACTGTCCGGTTCCCAGTGCATAAATGGAACCGGGAAGTCCCATGAGAAGCCATCCGCTCATGTCAGATGCCTGGGCTGACAGCGCTGCTACCCAACTGTTTAAGCCTCTGCCCCCTAAAAAATAATCTTCCGTACTTTTTGTCCTGCGCATACACCATGCACCAACGGCAATCATAAAACATAAATATGCTGCAAATGCAATTAAGATTGCCACCATACTGGACTGCGATAATGTTATCATTGTAATCCTCTTTCCCGCATACAGCGTTTCGGTATATCTGACGCCGGCTGCATTCCACAGCCTGCATCTTCGTTCTCAGTTACTCCCTATCATCCACTTTCTTGTATTCTCTATGGTGTCCTACATATTTATAGGCAGGACGAATGATTTTTCCACGGTTTACCAATTCTTCCAATCGGTGGGCGCTCCATCCGGCAATACGGGAAATAGCAAAAATCGGTGTAAACATTTCCTCCGGAATTCCCAACATCGTATATATAAAACCTGTGTAGAAATCTACATTGGCACAAATCGGCTTGACAATGTGATTGCGGTTGGATAACAACTCTGCTGCGATACGCTCTACCGTATCATACAGAATAAAATCATCCATCATATCCTTGCTGTCTGCCAGTCTGCGGGCATACTCTTTCAGCACTACCTCTCTCGGATCAGACAGCGTGTATACTGCATGACCCATACCATAAATCAATCCGGTTGCATCGAATGCCTTGCGGTCCAAAATATCCTGCAGATATTCCCGCAATGCACCCTCATCTTTGATATCCCTGCAATTTTCCCGCAAATCGGCAAACATCTGTTGTACTTTCAGATTTGCACCACCGTGACGCGGACCCTTGAGGGAACCAATGGATGCCGCCACTGCAGAATATGTATCCGTCCCCGACGAGGTTACCACATGGTTTGTAAATGTAGAGTTGTTACCACCACCATGCTCTGCATGAAGTACCAATGCTGCATCCAATACCCTCGCCTCCAATGGCGTGTATTGACCATCCGGACGTAACATCTGCAATATATTTTCTGCAATGGATAATTCTTTGAGTGCCGGCTTAATTACCAGACTGTCAAAATAGTGAAAATGCCGATAAGCGTGATAATTATATACCGAAATCATCGGCAGCTTTGCAATCAACTGTAACGACTGACGAAGTACATTCGGCACGGAAATATCATCCGGATTGGCATCATAAGAGTACAAAGTCAACACACTCTTTTGCAGACCGTTCATCAGATTGGCACTGGGTGCTTTCATTATGACATCCCGGACAAACTGACCGGAAAGCTCCTGTAGCCCCGATAAAATACCACGGAATACTTCCAACTGCTCCTCATTTGGCAGATGACCAAACAGCAACAAATACGTTGTCTCCTCGAAAGCAAATCTTTTATCAATCCCGGAACCTACCAATTGCTTTACATCGTATCCCTGATAATACAACATGCCGTCTGCCGCTTCTTTTACCCCATCTACTATACGATAACCGGTAACGTCAGAAATTTCCGTCAGACCGGTTAAAACTCCCTTTCCGCTACTATCACGAAGCCCACGTTTCACATCGTATTCCTGATATAAATTCAAATCGATGGCACCCGACTTCATACAACTGACAACCAGCTCATTAAACTTAGCATCCAATGCTTCATCAATTGACATCATTGAATAAGTCTTCATGATGGTACCTCCTTTTCTCCACAACCCCCCTGTGGCATATGTTTCACTCTAAGTAATGTCTTTATTTGTATTGTTTCCATATATGCATGTGTACCTGTATGCCTTTTATGCTCTAAAAATGTTTCTTATACCGTAAGAAATAGAGCTATCAAAATGCGATAACTCTATTACTATACCTTATATTGCCTTATTCCGTCAAGTTTTGCCCTGTTAGGACGCCTGACGCATACGATATTCCAAACGGATTTTATCGGTAAGCAACGCCATGAACTCGGAATTCGTTGGCTTTCCCTTGTTGGCAGATATGGTATTGCCAAACACTTCCTCCAAAGTCTCCATATTGCCGCGTCGCCATGCCACTTCTATCGCATGACGTATGGTGCGCTCTACACTACTGGATGTAGTATGATATTTTTTAGCAATGCCGGGATACAAAAATTTGGTAATGTAGTGCAACATATTGGGGTCTGCATAGGACATCATAATCCCCTCCCTGATGTACTGGTATCCCTTGATATGTGCCGGCATTCCGATTTCAAGTAATATGTTGGTGATATCCATCTCCAAATCCCCGGTATACTTTCCATGGCTTTCCGATGCCGCAACCTCCCGGTCTCCTTCCGAACCAATAGCCTCCGCACCTCTCTCATGGCTTGTCCAACTTGTGTTTTGGTGTTTTTCTGTCTGCTCTGTTTCATTGTCTCCTGCAATAATCCCATGAAAGGCTTGTCCTGTAATAGATGTACTTTCCTCGCTGCTGCCCTGGACAATTTGTTTAATACGCTTTATCAGCATGGCTGCAGATACCGGTTTCATCATGTAGTAGTGTACCCCCTGTGCAATTGCCTGCTCAATCATGCTCCCCTGACGCAATGCTGTCGCCACGATAAAATACGGACGTGTTTCTCCCATATCATGACATTCTTCTAATATGCCCAATCCGTCAATTCCCGGCAAAATCATATCCATTACAACAACATCCGGGCTATATTGTCTAATTTTCTCCAGTGCCTTTTTTCCATCACCTGTATCAAAAATCACGGTTATCCCCTGTTCTTCCAACAATCGCTTTTTACTTTCTCTATCCTGTACATTATTGTCTGCCAGTAATACCCGAATTTCCTTGTCCATTTTCCTGTCCTCCTATTCAAATTCATTCTGTCAAATCGACAATTCATTTTCTTTTTATAGTTTCATGTCTGATTATAGAAAGAAAACCCGAATTAGCATGGAATAGAAATGGAATTGAAGTGGAATTGCTGGAAGTTTATGGAATAATAGCAGACTAATTGTTGAGAGGTTGCACTTTTTCTGATAATCAGGCGAATCCCCTCTATTTATGCATTAAACAAAGAAAATTATGGGAGCATAACGTAAAAAAACGGCATCTATGTCCTATAGATACCGTTCTAATAACGCCATTCTGTTTTCTGCCCAACTGTATTCCAGCATATATTCCCCAAGAAATTTATCGGTTGCCGTCGTATCCCGTTTCAACAACTGATATAAATCGCACTCTAACACATCTGTATTGAGGCGCTTGACACCTCTGGCGGAAACTACTAATTCTTCCGCACGATGCATCTGCAATTCTTTTTCCAATGTTTTCCCAACCTTGCTGCAAAGGCTCTGTGTCGCCTCATCATTAGGTCGGTCCTCCCATAATGTACATATGATCTGTTCCGTTGTTACCGTTCCTCCCTCTCTGTCAATTAACAGTGCCAACAACTCTTTCGCCTTGGCGCTGCGAAACATAATCGGTTTTCCGTCCACATACAAATCAAAATGACCAAATGTACGGGCAAAAATCCGTTTATTTTGACTGACTATTTTTTGAAAAGCGATTTCCAGAACGAATTCCAGTTCTCCGGAAGATACCGGTTTGGTCAGATACGCTTCTGCCTGTAATTTCACTACTTGACTTGCATAATTCTCATATGCTGACAAATATACCAGTAATATGGAAGGATGCATTTTTTTCAACTGCTGACCCAACTGCAGTCCGTCCATTCCACACATCTGAATATCCAATACCGCAATATCAACCGGCTGAACTTTTGCGTATTCTAAGGCATCCACCCCACATGTAAACTCTCCTACAACCTCTACATATGCGAATTTGTTGACCTCATATTTTAATACTTCAATAGACATTGGTTCATCATCGACGACAATCATTTTCACTTACAACCACCACCTTACTCCATCCTTGGAATGCGTGCTGTCAACAGAATCCCTTCTCCACGTTTTTCCCAACATAACTTTGCTTTAGATTGCAATTCGCACCAAAGAGCCACTGTTTTCCGTGTCTGTTCTATCGTTTCACCAAAAGCATTGTGTTCCTCATCCACAGAATTCCAAATTTGAAAAACATAATTATCATGTTCCAACTTTCCGGCGATTTTCACCTTTCTTTCCGGTGATGCCAGACATTCTTGAATACTTTTCGATAATAAAAGGGATGTACACATTGGGGGAACAAAGATAGGTGCTTCCTGCACATCCCATTCCACAGAAAGTCCCGGGAAGCGCATTTGCTCTAAAGAAATGTAGAATTGTAAGAATTTGCATTCATTAGACAGGGGCATTTTATCCGTTGAGCGAATGCATTGAAACTGATATCGCAAGCATACTGCAAAGTCATCCACTAATTTTAAAGCCTCACTTCGCTTTAAGATAACAGCTCCTTTAATTGTATTTAGAGCATTAAACAGGAAGTGTTCCTGAAGAAGTATAATGTGTTTTTCGAGACTGTCGCTTTCCAGATTAGAGAACTCTCCTGTGCTTACCAAAATTCCTGTCTGCTCCTGGTTCACTAAAAATTCCAAGTTTTTTTCACCTCATTTTTCTTTCTCTCAAATTCTTCTTTGATTTTTTGATACAAGATATGAAAATTTACCGGTTTATCAATATGACCATTGATACCATATTCCTCAAACATTTTACTGTCCGTGTCCATAAGTTCTGCGGTCATAACAAAAATAGGAATACTTTTTCCATCTTTTCGCGTGCAAGAACGAATCTGTTTTATAGTTTCATAGCCATCCACTCCATACATATTGATATCTATCAGAATAAAGTGGTAATAAAACTCATTTTTCCTGAAAAATTGCTTTAATGCCTGACCACCGTTTATAAATATATCCGGTGCCAGCCCAAAGTCTTTCAAGATTAAATCGAGCATTTCCAAACTGGTTTCACTGTCATCCACCACCATAATCCTTTCTCCCTGAAAATAGGCTGCGTCTTTATAGTTACCTTGATGAATACCGTACATGAATTTCCTCCTGAAATTTAAGGTCTCACTTCGGTGTCATATATCTATATATAGTTGGTCTATTTATAATAGACCAACTATATATAGACTATTTTACCCTATTTTTTCACATTCGTCCAGTCAATTATTTTCCATACTTTCCGGAAGATAATATCCTTCTCGATAGCGCGTTGCAATTTCCAGTTCCACATCCTTCAAACGATTTCTGAGAGACCTCATCACGGCATCCAGATTGCGGTGCTGTCTGCTGCCGTCTTCTCCCCAAAGCACCGTGGCAAGCCGGTTTCGCGACACTACTTCCCCTCGTGCCTGCAACAATTCGATTAACACCTTATACTCTCTCCCGGACAAATAACAGCACCTGTTTCCCACTTGAAGCTTTTGCTTTTTCCGGTCTAATATAACACGATTCCAGCACAATATTGCACTTTCTTCGTCGACATTTTCTATCAATTTTCGTCCGATACGTTCAATCGCCAATGGCACGGCTTGTGTCATGGAGACACATTCTGCCGCTCCCGCCTGCAAACAGGCAAGCTCTGACTCATCCTCCCTTCCTTCAAGCACGATGAAAACAGGGCACTTCTGAATACGGCAAAGCTTTTGTACCATATTTTTTATTAAAAATATTTTTTGTAATTTTTCATTGTTATTGGTTTCCAACATTGAATTTTGTACGAAATGCATTTGAGATTGTCTTGGTTCATAGAAGTCTTTGATATATAACCAATCATGCAGACTAAAGATTTCCTCTAAACTGATTAGAATTCCCAAACTATCTACCGGAGCTTCCCAAAGCTGCTCCGGAGCCTTACACGTGACGACAGTAATGCCGGTTTCACCCAGTCCGCTAATGACTCGCTCCAACCATATGTCACTAGCGGCACAAATCAATAATTCCTTATCTTTCATGTATTCACCCTGTCCCGGCATGATGGTGCAATCAGAACCCTGATGAGTCCCTGACTGCTATATGTGACGTCTTTCCACCTGATACCCGGCATTTTGAATTGCTGTAGTTAATGAATGATCTCCGGATGTTTGTCTGCGCAGAATGCGCCTGTTATAAACCTGATATTTTTCGCGTATCACCTCATCTACAATATCCGCTATGACCACGTTGGCACCTGCCCCCAATGTCTTTAGCCGCGCCTCTTGCATGGTCTGCTCTAGGCTGGTGTCTGCAATAATGAAGCTACCGGGGAGCATCAAGCGCAAAATCGCCAAGATATACAATACCATCTCCCCGTTACCACTGCGCTCTTTTTCAAAAGATGTATGATTTGCCGGCAAATAGGGGGATACGCTTACAATGTTCGGACTGAATTGTTTCATAAACAACAAATCTTCCGCCACCTGCTCCATTGTCTGGTTTGGCGTCCCCACCAGAAAACCGGTTCCTGTCTGATAACCCAGTTCCTGCATCTCCCACATACATTGCTTTCGCTTTAAAAGGGACATATTGCCGGGATGCAGTCTCTTGAAATGTATATCATTGGAAGTACCCAGATTCATCAGAGCTGCACCTGCACCTGCATGAAACCAGTGCCCATAGGCAGCCTTTGTTCGTTCCCCCACAGATAAAATGATGCCACAGTCCGAAAAATGTTTATGAATCTCACTGATAATCTTTGCCAGATTTTCTTCCGTGTAAAATAAATCCACACCACTCTCCAACAGAAAGTTGCGCACACCGCGATTATATGCTTCACGACAATAATGAAGTATATCCGGAAGCTCGAGGCGGTAACGCTTCACAAATTGGTTACTCCTTTGTAAGCCACAATATTTACAGTCATATTTACAATAATTGGAAAAGGGCAATCTCCCCCAAAGATAAACTCCTCTGTCAAATTGACGCATTTTCACTTCCGTTGCCTTTTGGAACAGATATTCTGTTGTATCTGCATCACGGAAACGCAGAAGGTACGTAAACTGCTCTGCTGACAGTGTTCCCAATGTCAACAGCTGATTTACAAGCTCCTGTAAATTTTCGCTCATAAGTACCTCCATTTACTTTTAGATGTAATGCCAATATGGTATCAGCTCACCTCAAACTGTTTTATAAGATTTCGGATTGCAAGGTTTAAGTCCGGCTTTAATTCCTCCAAAGTTACCGGTTGCTCCTGTAATATAACATTATAGCATGTAGCATTTACCAGTTCAACAATCATATATATCATGAGATGTTTTTGGCGGAATTGTCTGCCGGAGCGCTCCAGTAAATCTTCAAAAATGTCCATGCAGTTACGGTTGTCTAATCCGGCTATGCGGATATTAGAAAAAATACCCCAGCTTAAATTTTTTGAGATAAAACGTAAAAGCAATTGATTTTCATTAAGCTGGTCGGCAATGTGGTCTGCCAGAGCGACAATCCCTTCCTCCAGACTACTCCAGCTTTCCGCTTCATGAAGTTTCAGTTCCTCATTCGCCTTATCAAACAGAGCACTTGCCTGTCTGGCAATCAACTCATCCCTGATGTCAAATTTATCCTTATAATACAGATAAAATGTTCCCTTTGCCATTTTGGCACCTTTGACAATTTCGGAAATAGATGTGTTTTGTATTCCTTTTTCCGTAAACAATGCAAAAGCAGAGATAAGTAATGCCTCTTTTTTCTCCCGCTTCTTATCTTCAATTTTTCCCATAAACTCACCTTTCGGTCTATTCTTCTTCCTTTACTTCCTTCGTTGATAAGACAAATTTCACACTACCTTCCATGTCATCAGGAATCCCTGAAAAACTCCGGTACTCTTTGGATGCATTCCGAATTCCGTGTAAACGGTCTGTAAGCCCACCTACCTCGTCGCTCACATCGTTAGCAGCTGAGGTCAGCTTATCTACAGCCTGCTTCTTAAACTTTATAATACCGTCATGCAAATCCCCGGAACCATCATACAACTTACGGATTCCCTTCGTCAAGGCATTGGTTGCTTTTGCCAGCTTTCCGGTACCTGCAAACAACGTTTTGGTTCCTTTCGCCATATCAGAAGCACCTTTGCGCAAAGTTTTACTGGAAGAAGTGATTTTCTTACTGTTTTTCTTTATGGCAGAGGAATTGTCGATGACTGACTGGGCACCATCGTTTAATGCCTTATTGTTACCGGATAATGTCTTCCCGCCATCTGCCAGTTTCTTTACATTAGTGCTTACATCACCGATACCGCTGCGTACCGTTTTCTCTCCATTCAAAAGATCCGGAGAGCTTTCCCGCAACTGCTTTGCATACCCGGCTATACTCGTTACACTCTCCTCCAATGCGGATGCTCCGATATATAAATTGGTATCCTTCGATTTCACATCCGTTGCCGCCTGCAGCTGCTTTAGTCCCAATGCCAAATCACCCTGACCATTGCCATCTAATGCACCGTCCGCCTTACCGTTAGTCGCCGCATCCAAAGCTGTTGCCGCCTGTTTACCCCCATCAATATAAGCGGATGCTCCGCCCAATGCACTAGCTAATGCCGTATACTTTGCCCTCTCCTCACTGGTGCTGGCATTTTTTGCCTTTTCTACATACTCATCCTTTAATTGTTCCAACGCGCCCTGACACTGTGCCAGCTCAGCAGATTCTGACGTCTCTTTGAAGGTCTTAATCTGGCTGTTCATTTCCGAAACCCCTGCCTGCAATTGTTTCACACCTTTATCTGCACTTTCAATCCCCTCTTTTAAGGACGTAGTACCCGCCTGCAGCTGTTTCATGTTTTCCTCGGATAACAACTGCACCACAGAATCAACAAACGTTTTCACCCCATCTCCAAACTGCTTATATTTTGTAGGGAAATCTTTCGTCGCATTGTTGAGTTCATTCAAACCGTCCGAAATGGTCTTAGCACCACTGGTATAGCTCTTAATCCCCTTTGCCAGTGTTCCGCTTCCGTCAACGTAAGTTCCCACACCCTTTAAAAGCTTATCCGTTCCTTTTGTATATTTATCGGTTCCGCTCTTTAAGGATTTTGCTCCCTTTTTCAGCTTTTTAGCGCCTTTATTAGCTGTGTCAATTCCATCTGCATAGGTGGAGAAATTATCTTTCAAGGTCTTTAAGCCACTCTCTAAGTCCCCGGAACCATCCACGAGCTGCACACTTGCATCTTCTACGTCGTCGATTTTTTCTTCTAACTCATCTATGTTGCCGATGTCATTCACAGAAAGGTCCTGGAAAATATCCGCTGCTGCCACCGTGTAAGTGGCTCCCATGGAAAAATCCACTACATCCGCTGTAATTGTTACACTGTCAGACATTTTGTCTTTAATTTCATCCGTATCAATATCTACATCATCGAAATCTGTCTCATCAATTGCAAGACTTTCTGATAGACCCGGCATACCATACGCTACAACAATGGTATTGTCCCCTTCCGATAATACTTTGCCATGGTCAATACTGATATTATTAAATTTATCCACCGGAAGAATCATTCCCGTTGCCATGAGGAACGGCGTATAAATTTTCTCCCGTTTTCCGTTTACACGTATCGTTTGTTTGGAATAATTACTGTAACGGATATGCATTTCCAGTTTTCCGCTCTTACCTAAAATATCCTCCGGTTTGACTTCTTTCCCATCTAACGAATAGGTAATCTCCATACCAATGGGAAGTTCACTTGCCGTCTTTCCCTGGTAGTAGATATCCTGCCCATTGGTCTCCCATGTAATCTTTTCGTTATCTCTCTCAAACTTTTCATCTCCTTTGGTATTAACGATATCCTCCAGACTAGTGGCATCCTGTACACCCTCTGCCTGAGCAGAATTTTTCAGCCAGTCGGATACAATGACATCTGTAACCGCACCACCGGCATCCAGTGTGGCATATACGGTTTCCTCTTTCGTCACAGCCACTTTGCCCTTTTTGGAAGCTGCACGAAAGTCTGTCGCCTCCTCTGTCACCTGCTTTATCTCACCAGCCTGTGCTATCTTGTCATATCGGTATGTGTGGGTGGCATATTCCAGATTACCGGCAATCAATCCGGCAATCAGCATCCCACTAATTCCTGTCATTGCTATACATTTCTTTCCATCCATTTGTCTCATAATTCTCCTCCTATTTTATTATTAATTTCTTTACTGTTATTAACCCAATCTTCTCACATTCTTTTTGAATTTTTGTCATACAAGTAAACTTACTTTTTACGTTCTGTCTCTCTTTGCCACTCCTGCCCGTATCATATCCAAGGAACTGCGCGTAACCAAACCGTCAAATACCCAAAGCATTGCCGGTAGAATACAAATAACAACTATCATACTGATTACAGCACCTCTGGAGAGCAGTGTACAAATCGAACCAATCATATCTACTTCCGAATAAGCAGCCACACCAAAGGTTGCTGCGAAGAAACACAATCCACTGGTTAGTATGGATTTTATGGAAGTTTCATGGGCAATGCATACTGCCTCCCGCTTACTCTTACCCCTCTCCGTCCGCTCTTTGTGATAACGACTCGTCATTAGTATGGCATAGTCAACAGTCGCTCCCAATTGAATCGTTCCGATTACGATGCTTGCCACAAAGGGGAGAGGCGTATTCATATAATAGGGAACTGCCATATTGCAAGCAATGGCAAACTCGATTACCGCTACCAGAATCACCGGTATAGATACGGACTTAAAGGTAATCAATATAATCAAAAAGATTGCCACTATGGATATGTAGTTTACAGTCTTTAAATCCACATCTGTTACATCCTGTAAATCTTTCATCATCGGTGCCTCGCCAATGACCATACCGTCCTTCTGATAACTCTTGACGATTTTGTCTATCTCGGCAAGCTGCTCATTGACCTGGTCAGTCGCTGAGCCATAATCCGAGCTGACAAACTGCAACTCATAATGCTCCGTCTGCAGCATCTTTTTGATATCGTCCGGAATCATGGTTTCCGGTAAATTGGAGCCAATCAATGCATTAATTCCAATGACCCATTTTACGCCGTCCACTTTCTCAATCTCGTTACTCATCCGGTTCTTTTCCTTGGCACTCAGTCCGTTTTTCAAAAGAACCATATGCATATTGCTCATATGAAACTCATTTTTTAACTTCTCATTTGCCTCGTTGCTGGGAATATCTTCCGGCAGCGACTGGTCAATATTATAATAAATTTCATAGTGATGGTTACCGTATACAGCCGGCACTAATATAATGACAAACAATGCCAGTGCCACGTACCGTCCTTTTACAATGCCATGAGAGAGCGCATCCAGCGAAGGAATGAACGACTTGTGAGTCGTTTTGTCTATGGCCTTGTCACAGCAGAGAATCATAGCCGGCAACAGAGTTACACATGCGATAACGCCGATAACTACGCCCTTGGACATGACAATACCGATATTGGCACCCAGCTTAAACGTCATAAAACACAATGCCAAAAATCCTGCTATCGTCGTAATAGAACTGCTGGTGACTGCCGTAAATGTATTGCTTATCGCATGTGCCATAGCACGGTCTTTGTCCCCTTCATACCTGTCTTTATTGTCTTCGTAACTCTCCAGAAGGAAAATGGAATAATCCATGGTAACCGCCAGCTGCAACACTGCTGCTAGCGCCTGTGTAATATACGAAATCTCCCCCAGGAATATATTACTTCCCAAATTATAAACAATTGCAACTCCGATATTGAACAGAAATATGAACGGAGTCAAAAAAGAATTCATCGTAAGTAACAGCACTATTATGGACAATACCGCAGCAATGACAACATAAACCGGCATTTCCTTAAGTGCGAGATCCTTGATATCCGTTACCACACCGGACATTCCACTGGCGTACACATTTTTGCCCACCATCTTACGAATTTCCGCTATGGTATCCATGGTATTGTCTGATGAAGTCGTATCGTCAAACAATGCTATCATCATGGTGGCATCCCCGCGGAAAAAAGCCTCCTGTAAATCCTTTGGCATCATTTCATAGGGTACGGAAATGTCTAAGAGGTCATCGTACCACAGCACATCCTGCACATGGTCTACTTCCTCCAATTGCTTTTCCAGCTTCGCCACGTCTTTCATCGGCATGTCTTCCACGATAATCATGGAAAATGCACCCATGCCGAATTCATCTACCAAAATGTCCTGTCCCTCAATAGTCTCCAGACTCTCCGGCAAATAACTCAGCACATCATAATTTACTCTTGTGCTGACATAGCCGATTCCCGCAGGAATCAACAAGATAAGCGCAATGATGAGAATCACGCCCTTATGCTTTGTGATCCATTTGCCAACGTTAATCATCCAATCCCTCCTACTAGTTTCTTTATCATTTAATACTGTCAGAGCACGTATTATCAGGTATTACAACACACGTCCTCCACGCAAAATGACCATCAGTCATTTTCGCACATAGGGTATATTACTACAAAAATGACCATCAGTCAATATATTTTTCATTTTGCAAAAACTTTACGAATTGTGATGTCATGTCAAAGTTTTCACTTTGACATGACATCACAATAAACTCTTTTTTTGTGCAAAATGAAAAGGCAGGCTATGAAAATAGCTTGCCTTTTCGCACCATTATAGAAAATCTTATTTTGCAAGTAACATCATAATCTCATTACTTCTTGCCACGAAATCCGTCATCTCCTCTGCGGATAGTGGTTTGTGGGCAATCAATGCCAAATCGTATAATTGTTTACAGAACAAATCCACATTCTCGCCCTCTTTATGCTCCAAAATATACTGCACCAGTGCATTGGAGGAATTCAGTATCAGCGTTTCTCCGCCACCGAACATCCCGGCGTCCATTCCTCCGCCCATGCTGTACATTTTCATCATATCCTGCATACGGCGTGTTTCCTCTGCCAACGTCATCATAGAAGAAATTTTTTCATTCTTTAATTTCTGCACTTTCACTTCCAACTGCTCTTTTCCAAGCACCTTCTTAAAAATTTCGCTGAGAGTATCTGTCTGCTCCTTCAAAGTCTCCTCATCGGCTTCATCAGTCATGGAATCTGTCAAATCCGCATCAATACGCTGGAATTTCACCTTAATGTCACCCTGCTCTAACTGGGTAATAAACGGCTGGTCAATGCTGTGTGTCAGCACAACAGCATTCAGCCCCTGCTCACGGAACATATTGACATACTGGCTCTGTTGCTGTAAATCCGTAGCATAGTAAACGGTAGTCGGTTCTTCTTCCTGAGCCTCATCTGTACTGTCCCCTTCTGCCTCAGCCGTACTTTCTTCCTTGCTCTCTGTTTCCTCGGAAGCACCTTCCGCGTCAGTTTCGTCCTCTCCCTTGACGGCATCCACATAATCCTGCAATGTGATATATTTGTCATCCAAGTCTTTGAAAATGAGGTAATCTGTCATCTTCTCCCGGAATTTATCATCCTTCAGACAGCCATATTTGATGAACGGACTGATATCCTCCCAGTATTTCTCATAATTTTCTCTGTCCACCTTGAACATACCGGATAACTTGTCCGCCACCTTCTTGGTGATATAATCCGAAATCTTTTTAACAAATCCGTCATTCTGCAGAGCACTACGGGATACATTGAGCGGTAGGTCTGGACAATCAATCACACCCTTTAACAGCATTAAAAACTCAGGGATAACTTCTTTAATATTATCTGCGATAAATACCTGGTTATTGTACAGCTTGATAACACCTTCCAGATTATCGTACTCGGTATTCACCTTCGGGAAATACAAAATACCTTTCAAGTTGAACGGATAATCCATGTTTAAGTGAATCCAGAACAGCGGTTCCTTGTAATCCTGAAATACCTTGCGATAAAAATTTTTATATTCTTCTTCCGTACAGTCATTAGGATGCTTCATCCACAGTGGCATTGTATCGCTGATGGAAACCGGACGCTTATTAATCTTCGCCTTTTCCTTGCGAGGAGAAACTTCCACGATTTCTTTCTCCCCATCTTCATTTTCGCGTTCCTCTGTTTTCGCCTCCTCAACGATAGTCTCTACCACTACATCGTCCTCGCGTACATCTTCCGCATCAATGGTCTCATATTCCTGCTCAGCGTTCGCCTTAGACAAGAAAATCTCCACCGGCATAAAGGAACAGTATTTATTCAAAATTTCACGCACACGGTATTCGTTGGCAAACTCTAAACTATCCTCGGATAAATACAGGGTAATCGTCGTTCCCACATTCTCTTTTGAGCCGTCTGTCATCTCAAAATTGATACCGCCTTCAGATTCCCAGCGAACCGGCTTGGCATCCTTTTGCCAAGACAACGTGTCAATCGTCACCTTATCTGCCACCATAAACGCAGAGTAAAATCCCAGACCGAAATGACCGATAATCTGCTCCTCATTGGTTTTGTCCTTATATTTTTCCAAAAAGTCCGTAGCACCGGAAAATGCAACCTGATTGATATACTCGTCCACTTCATCCTCAGTCATACCGAGACCGGTATCTGTCAGGGAAATGGTCCTTTCCTCCGGGTCTACCACCACTTGAATTTCTGCCTTGAAATCATCCGGCATGTCGTACTCACCCATAATTTCTAATTTCTTTAACTTTGTAATTGCGTCACAACCATTTGACACTAACTCACGAAGGAAAATATCATGGTCGGAATATAACCATTTCTTGATAATGGGAAACATATTCTCTGATTCAATTGATAAACTACCTGTTCTGCTCATTGCTATTCTCTCCTATCCTAAATGATATTATTAGCAGTCTATCCAATTGACTGCTAATAGCCTCTATGAAGTATGATAATAGCCCCATCAGAAAATGTCAAGCAAAAATTTAGCACTCCTTTTATAAGAGTGCTAAAAAAGTGATATGTCTCCGGGAATTTTACGTTTCATCCATTTTATCACGTCTTCTCCGGAATCTGCCAAAAGCCACAGTTTCATATACATCGCCACCGGAGACGCAGCAGACAAGGTAATAATCTCATATTTCTCAAAAGCCTTTGTACTCTCATATCGCGACCGTTCACCGTGTTTTTTATCGATTCCGAATGTGTCGCATTCCCCGTGGGATTCACCTTCTCCATATGCTGCGCTCAAAAAAACGGGAATCCCTTTTTTCTCTGCCTCCGCAAAGAACACGGCAGCATTGGAATCGTTATCCGTACAAATCGTTCCGGAATGATAACTGTGGTGTAATATAGCTTTGGTACGTACGGGAATCGATGGATATTCCATTCCCGGATAAGGATAAATTTGTAATATGGGTGCATTCCACGTCACCGGTGCTCTCAGCTGCGGAGCAAGCCGACTGTCAAAACCAGCACCTGCGTCCGGCTGGTGCATCGCATCCTCCCCCTGTCCGAATCCTACAGAAGAAATCACATCCATACTCTCTCCCCTGACAAAACGGCACCTTTCTCCATCCTTCTCAAAAGAACCATATTCTTTACCCAGCACGCTATATACTTCATCGCTGTATGCCTGATGTGCCATCACTGCCGTTCCTCTGTGAATCCGCGGCACTCCATCCCGGTTCCGATAGGAAACAAATACTCCCTTTGATGCATTTTCGCACTCTTTCGATATACTGTTCTGCCGCCCTAAATGGGCAAGAAATGCCACTCCATAACGGAAGTTATCCCACCCGTTTGCCAGAGGACTGTCCAAAATAAAGTTACTGGATACAACCACGATGGGAACAGCACTCTCTGCAAATAAATACCCCAACGCTGCCGCTGTGTATACCAGTGTGTCTGTTCCGTGAGTGACGATGACTCCGTCCAATCCCGGCTGTCGCAACACTTCTTCAATAGATTCTGTGATATTTCTTATCGTCAAACCCGTACTATTTTCACTCAGTATCGTCATGGGAATGTAAGCTTCGTATAGAATCTCGTCCCGGTCTGCGTTTGACTGCAAAACGCTACTGTCAGTAAAATAAATCCATTCACCCTCGAGTGATACTCCCGAAACACTGTTTAATAACTTTTCCCCACCGCCTTTTCCCGGTGCAATATATCCGTCTTTTTCTGTACTTCCTATCGTTCCTCCTGTGAAAATTACTGCTATTTTCATGCTGCTCCCCCAATTTACTCAAAGCCTGATGAAATTTCCGGTATGAAGATGCTAATCTGTACCCAGCTTAATCCCCGCCTAACATGCTAATATGCTATATATCGAAATGAGGGAAACTATCCGTTTCCCTCATTTCTGTTTAAAGTATATAATCTTTCATTACATTTGCGTCTCGAATACCGGCATCAGAGCTTTTGCCTGTTCCTGACTTTGTATAAAGCGTGCCTGCTCATTCTGGTGACGCTTTGCCTCCTGCAACCGATGATTTAACTCATCCTGTTTTTGCTGAAGCTCCATACGGTTTTTCTTTTTCTCTGCATCGGTAAGGGTAGCATTTTTATCATTCTTCTGAATGTCCTGCTTAGTCTTCTGAACAGAATCCTCATATTTTTTTATCATAGCATCCTGACCAGGCGCACCCTGCCGTGTAGCCGCATTACTTTTTGTGTTGCTCTCTTCAGCCTGCTTTTTCTGTTGTTCCTGCATCCTCGTAATCATATCGTTCATATCCTGGATGCCGTTTACTCTTCCAATCGTCATGTTCACACCTCCTTCCCATTACTCTGCTGTCGGATATTCAAAACACAACAAACGGTATGGTTCTTCATCCTCCACAACAGTAGGGAATCGTCCTACTTTCTCATAAAACCGATTGTCTGTGTTATCATCATTACACATGGATACTTCACCAATCAATACTGCACCTGTACCTTCTTTCACATCGAAATCATGATATTGGTGTGGTGTCAATGTGATACTCTCTCCGGGATGAAGCTCTATTGCTGTGCCTGCCGGCACTTCATAAATCCGTCCGTCGGAATTTACTTTGACTGGTGTATCCGCTAATTCCTCGTTACCATCATCATTATATACATGTATCAGCAGGACTCCACCTCCACGGTTGATGATATCCTCCGTCTTGCTCCAGTGGAAATGCATTGGCGAATGCTGCCCTTCTAAAAGCATCAGCAATTTTTCTGCATAACTTTTTGTATACTTAGGATTATGCTGATTGCCATTGCGCAATGTAATCAACGCGAAACCAATTCGTTCCCAATCCCCACTACCGTAATCCGTAATATCCCATCCCAACATATTATCCCGGATTTCATCATATTCATGTCCCTTACTTTTCCAATCCTCCGGTGTCCATTTACAAAACGGCGGCAACTCAAAACCATGCTCTGCTGCCAATGCTTCCATCTGGCGTATCGCTTGATTGATTTCGCTTCGCTTCATTGCCGTTTCCTTTCTGTCTGCCATATGTTGACCAAGTTGAATACTAATTATTTTTAGATTGAATACAATAATCGCATGATACATCTATTCCAATTATATTCTATCAGACTAAGAACCGCATTGCAAGGTATTTTTCCTATTTTTTCCATAAAATGCTTTTCCTATAATCTGAATATCCATATCCGTGCTGCACAAAGGCATTACACTAGCGGACACAGATATATCCCATATATCCTGCATAGACTAAAAGCATCACAATCCCTTCCCAGCGAACCAGCTTTTGCTTTGTCCAGCAGAATATCAATACAAGAATGCTGACAGCAACCAATACTGTTATATCTATGATATTTTCCATCTTGAACTGTATCGGACAGATTGCCGATGCCACACCTAACACCAATAAAATATTGAATATGTTGGAGCCAATCACATTGCCCAACGCCATATCTACTTCTTTCTTTTTGGCAGCCACAACGGAAGTCACCAGTTCCGGCAGACTGGTTCCGAAAGCTACAATCGTAAGTCCGATTAAGTTTGGACTCATACCAAAATTATCTGCAATTTTTGATGCGGAATTCACGACAAAATCTCCGCCATACTTAATGGCTACAGCACCGCCGACAATGAAAATCACGCATTGCCACACAGGACGTATTTTATATTCCTCATCTTCCCCGGCTTCCCCATTGGCGCGCGCCTTGCGCGCTGACTGTATCATCCAGATTAAAAATCCTGTAAATGCTCCCAATAGAATAGCTCCGTCAATATGCCCCAGTGTCATTCCCATATAGCCAAGCCCTAGCAAAGCGATTGCTGCCAATATGGATAACGGAAAATCTCTCTTGAGAGTCTCTCTGCTCACCGGCATCACACAAAACAGCGAACAGACGCCACAGACTACCATCAGATTAAAAATATTGGAACCTACTGCATTACCCACGGCTACACCAGTGTTATGGGCTAAAGCAGCGCGAATACTCACTGCACACTCCGGCAAACTGGTTCCCATCGCCACGATGGTCATACCGATAATCAGCGATGGTACACGCAGACGCTTCGCCACGCTGGAAC
This sequence comes from Lachnospiraceae bacterium, assembly GCA_022510685.1. Classification (GTDB taxonomy): domain Bacteria; phylum Bacillota; class Clostridia; order Lachnospirales; family Lachnospiraceae; genus Butyribacter. Next base: position 3,792 of record JAFLTA010000008.1, on the reverse strand, counting down.
TGCCTTCCACGAAAAAATCTGCTCCTTTAATCAATAAAACAAATCCTAAAACTAATAATACATATTCCATATTTCCCTCCATTCTGAAGTGATATTTGGGTATACATTGCTTTCCATACAAATCTTTTTAAAAATTGAGTATCCCCAAATGCTCTAATAGTATTTTCAAACCAATTAATATTAAGATAATACCACCGGCAATTTGTGCCTTACTCTCATATTTACTGCCAAACCGGTTCCCCACAAATACTCCTACGTATGTGAGTAAAAAAGTGGTACACCCTATCAAAGAGATGGATGCAATAATATTCGTTCCCGGGAGCAGCGCGAACGTAATTCCTACTGCCAATGCATCAATGCTGGTTGCCACCGCCAGCATGAGAACCTGTAGAATCTGTAAATCATCTGCTTCGTCCGAATCCTCCTCTCCCCGTACAGCTTCATAAAGCATCTGTCCTCCAATCAGCGTCAGCAATCCAAAAGCAATCCAATGATCCACACTGACGATATACCGCTGAAACTGAGAGCCTAAAAACCAGCCAATGAGCGGCATCAATGCTTGAAATCCCCCGAAAAAAACTGCCAGTAATGTAGCTTTTTTCCATTCGTACTTTTGCATAGACAGCCCCTTGCACACAGATACAGCAAATGCATCCATGGAAAGCCCTATGCCAATCAGTAGTAATTCAATAATACTCATCCTATTCCTCCATAATACAAAGAGTTTCGCTCGTGAAACATTTTTACTGTTTTAGAAAGGTAATTTTCCTAAATACAGTAAAAAGTGCAGCGTCTCCGCTGCACTTTATATCGCTCCAAACTCATAAGCACAGCAAAAAAACACTGTGCAAGAGTCTTGTTATTTAAGAATAAGCCAGATAACAAATGGGATATGAATATTACTGCCCGCATCTGTCACCGAGGTTGTTGGCTTAGCCACGTTATTCACGCTAACTACTCCCTCATTGCCGTTTCAGTTTAACAAATATGAAAAATATTGTCAATAAATTTTATGACAATCAGAAGATGATTATGAATACTAACTTATTTTGCCACGATGTTGACAATGCGTCCCGGCACGTAAATTTCCTTGATAATATTGCCTGACAGTCTGTCTCCCAACGCTTCCTTAGCTTTTGCCAGAACCTCATCCTTAGGGTCTTCCTTGCCGATGGCAATGGTGGTCTTCGTCTTACCGTTAATCTGAACGGCAATTTCCACGGTAGACTCCACGGTTTTAGCCTCAACGAACTCCGGCCAAGACTGTTCATAGATTCTGCCTTTTTCACCAATTGCCTCCCATAGTTCCTCTGTAATATGAGGTGCCACGGGGTTTAACAGAGTAATGAGCGTCTTGTACTCTGCACGGTTCACTTCGTTCTTATCATAAAAGTCATTGATAAGTGCCATCATAGCCGCAATAGCTGTATTAAATTTCAAATTTTCAAAATCATTACTGACTTTCTTTATCGTCTGGTGCATCTTGATTTCCATATCCCCGGAATAGTCATCACCATCCACGAGGATTGTCTGCAATTTCCATACTCTCTCCAGAAAACGACGACAACCCTTAACTCCATTCTCAGACCATGAGGCACTTAAATCAAACGCCCCGATAAACATTTCATAGGTACGCAGGGTATCTGCACCGTAATCCCTCACAATATCATCCGGATTGACTACATTGCCTCGAGACTTACTCATCTTCTCGCCGTTCTCACCCAGAATCATTCCATGGGAGGTACGCTTCTGATATGGCTCCGGTGTCGGCACCACCTTCTGGTCATACAGGAACTTATGCCAGAAACGGGAATACAGGAGATGGAGTGTAGTATGCTCCATACCACCGTTGTACCAGTCAACCGGCATCCAATACTCCAATGCTTCCTTGCCGGCAAGAGCCTCTGTATTATCCGGGTCTGTATAACGCAGGAAATACCAGGAAGAACCTGCCCACTGCGGCATGGTATCTGTCTCACGCTTTGCAGGACCACCACAGCAAGGACAAGTGGTATTTACCCAGTCCGTCATTGCTGCCAACGGAGATTCCCCGTTATCGGTAGGCATATAGCTGTCTACCTCCGGCAGTAACAATGGCAGCTCACTCTCGTCAATGGGCACAAATCCACATTTTTCACACTCCACGATTGGAATCGGCTCACCCCAGTATCTCTGACGTGAGAATACCCAGTCACGAAGTTTATAGTTTACCTTACGGTTTCCGATGCCCTTTTCCGTCATGAAGTCTTTTACTTTTTCCTTGGCATCCTCCACGCTCAGTCCTGTCAAGAATCCGGAATTAATCATCTGTCCTGTAGCCACATCGGTAAATGCCGCTTCATTAATATCTACAGGACCTTCTTTTCCCTCTACCACCTGAATCATAGGAAGTCCGAACTTTTTCGCAAACTCCCAGTCACGGTCATCATGTGCCGGTACCGCCATGATGGCACCGGTACCATATGTCATCAGTACATAATCGGAAATCCAAATTGGAATCTCCGTATCGTTAATCGGATTGATTGCCGTCAGTCCATCGAGGACAACACCGGTCTTATCCTTGGCAAGCTCGGTACGCTCAAAGTCTGACTTCTTCGCAGCCATCTCCCGATATTTAACAATCTCATCCCAGTTGGAAATCTCATCCTGATACTTATCAATAATCGGATGCTCCGGAGAAACTACCATATACGTAGCACCAAACAACGTATCCGGTCGCGTGGTGTACACCCGCAATTTATCTTCCTTGCCGACAATGCTGAAATCAACCTCTGCACCTTCAGAGCGACCAATCCAGTTTCTCTGGGAAGTCTTTACGCGCTCAATATAATCCACATCCTTCAAGCCATCTAGGAGCTTGTCGGCATAGTTTGTAATCTTGAGCATCCATTCACTCTTTACCTTGCGCACCACTTCGGAACCGCAACGCTCACAGACACCATTAACAACTTCCTCATTCGCCAGACCTACTTTACAGGATGTACACCAGTTAATCGGCATCTCCTTTTTATAAGCAAGTCCTTCCTTAAATAATTTCAAGAAAATCCACTGTGTCCATTTATAATAATCCGGGTCTGTAGTATTGATTTCTCTGTCCCAATCAAAGGAATACCCCAGCGAATGGAGCTGATCCTTAAAGCGGGACACGTTATTTTTAGTTACTTCCTTTGGATGCACTTTATTTTGAATCGCATAGTTCTCCGTTGGCAGACCAAAGGCATCCCATCCCATAGGATATAGCACATTATAGCCCTGCATACGGCGTTTGCGTGCCACGATATCCAGTGCCGTGTACGGTCTCGGATGTCCCACATGCAGACCCTGCCCTGACGGATACGGGAACTCAACCAATGCATAAAACTTCGGCTTAGTATAATCGTTTGTTGTCCGGAATGCTTTTTCATCATCCCATATTGTTTGCCATTTCTTTTCCACTGTATGGTGGTTGTACATTTCTGCCATAACTTCCTCCTATCCACACCATCGATTTCTTTATTGAAAAGAGTTTTCCTTGTGAAACTCTCCGCCTACGGCGTTTTTACTTTATCCAAAAAATTCCCATTTCTTGTAAAGTAAAAGGTGATGCGACATAAAATGCCACAGTATCTTTCATTGTACTATATTCAATGAATTTGTCAACTTCTAACATACTTGTACTTTCCACGCAAGAAAGAGTTTCGCAAGCGAAACTCTCTGCCTGCGGCGGATTGGTGAAAGCAACATTTTCCTATCCGCCACAGTGCGATCCGCGCGGAGCGTTTTTTATCGAATAGGAGGAATTTCCTATTCGAT
>JAFLTA010000079.1 GCA_022510685.1 Lachnospiraceae bacterium | reverse complement strand
CTGCCAGAAAGATCCGTAAGGCGGTAGGAGATGATATTCCCATTATTATATTGACGGCTTACGATTGGTCGGATGTGGAAAAAGAGGCAAAGGAAGCCGGGATTACTGCATTCTGCAGTAAACCCCTGTTTATGTCAGATTTAAAAGCTGTACTGCTTAAAGCCAATCATCTTTTGGAGGAGAGTACGGCAGAGATGAGCTTTACTGACAAAGACTTCAGCGGCAGACGTGTGCTTGTAGTGGAGGATAATGAATTAAACCGTGAAATTGCAACAGAGATATTAACGGAAGCAGGATTTACGGTTGAAGTGGCGGTAGATGGTTCCGATGCGGTGCATATGGTGGAGAAATCTGAGGAATATTATTATGACATTATTCTTACTGATATTCAGATGCCTGTGATGGACGGCTATGAGGAAGTGACAGTTATCCGCAGCATGAAGCGCAGGGATGTTTCCACCATGCCTATTATAGCAATGACGGCCAATGCCTTTGAGGAAGACAAGGCCCTTGCCATAAAGTGCGGTATGAACGGCCATATTGCCAAGCCTCTGGATATTCGTGCAGTGTTTAAAATTTTGTACGAACATCTGAAATGAATTGCCAACATTCATAAAAATTGCTGAATAAATAGACACAACATACTATTTGAGATAAAAAAATAATTAATGAAATCATTAAGGAAAGGATATGTTATGAAAAAGAGCATATTAGCAGTAGTGATAGCAATGAGCATTTTAGTGGTGGGATGCGGAGATGACGCAAGTGAAGTTTCTTCTTCTGTACAGCCTGCGCCCCAGCCTACTGTATTGGCAACGCCCTCACCTACGCCGGAAGCGACACCGGAACCTGAACCGCAGGTCATTACTGAGAGAGTGGTAAAGGATGGCAAAATCCAAAGCTATCTGACAGGTGAGTGGGTGGATGAAGCCATCGGCACGAGAAGACCCATAGCCGTTTCTATTCCTAATCAGAAGAGCTGTCTTCCCCATTACGGTATTACTAATGCCAGTGTTATCTATCAAATACCTTTGAGGGACAACCTTACAAGACTGTTCTGTCTTTTTGAAGATTTCGACGATCTGGATCGTATCGGACCCACCAGAAGTATCCGTGATTACATGGTATACATAGGCTTGGAACATGATGCAATTGTATGCCATTGGGGTCAGGCATGGTATGCAAATGATCTTTTGAACAGTGACAGGGTTGATAATATCAGTCAGGGGACAGCCGGGATCAAAACTCCTACTTCATCAGCATTTGTCAGACTTACCAAAGAGCAAAGACCCGGTTATAATGGGACAGACAGGGCCTATCTGGATGTGAAAGGCCTGATGAAAGGTGTTGAAAAAAGAGGTTACAGCTGGGACTATGACGACACCTTTGAACCTAAATTTTTGTTTGCGGCTGACGGTGTAAGAGCTACATATGATGATGCGGAAAGCGCCATTGTGATAGTGCCGGGAGAAAAAGGTAATTACAATACTGTGGGTGCACGCTTTGAGTATGATGAAACAACCGGAAAGTATGACTACTATGAGTATGGCAAAAAACTGCTGGATGAGCACAGCGGACAGACACTGCAGGTTGATAACGTCGTTCTTCAGATTGTCTATGCTCAGGAGAGAGACGATCATGGCTATCTGATCATGGAAGAGCATGGCTCACCGGAGTTAGCAGCTCAGGGAGTTTGTAACGGTGACTTTAAGATATACTTTTTTACTAACGGTAAGGTCATAGAAGGTTACTGGGAGAGAGTGAACGGCGATGACAAGCCTGCAAGGTATTACGATGCAGACGGCAACGAACTGGTATTCAATCAGGGTAAGACCTTTGTATGTCAGATTTGGCATAAGTGGGCAGATTATATCAAATACGAGTAAGCTTTTGCCCGAACCGGCGAAGCATGTTATGTGGATTTTTCCGGTTCACTGGCGGCGTCACCAAGTTATTGGATGGGCATTTCATCATTATCTGGAATGTACCATGTCATAAGTGTAGTTAATGTGGTAAACAGTGCACTGACTTCAGTGGTGCTGCGGCGGTGGGAATTTGCTATGCTGGAAACAGTCGGCATGACCCGTGCCCAGCTTCGCAGGATGCTGCTATATGAGAACAGCGTGGGCGGCTTGTTTGGGATTGTTTCTTTTGTTGTCGGTTCTGTTTTATCCAATGCAATGCTGACACAGGGCTTCGGAGTGGATATTGCTCCGATTTCACTTCCGGTGATGGGAATCTTACTCTTTCTGTTTGCTGCGGGTGGCATGACTGCGGAGCTTTCCTATCGGATGTTGACCAAAACATCGCTGACCGAGCGGGTAAGACTTGGAGAGTGAAGTGATAAAAAGGCAAGAAGCCAGACGTTCAACACATTATAAACAAATTGGTGCAAAATGTAAAAAATATGTACCGTTTGAGTGCAATAACTTGAGTGTTGATTATGTTAATGATTAATAAGGCCTATGGAAATAGTACATGTGGAGATCAGGATAAAATATACAGAATTTCGTGTAAAAAACATCCTTAAGGGTATCCCTGTGAAGGATTATATTGAGGAGGGCGCTATCAGCATTGCAGGCTTATCATCGACAGCAATGCCACGGTCCGTCAGACAGCAAAGACGTCTGGAGTCAGCAAGAGCACAGTACATACGATAGTAACAAAATGGAATAGCTTTTGTGGATGATAAAATAGAAATGCAGGTTTCTGGAATGGGATTGATTTCAGGAATCTGTTTTTTTATGTATGGATCACCTTGCGAATATCAATTGTTTTGGGTACAATAAAGTTGAATACATGAGAGGAAGTGAAAGTATTATGACAGTAATAGATAAGATATTGCCGGTAGGTATAGATGACTTTGAAAATCTTATACGACAGAATTTTTATTATTGTGATAAAACAGCGTTTATTCGCCAGCTCATTCATTGGCATGGCGCCGTGAATTTGTTCACTCGTCCCAGAAGGTTTGGCAAGACGCTGAATATGAGCATGCTGAGAGCCTTCTTTGAAATTGGAACCGACAAGTCTCTGTTTGATGGTCTGGAGATCAGCAAAGACGAAGAGATATGTGCGGCTTACCAGGGGCAATATCCTGTGCTGTTTTTGTCTCTTAAGGGGATAGAAGGGGAAACTTTTGAAATTGCCATGAGTGCCATGGCGGAATTGCTTTCGGCAGAGTGTCAGCGCTTATCAGCGTTGTTGGATTTGGACAAAATTAATGAGTTTGACCGGAGACGTCTTGAAAAAATGATTAAGATGGAAACAGATGCAGTGGGTATGAGATTTGACCAATGCATCTGATGCGTATACTGCGGAGCTATTATGGGAAACAGGTCATACTTCTTATTGATGAATACGATGTACCATTGGATAAGGCCAACAGCAATGGATATTATGACAGGATGGTGGATTTCCTGCGTGGGTTCTTTGGGGGCGTGTTTAAGACAAATCCGGATCTTTATTTTGCAGTAGTAACGGGGTGCCTGCGTATCTCGAAGGAAAGTATTTTTACTGGCTTGAATAATCTAAAGATTGATACCATTTCTGATGAACGGTATGATAAATACTTTGGCTTTACGGATATGGACGTGAGAAAGATATTAAAAGATTACGGATTATCCGGCGCATATGATGAAATAAAGGAGTGGTATGATGGATATCACTTTGGCAGTGCTGATGTTTACTGCCCCTGGGATGTGGTGAGCCATTGTGACAGCCTGCTGCAGAAGCCGGATGCAAAACCAAAGTTATATTGGGATAATACCAGTTCTAATGGGTTGGTAAAACGTTTCATTGAGTTAGCGGATGTGACTACCCGCAGAGAACTGGAGGCTTTGGTTGCCGGAGAGGTTATTGAAAAAAATATCGTTGAGAACCTGACTTACGGGGAGCTGGAAGAAGATAGGGATCATCTTTGGAGCGTATTATATTTGACGGGATATTTGACCGTAGACAAAAGAGTAGAAGGCAGAAACGGACTGACAAGGCTGGCGATTCCCAATCGGGAAGTCCGAGAAATTTTCGTGAATAAGATACAGAAATGGTTCGGCGAAAATGTAATGCGGAACTATCAGGCGGGTATTTATGAAGTGTTGTGGAATTGCAAGGCAGAAACATTGGGTCAGAGAATCAGGGATATTCTGTATGATACCATCAGTTACCACGATTATCATGAGAATTACTATCATGCCCTGTTGGCGGGCCTTTTGCTGAATGGAGCGTATCTTGTGAAGTCAAACTATGAAACGGGTGCAGGGAGGAGTGATATCTCCATTGAAGATGAACGGGGAAGGCGGGCGGTTATTATTGAAACCAAGCGCTCCAGGGAGTACGAAGATTTGGAGAAGGATAGTGAGGAGGCGCTGAAGCAGATTCAGGACAGGGAATATGCATGGCCTTTTCAGAGGAAGAAGTACCAGGTAATTGCTTATGGTATTTCTTTTGAGGGAAAAGAGTGCTGTGTGAAGGTAAAGCAATTGTAAGAGGTGCTGTTTGTTTTTCGATTTAAAGAATGACCATAAGGGTCGAAGAATACATAATGTATCATGTCATAAGTGCAGTCAATGCGGCGACGTTCCATATAGTGGGGAAGTAGTGGATCTTATGGCAAGTTGATGGAAAAGTCTGACTAGGAGAGAAAAACATGAGCAAACTGAAGGAAGCGATTGAAGAAATCACATATCGCAGTAAGTATTTTCTGGAGAGGGCATTCAGAACAATCTCGGAGAATAGGGAGGAAGCGATTCCTTATCTGCGTGAGGCAGTCAAATATGCAAATGATAAAAGAACGGAAATAGATGAAGATTATCAGCTTCATTTCTATGCGCTGTATTTACTTGGATAGTTTCAGGATAAGATTTTTTCTCGGATATTGTGGAATTTGTATCTATGCCGTCAAAAGATTTGGATTTTCTGATAGGAGATTCTATTACTTCCGGGCTGTCCGATACTCTTTATAATACATTTGACGGTCAGCTGGAGCTGCTGAAAGAATCCATTCGCAACCGGGATATTGATGAGTATGTCAGGTCGGCTATGCTGAATGTGATGGGACAAAGGTATCTGGATGGAAATCTGGCTGAAAATGTGTGGAAAGATTTTTTAAAACAGATCGTTTATGGCGGAAAATCCTACGATTATCTTTATAATGCCGTGGGAGATGCAATATGCCGATGCCACTTTGTTGATATGCTTCCGGAAATTCGTTATATGCTGGATCATGACCTTATAGATGAAATGTGTGTGGGAAAATATGATTCCTATGTGGATTATATGTTTGAATACCGTGAGTGGGAGGAGAATTTCTGCACGTCTCCGATGAACGCCGCCGATATACTTCGGGGTTGGGCGATGTTTGAGAATGAATCGGAGGATGAGCCATCCAGAGAGCGGGATTTTGAGAAAGCGTTTCGTGCATTTGAAAGGGAAATAAATCCGCCTGTTCAGAAAGTAAAAACCGGAAGAAACGATCCATGCCACTGTGGGAGCGGAAAGAAATATAAATTCTGCTGTATGAATAAGCCAAAGGAAGAAATTGATCTTATTGAAAGCCCTGAGGAACGGCAGAAATGGCTTAAGTATTACCCTTATACAGGGAAGGAGAGGATAGAAGGTAGGGTTTATCTTGATGACTATTTTGACGGAGCAGGAATAGAGATCGATCAGATCATTTATCTGGGGTTGATGCATCGGCCGGGATTAATTTGGAATAGAAATATAAAAGCGGAAGAGGAGCGCACGATAAAATATCTGTATCTTGCATTTCAAAAATGTGTTGCAAGGATGAAAGACGAGCAGATAGAGTCTTTTTCCGATTACGACGAGAAATACAGTATCCATTACCGAAGCGGGGAGTGGATTGGCAAGCTGCTTGAGTTGTTAAAGAAAAGTAATGATACCCAGACTTATAAGGAAGTGAAAAAGAGAGTGCGTATATGATTTTTGCAGAGGGCATCGAGGACGGTTGCCTTCTGTACAATCGAAATAATAGAACATATTTTCTGTTATGGAAGGAGCTAATTTTGAAGATATATTTGGATAATTGTTGCTATAATCGTCCCTATGATGATCAGTCGCAACTTCGTATATCACTGGAAACACAGGCAAAGCTATATATACAGGATTTGGTAAAGCAAAGGAAAGCAGATTTAGTTACCTCGTATGTTCTATGGTATGAGAATAGCCAGAATCCGTATGAAATAAGAAAAATGTCAATTAACGAATTTATACAAAAGAATACGACAGAATATATTGATGTAAGTACAGCAGAAGATATAAAGATAAAGGCCGAAGAAATAATCAAAACCGGTGTAAAAATGAAAGATGCTTATCATGTGGCATGTGCAATTTATGCGAATTGCGATTACTTTCTCACAACGGATGATCGGCTGTTAAAGTACACTACAAACGAAATTCAGATGCTAAATCCGATAGATTTTATCAGAAGATTGGAGCATTCCTGTAATTCAGAAATAACGCCAATTGAATAAAAAGAAACCTCG
>JAFLTA010000078.1 GCA_022510685.1 Lachnospiraceae bacterium | reverse complement strand
GAGCAGACTTATGAATGACCGACCAGTCAAAAGGTCTGGAGCGAAGCGACAGAGCACTGCTCGAATGAAGAAGAATAGGTGGTATCTGTCAATCAGTATGCAGTTTTCAGGGTATTACACTATATGAAAACACATTCTAACGGGATGTGTTTTTTTCTTTAAATAAATATATTGCTTATTGTTAATTTTATATAGCACATCAAGTGCTTTACCATAAAAAAGAAAAATATTTGACACAATTTTACAATAAAAAAGGCAAGGTTGTATTGTATTTTATAATATGATGCTAGCATCAAAATATCTAAAAAACTTTCAAAAGGGAGACAAATTATGGATTCACTATCTCACTTAGATGAACTGGAGGCAGAAGCAATTTACATCATCCGTGAAGTGGCAGCGGAATGTGAGAAACCGGTTATGCTCTATTCTATTGGTAAAGACAGTTCTGTAATGTTGCATTTGGCACTTAAGGCGTTTTATCCCGAAAAACCGCCATTTCCATTTCTTCATGTGGATACTACTTGGAAATTCAGGGAGATGATAGAATTTCGTCAAAAAATGGCAGATAAATATGGTCTGGAAATGCTTGTATATACCAATGAAGAAGGTGTAGAGCAGGGTATTAATCCTTTTGATCACGGTTCAGCCTATACCGATATTATGAAGACCCAGGCGTTAAAGCAGGCGTTAGATAAGTATCAGTTTACGGCAGCTTTTGGCGGTGGCAGGAGAGATGAGGAGAAGTCCAGAGCAAAAGAAAGAATCTTTTCTTTCCGAAATTCCGCTCACGGATGGGATCCGAAAAATCAGAGACCGGAAATGTGGAAATTGTTCAATACCCAGTTGTTTCAAGGAGAAGAAGTCAGAGTTTTTCCGTTGTCCAATTGGACAGAGAAGGATATTTGGCAATATATTGAGCAGGAAAACATTGAAATTCCATCCCTGTATTTTGCAAAAGAACGTCCGGTAGTAGAGCGTGACGGTAATATTATTATGGTTGATGACGGGCGGATGCGCTTGTTGCCCGGAGAAGAGCCACAGATGAAAAAAGTTCGTTTTCGGACCCTGGGATGCTATCCGTTGACGGGCGGTGTGGAATCCGAGGCAGATACGCTGGAGAAGATAGTAGCAGAGACGTTAGGTGCTGTATCCTCTGAGCGGACAAGCCGTGTCATTGACAATGAGGCTGTTGGCAGCATGGAACGGAGAAAAAGGGAGGGTTATTTCTAATGCAAGGCTTATTGAAATTTATTACTTGTGGCAGTGTGGACGACGGAAAATCCACCTTGATTGGACATATGTTATATGACGCTAAACTTATTTTTACCGATCAGAAAAAAACTCTGGAAATGGATAGTAAGGTGAAAAGTACGGAGGGAGGGATAGACTATTCCCTCTTGCTGGATGGTCTGATGGCAGAACGTGAACAGGGGATTACCATTGATGTAGCATATCGTTATTTTACCACTGAGAGACGTGCCTTCATCGTGGCAGATACGCCGGGACATGAGGAGTATACAAGAAATATGGCGGTGGGTGCCTCTTTCGCTGATTTGGCGGTCATTTTGATTGATGCGACTAAGGGAGTATTGGTGCAGACGAAACGTCACACCCGCATTTGTGCACTGATGGGAATTAAATCCGTAGTGTATGCAGTGAATAAGATGGATTTGGCAGATTATGATGAGGGTGTTTTTGAAAAAGTTAAGCGCGAGATAAAAAAATTAACGTCGGAATATGATTTTACTTCCGAGTATGTGATTCCGGTATCTGCAACAGCAGGCGATAATGTGACGGTAAAATCCGTAAATATGCCGTGGTATCAAGGAGATACACTGCTGTCGTATCTGGAGCAGGTGGATGTGGCAGATCATAAGGACGAAACCGGATTTGTATTGCCAATACAGCGCGTCAGCCGTCCGAATCATGAATTCAGAGGTTTTCAGGGGCAGATTGAAGTGGGAAGTATCTCTGTAGGAGATGAGATTGGAGTCCTGCCCAGTGGTGAAAAAGCAAAAATTCAAAGTATTTACAACACTGATAAACAAGTGGAAACTGCGTATAAAGGACAGGCGGTTACCGTTTCACTGGACAGAGAGGTGGATATCTCCAGGGGCTGTATTCTGGTTCGTGATGTGGAATTGACAGTGGGTAAACTATTTACCTGTAAGCTTCTCTGGATGGATGACAAACCCTTGATACAGGGGAAAAATTATCTGTTAAAGCTTGGCACTAAGGCGATACCGGCAGTGGTTATGAAAGTCAGAGCAAAAATTGATGTGAACGAGGGAAGTCGTATCGCGACAGATAAAATATATAAAAACGAAATTGCAATCTGTGAGTTAGAGTGTCAGGAACAGATTGTATTTGATAAGTTTGAAAATCATAAAGAGCTGGGCAGTTTCATCCTCATTGACAGAATCAGCCATATGACTTCAGCATGTGGAGTGGTAGAGTACGGTTTGCGCAGGGAACAAAATATACGTTGGCATGAAATGGATATTACCAGAGCCCTCCGCTCAGAGCAAATGAATCAGACACCGAAGACAATCTGGCTGACCGGTTTGTCAGGTGCGGGTAAGTCAACGATTGCTAATGCACTGGAAAAGAAGTTTTTTGAGGATGGCAAACATACTATGTTGCTGGACGGTGACAATGTGCGACATGGACTCAATAAGGATTTAGGCTTTAAGGAAAAGGATCGTATCGAAAATATTCGTCGTATTGCCGAAGTGGCTAAGCTGATGAATGATGCAGGACTTATAGTATTAGTATCCTTTATCTCTCCGCTTCAGGCAGACAGACGAAAAGCACGGGAAATCATAGGTGATGATATCTTTGAAGAAGTTTATATCAGCACCCCGATAGAGGAATGTGAACGACGGGATGTGAAGGGTTTGTATAAGAAAGCGCGTGCCGGAAAAATTCCGAATTTTTCCGGGATTTCCAGTCCGTACGAACCTCCTGAGGCAGCAGAAATCACCATTGATACAACAGGTAAAAGTATAGAAGATGTTGTAGAGTATATTTTATCAAATTTGAGAAAATAATGGATAAACATGAAAAGGGCAGTAGTGACTGCCCTTTTTCGCGATTTAGAATAAATATGTAATTTTCTTTATAATTTCAGGAATGGATAAATTTTCACAGTCAACAGTAACATCGGCATAGCGTTCATATAGGGCTGCGCGTTTTTCATAGAGCGTTGCCAGAGTTTCTCCTGGGTGGATGGCAACTCCGCGTTCAGTTAAGTCTCCAAGCCTATTTACGATTTCCTCATAGGGAAGTTTCAGGTAAACCACTGTTCCGATAGATTTAAGATGCATCATGGCTTCTGTGCCGTAAATAGCACTTCCGCCTGTGGCTATGACGGTATCTTCTGCCTCGATAGATGCATTTACCTCACTCTCTATTTGATTAAAACGCTCCAGACCATATTTATCAATCAATTCATGTAAAAGAAGATTTTCCCTGTCTTGAATGAGCAAATCGGAATCCAGGAAACCATATCCAAGAACTTTAGCAAGTACAACTCCCACTGTGCTTTTGCCCACTCCGGGCATGCCAATTAAAATAACGTTATTCATATAAACTCCATTCTGCTGTTTGAACAGCCATACATATCATACTAGCATAACGGCTCCTATCTGAACCCTGTTTCAGATTTGCGCCATCATGCTAAATATAGGTATGATAATTTCTATGTATTTTAACGGATTTTTTGCGTGCTGTCAAAATTTGCTTTATAGCGAAAGATTTGGATGAATTTAACAGTTCCCATTTGAAAGACTTACAAGGCTTGCAAATCCTGTTGTGGTGGTGTAAAATAGAAATAATCACATGCGCGGGAATAGGGAGCGGAAATGGAGGAGATACAATGGATACCAATATTTTATTAGAGAGTGGGACCAACGAACTGGAGATTTTAGAGTTTACCGTGGACGGAAATTATTATGGAATCAACGTGGCAAAAATTCGCGAGATACTTAGCTTTACTCCGTTGACTTTGATTCCCAACGGTCATCCCTCTGTAGAGGGGGCTTTTAGTACCCGTGGTGATACAATTACAGTCATTAATCTGGCAAAGTGTTTGGGACTGCAGACCAAAGAACAGACGCCATCAGATATGTTCCTGATTACCACGTTTAATGGGGTTAATACGGGATTTCATGTGCACAGTGTTGTTGGAATTCATCGTGTAAACTGGTCTCAGATTATTAAGCCGGATCGTTTGATCAGTAATTCCAGTACCAGCATTATGACAGGAATTATTAATATTGATGGAAAACTCATTATATTGTTGGATTTTGAGAATATAGTGGCGCAGATTGCGCCGGATGTCGGTATTCAGTTATCCGATGTGAAGAAACTTGGTGAGCATAAGACGATTGACAAACCAATTCTTTATGCAGAGGATTCCCAGTTGCTTAGCTCTATGATTTATGATGGATTGACAGAGGCCGGATTTACCAGACTGAAACCGTTAAATAATGGTATGGAGTTGTGGGAGGCGTTGGAGCAGTATCGTGAGGAAGGTACTTTAAAGGAAAATGTGGCATGTATCGTAACGGATATAGAAATGCCGCAAATGGATGGTCACCGTCTCCTGAAGTTGGTGAAAGAGCATCCGGATTACAGAGATATACCTGTAATAGTATTCTCTTCGCTGATCAATGAGGATATGCGCCGTAAAGGAGAGAGTCTGGGAGCTGATGCCCAGCTTTCAAAAGGTGAGATGGGAGAGTTTGTTAAGACATTAACGGAATTGTTGTCAGATTAAATGGTATTAGGATTTCTATGATTTTTATAAAAGAAAACTGCCGCTTTAAGGAAAGTATCTGAAAGCGGCAGTTTTTCATTTAAAAACGTACCGGTGGCTGTTGCAAAAGTCTATCGCATTGTAATAATCCCCAGCCTTGTCGGGTATGGCTGTAGCCGAGGTCCAGCGACGTGTTACGCAAGTGCATTTTTACTTCCCGGTTGGTAAGAGAGGGTGTCTGTTCCAAAAGTAATGCAAGACAACCACTCACAATCGGGGTGGACATGGATGTGCCGCTGCGTGCCTGATAGGTAGCGTTGTTGCGGAATAATCCGTTATTATCATTGCGTGGAGTCGGATGACAGCTGACGATTCGCGAACCGGGAGCTACAATATCCGGTTTTTTTATACAGGAATTTGTGGGGCCTCTGCTGGAATAATCCGAGGAGGTGCGGTATTGCAGCGGATCCGAAGAGCCTACGGTTATTATTTTGCGACTGTTTCCGGGGGCGCCGATACTTCCGGGTGTGGGACCATGGTTTCCGGCAGCAGTTAGGACGATCATGCCGTGTTCCCACAGAGAATTGACCCCGCGGACCAATGGCGAGTCTTCGCCGAAATTTCGACCTCTGGTACTGCCGATGGAAATATTGACAATGCGGATGTGGTATTCCATATGGTGGGCAAGGAGCCAGTCGATAGCTTTTAAAACATGTTCGATTCGTCCCTCCCCATTATGGTTCAATACTTTCATTGAAAAAATTTGACAGTCGGGTGCTATGCCGCGATAAAGTCCGTTAGACCCGCTTCCGTTACCTGCCAGTATGCCGGCTATATGTGTTCCATGACCGTTATCGTCGTAATAGTGCTCCCGATGGTTTACTAAATCCAGAAAGCCCATGAGTCGACCGGAAGCAGAGTTCGGAAACAAATCCGGATGATAGCCGATTCCCTCTTATGTCAAGTAGTTGCAGAAAAGTTTTTTAACTTTTTTTCTTCATTTTACTGACTTTTCAAGCAATTCCTCACATTTTAAGGAACTTACTGTTAATGTATTGTCACAAAATCATGTTATCCATGTTAAATTAGTGCAAATGCCCGTTTGGGATTCTTCCACTTGATTTCAATGTTTTCCTCATCATACACAACTACTTTTTCAATATACGCCTCTACCATATCCAGTGTCAATATTGCATTCTGTTCCTGAACAACTTCTTCTGGTTCAGATTTGTGGAGTAACTCATCCACCCGGCTTATCCGTTCCTCTAACTCTCTGATCCTTTCCTGCTTTTTTTCCATCTCTGTGTGAAATGAATGGAATTTTGTCTGTTCTCCTAGAGAATATAACCTGTAACTCTCATAATGTTTTTGTTTCAGTCTGTCATATTCCTGCTCCGCCTGCCTCATTTCCCACAACAGGCCGCCACGTTTTTCTTTCAACTTAAGCCTATATCTGTCGGAAACCTCTGTTACAAGATTTTGTTCTTCTATATATTCTTGCAGACGATATAGCACCACTTGCTCCAGAAACATAGCATTAACATCTCTGACACAATCATCCAGACCGGTTTCATAACGATGGGAACAGGTAAAATAAGGATTCCGCCTTTCTTCTCTCAGTCGAAGATTGTGTTTGCAACACCCACAGACCACTTTACCGATCAGCGGGTGCTTTTTCTTTGTTTCCCTTTGTTTCCTGCTCTTTCCCATGTTTTTCTGCACTTCCTCAAATTCTTCCCTTGTGATGATAGGGGCATGGTGGTCCCTAATGATCTTCCAATCCTCTTTTGCTTTTAACACATTGCGACCACCAGCCTGCTCCCTCTCTGTTTTTCCGTATTCTATATCACCG
>JAFLTA010000077.1:3004-6761 GCA_022510685.1 Lachnospiraceae bacterium | reverse complement strand
TATGCAATATCCGTAATGGATGTGCTAACACAAACTTAGATTCAGGAGCTTTTGAACCCAACATCATATTATTAGTTGTAATGTATATGACAATTTGTGTAAAAGAAATCTCTCCGTAAACTTCCCTGTGTAATAGGAAACAATTTTCCTGTATTCATCCTTTATTTGATAGTAACATACTTCTGCTTGCTACTGTTCGGTTTATTTGGAATCATCATAGCAATTCTTCCATTTTGCAACAACATCCTCAGATATCTGGATGTCGACTTTCGTTCCTTGAATCCTAAATATTCTGTGATTTCTTTTGTGCTTTTCGGTTCAATGCAAAAAGCAAGAATTTTTTTGCTGATTTCATCCATTTCTCCCATAGTTCCAACTTGGGTAGCAACTTGGGTAGCGACTTGGGTAGTACTACCTAAGTCCAATCTGTTGAACGGTATTGTCACTACAATTGAATTCTTTCTAAACTCAAATACCTCTTTACCATAAGTCTCTATAATTTTCGGTACTCCTCGTCCAGATTTTTCGCTAATATGAAGCTGCAGGAAAATCTCTGACAGTTTCTTATTCACCGGAACGGATTCACCAGCAAAAAATCCCTCAAGCGTCTGGTCAGGAGCCAGTGTTCCCCGTGATAAAATCTCAATTCGATCCTCATACACCGTAAACATCGGCTCATTTCCTGTGACCCAGAGGTTATGCACAAAGGAGTTGATAATAGCCTCACGATATGCATCCATATCAAAAAGCATAACTTCTTTACGCTCCACCACCCGATTTCTTTCATCGGCTTGTGGGACATTTAAAACCTCACCATAATCCAACACACGGTCAAGTGCCATCAACAGGCACATATTTCCAAACTCGCGCACAGCATACATAGTTGAGCCTTTGGACTTGCCGTTAAACAGAGAAAATCTTATTGGTATATGCGAATTATCCGATAAAAGCTGTGCCAGAAGATTGTACTTCCCATCCTTCGTCAGTAATTCAAGATTCTTTTTGAATGTACGTTCATTCAAAGTAATACCCTTTACTCCATAATAGACAAAAAGTTGTTCAAATGTCAAATCCTGATATTCAGACTCCATGTTTACAATGGATGGAAGTCCAAAATTCAAAATACGAAACAATGCTGCCTCTCGTTTTGGATGTTTCATCAGGTTTACCTTGCTTGATCCTATGCGGAGATAACGCACACCCTTATAGGACGTTGGGGTTGTATTCGCTGCAGGAATAACAAGTACGACAACTCTCTTATCGTCCATCTTGCACTCCGCAAACTCAAAATCGACATCAGGTGACACATATCTTGCCAAATAATGCTCTAATGGTTCATTATCCACATCCCTGTGATAATTGAAAGTAGTATCTGTAAATTCGTGCGTGGTATTGTTCACACCCCAAATCAGATAACCCTCACTCTTGCCCTTCATGGCTGCGGCATTTGATAACGATGATATATATTCTCCTATTCCGTCTGTCTGATACCAGTTTTCCTTAAACTCAAACCATTCTTCTTCATTTGGATAGGTTACAAGCTCTTTGACAATTTTAATAATATCATCGTGCATAATACCACTCTCCTCCAAATACCCTATATTTTTTTCATACGCAGATTACTTTCTTAATACCATCCTCATCTATAATCTGGGAATGTACAATCTCAGTATCATTCGCTAAAGCCATATATAAATAATCATATTTTTTAATCTCGCATCTAGTATTTCTATACATTATAAACCATTTCAGAAACATAAACAATCTTTTCTTATGTCCTAAATTTGTATGATAAGTATAAACATAAAAAACACGCAACCACTTGAGCTATAAAAGCTGTACACGCCACAAAACCCGTTACTCTTTGACTATTATTCTATGTCTGCAAAGTACTTTTATACAAAATCTGATGGATGCAGATTTAAAACATTGATAAATGTAGCAATTTGTCGAAACTCGCCAAGTCTATGCAACATTGTCAAGTGATGAGTTCAATTTTACGCACAAAAAAGCAGAGACTCTCACTAATCTCTGCTCTTTTAGCTGTTGTTTTTGTTATATTGTACGATATTCAGATAACATATCAGCTTCATTTTCTACTTGATATATTACTATCAAAGTATAATCCCGATTAACTGATGCTCAATTCTTTTACACTTAGTTACGCTCCTCATTAACATCCATCGTAGTATATACAATTCCCAAAATTTTTCTGTATGTAATTCATCTGGGATATTCAGAACTTAGTATACTATAACTATAACAGTAATTTTTCATTTTAACCAAAATCAACACCATGTTACACCGTGTTCTGACTCAGGTAGTAACATTGCTTTCAATCATTCAGCCTACTTTGTATCCGTTCCCCCACACCGCCAATAAATATCTGGGTTCACTGGGATTTCTCTCAATTTTCATCCGAATATGACGGACATGAACCGCGATAGTGTTGTCTGCTCCAATTGCCCGCATGTTCCATATATTTTCGTGAATCTGCTTATTAGAGAGCACCTTACCCCTTTGCTGCGCCAAAAGCCGCAGGATCTTGTACTCTATGGGAGTCAGTCGCACCACTTTGCCGTCTACCGACACAATTCTCTTAACATCGTCGATCACAAGCCCATCCACTTTGTAAATATGCCCAATATTTTCACACATATTTACCAGCTGGGTATATCTTCGCAGCTGTGATTTTACCCGAGCTAAAAGCTCCAGTGGGTTACAGTTTACTGTCACATAATCGTCTGCACCGGCATCCAATGCCATGATCTTTGCTGTCTCCGCTGATTGAGAGGATACTACAATCAATGGAATACTACTGCTCTTTCGCAAGGCTGCAATCATTTTAATTCCTTTATCCCAGCCCTTGTCATTCAATTCAACATCGACCAGCATTAAGTAAATTCTTTCCCTATTCAGTATCAAGTCCAGCTGCTCCAAATTCCCACATACTAACATGCTCAATCCCTCTCCTTCCAGAAGGGCTTTCATTTTCTCGGCAATACCCGTATTGTTATTGTATACTAGCACTTTTTTCTCCATTGTCTCCCTCCGCACTGAAAAGAACTAGCAGGATGTTCTAATTAAATAAACATGACTCCCTTACTATCGAAACACTTTGCCCTATCTTACCACATTGGTCTGAACTATACTCCTTCGCTTAGATAAAGCTGCACCCTATTTTGGATCAGACCCGCCACATCTTCCGCAGTCCTCTGTCCGTGAAAAAAACTCTTCGCCTCCTCAAAGATGATATTCATAACCACATCATCTTCAAAAGCCATATTATGCAGGTCTTCTATAAAGTCCACAGCTTTGTCGATCTGCTCCTGTGTCATAGGCGGAACCGGCTTAAATTCACCATTGATAAAACAATACCCTTCCTGTGTGGTTGCTATCTGTGTCCTCTCATCAAAAATGTCCCGCCTGACAGGCAGCGAGCTTCCGTTTACCCCATACAATTCATCCCTTTGAAAATCCTCTGTAAGAAACGTTCTTACAAATTCCCATGCGCCATCCTGATTGTAGCTCTTTGCGGACAGTGCAAAACTCATTCCACAGACACGGATACAGGAGCCCTCCCGGCTTTCAGAGGGATATCCCACATAGGCAATGTCCTCTCCTATGCAACCGTATATCTGTTGAGCCAAATCTGGGATATAGCGGATTGTCACCGGCTGGAGCAATGCCTTATCTTCAATGTACCTTGAGTCGTAACTGTTCTCCTCCAGCTCGAACCTTTCCGCATACTCCGGCA
>JAFLTA010000077.1:1391-2904 GCA_022510685.1 Lachnospiraceae bacterium | reverse complement strand
TACCTTGAGTCGTAACTGTTCTCCTCCAGCTCGAACCTTTCCGCATACTCCGGCAGTGTTATGACAAACTGAAGCACTTCCACAAAAGCCCCTGACTGAAAATTGCAGGTTCCCCGGTCCATATCAACATACTCCCTGCCGCATACCCTCATATAATCCTGCAGATAGCTGTATCGGGAAGTTTCAGATACCATCTCCGTTCCTTCCGGCAGCTCTGCCATTACTGCGAAAAACTCCTCCTGATTCCATCCCGTCCTGTCCCCCACTTTCGACTGCTTTGCCACGAGGGTATCCACGCAAAAGGCAGGAGCTACATAATACAGTGTGCCATTCATATGAAAAGCATCTAATACATTCTCCAGAAACTGTCCGCTGTCCAGCTCTCCGTCCTCCGCGATCAGTTTTCCTACATCCGTAAGCAACCCCTTTGAAATGTAGCTCTGTAGGGGCATCTCTGAATCAAGCAGCAGAATATCCGGCATCTTTCCCGACAGGATATCCGTATTCAACTGTGAAACAGCACTCAGTTCTTCATCATAGGTGATATACTGCTTTATGGTAATCCGGTACCGGCTGTTCTCTTGATTAAAAGCCATGACCTGTCTCCTTAGTCCTTCATCCGGTTCACCTATTGTACCTAACACCACTTTCTGCTTCTGTTCTCCTTCCGGTACTTCTATCCGGTCAAAGATTCCCAGCTTGGGCACACCCGTGTCATTAAATATCCCTGCGAAACATGTCCCTTCTATCTGCCATGCCATCTGAAAGCCTGAGATATCTATAAAAGCATCCACATAAGAAAATATCTGAGCAGGCACACTTTGGTCAAAATCAAGTTGATAGACACCTGCACAGTCACATAGCAGGAGAGCCGTCTTGGTTACCTGAAGAACGCTGTACTGGGAGAAATTATCAGGTAGAATCCATTTTTTTGCCCGCCCGGTCTTTAAATCATACCATTCCGCATAAGCCATTCCCTCATTATCCGTTGCAATCACAAGAAACCTGTTGCCTGGTATAAAGTAACAGTCTTGGAAATTACTGAAAGTCTCCCCCTCCGCCTCCACGCTGTCTGTCAACTCTCCCTGAGCATTATAGAAGTTTATCTCCCGCCCTTCACCCTTTCTGGCAAGAACGACAAATCCATCCTCCTTTATGAATAGATACCCTCCGGCCGCAATCTGCTTTTCCCATTGGACATTCCGGAACGCGTCCCGGAATAACAGACTCACGGCATCATCCATATGGGAATAGCGCAAAGCTGCCACACATCCATCGTCAGATAAATGCAGTTCATTTATATACCAGTCATCGTTCTCCGTCAGATCAATCTCCCTGGATATGGTCTTTCCGCTCCCGTCAACCATACAGGAGAATACATAATAATGACTTGTGCACTCCTGTTTCTGATCTCTATCCTCCGGTTCCTCTCCCCATTCCCGCACTTCTATCAGGGCATATACCTGTTCCCCCTGCCCTGCAATGTCATGGACTACCACATCTCCACCATATT
>JAFLTA010000077.1:0-1291 GCA_022510685.1 Lachnospiraceae bacterium | reverse complement strand
CAAGAATGGCAGCCAGTATACATAATGCAAACTTTTTCATTCTGATACCCACACCTCTTAACGTCCACCTCTTACTGATACATCATGGACTCCGCCACAACCTTTACAGCCTCGCCCGGATGCTCCTCGTCACCCATTACTCCCCGATAGGAAATCGCTACCCTGTCACCGACAGCAATGGGAGAATCACCCTCTACCACCTGAGCGTTACTTGTAGAGAAATAATAAAGAAGATCCGGGTCATCCGTATCTTTAATGACGATTATATTATCCGCAAATTTATCAACGATTCCTACGATGGGATCCCCTACGTCGATCTCCTCTGCGTCAGAATATTCGTTCTCTTTATTCTCAGGAGCTGTTGTTTCCGGAGTTTCCGTTTTTCCAGCTTCTGGCTGCTGAGTTTCTGTTTCTGGGGCGGTTGGCGTTTCCGGTTTCGGGGTAGCTGTTTCCTGAGGAGTTTCTGTGGTTGTCACAGATCCCGAATCTGTTCTCCCGTTTGTATCAAGGGAACATGCGGTCATTCCTAAAACAAGGATAATACCAAGCGTGAACACAACAACTTTTTCTTTGCAATGTCTGATCTTCATTGATTTTTCCTCCTGTCTGCCGACATATCATGTTTTTGGGAGTTGCATCTGTTCTTCCCATGTCTGTATCGGGATAATTATAACAAGTAATCTGTTATCAAAACCAAAATGAACTCCAGTTATTGATTTCAGAGCGTGAATCATCATCTTATTTATTTCACGCTCCCTTTCGCACCATTCACGATTCCATCCCGTTTGTAGCTTATCCTGAAATTCGTGGGCTTGCAGTGCCCTTTTACCGCATAGAAAAAAGCATCCATCGGATGCCTTTTTAAACCATATGTCGATTATTTATACCATGTAATACTCCATGTAGCAATGGTTCAGAGTCTCCCACCGGGACTTGCTGATAGGCAGTGTTTTTTTGCCATCAATCTCCACTCCCTCCCTTGATATCCTGCCTGCATATTTCATGTTCACGATATAGGAGCGGTGACACTTACAAAACTGCGGCTCTTTAAATTGTGTCTCAAGCTCTTTCAGCTTTGCCTTAAACCGGATGGTCTCATCACGCAAATGCAGGATGATGTGATGGTTGTCTACCTCAATGTAATAGATATCATCCATAAATACCCGGCGGGACTTATCACTCTGGGTCACAATAATGGCTTCCTTTTTCCTGACTTCCAGCATCTGGCTCGCAGCCGACAACGCCTGAAACACCTCATCCTCCTGCAAAGGCTTGATCAGATACCGAAAAG
>JAFLTA010000076.1 GCA_022510685.1 Lachnospiraceae bacterium | reverse complement strand
CGGACTCTCCTCCGGTTTGCATACGACAATCATTTCCTGTTTCTCAAACTGATGGATACGGTAAACGCCTCGCTCCTCGATACCGTGAGCACCTTTCTCCTTGCGGAAACACGGAGAATAACTGGTCAATGTCTGTGGCAGCTCTTTCTCCGGGGTAATCGTATCTATAAATTTACCTATCATGGAATGCTCACTGGTTCCGATGAGATACAAATCCTCTCCCTCGATTTTATACATCATGGCATCCATCTCGGCAAAACTCATAACACCTGTCACCACGTTACTGCGTATCATGTATGGCGGTATACAGTAGGTAAATCCTCTGTCAATCATGAAATCTCTCGCATAGGAAATCACCGCTGAATGCAGTCTTGCAACATCTCCCATCAGATAGTAGAATCCGTTGCCTGCTACTTTTCCTGCCGCATCAATATCCAAACCATCAAAACTTTCCATAATCTCCGCATGGTACGGGATGTCATAATCCGGCACAACCGGCTCGCCATAGCGTTTGATTTCTACATTTTCACTATCGTCCTTTCCAATAGGAACACTGGGATCAATCATGTTAGGAATCCGCATCATGATTTCCCGAACCTTTGCCTGCAGATCTTTTTCCTGAGCGGCAAGTTCCTCCAAGCGGGCAGCGTTTTTATTAACTTCCTGCTTTTTTGCCTCCGCTTCTTCTTTCTTGCCCTGTCCCATTAACGCCCCGATTTCCTTGGAAATCTTTTTGCGGGATGCACGGAGTTCATCTGCCTCCTGCTGGGTTTTGCGCGCCTGGGCATCCAAAGCAATCACTTCATCTACTAAAGGAAGTTTGTCCTCCTGGAACTTATTTTTAATATTCTGTTTCACAATCTCAGGATTTTCGCGTAAAAATTTTATGTCTAACATATTTACCTCATTTCTATATCAATCATTACTATCCGGTATAGGACTGGGACTATTCAGGTCATCATCGCCTTCCTCCGGCAATGGCGACTCATCCGGCGGCAGAGTAGGCTCCGGACTCGGAGACACTGTCGGCGTCGGTGTGGGTGCCGGTTTCTTGTACTTGCCGATTTTAAGCACTTTAGAATACTTACTGTATTTGATACGGTAAGTTCCTCTTGAACGCACTGTGCGGTATGCTCTTACTTTTACATAATACACTTTGTTTGACTTTAATTTCTTAAAAGTAAACGTGCGATTCATGGTCGGAGTAGTGCTGTACTTTCCTTTTTTAGAAGACTTTATTTTTATCTGATAGCCTGTTACTTTCCCCTTCTTTTTGATTTTAATTTTCGCTGTAGTCTTGGTTCGCTTCACAATAGAGAAGGATGGTTTGGCAGGCTTTGAAGCCGCCTCTGCCCTTCCTGCGTAAACCATGCCCGAGCATATCGCTATCACCACTAAAACAGACACACATTTTTTCCCTATCATTCTATAAAAAAAATCCATTTTTATCTTTATCCTCCTATCACTGCTCTAGTTTGGCGGGAAAAAACATTTTTCAAAAACGTTTCCTCTCATCGCACTGTAATAATAATCCCCCTCGAACATTTCACATCCAATTGCTTTTGCATATTCCTCCTGCAGTCTCGTATGGACTCCTCCGCAGGCAACTCTGATACCCAGTTCTTTTGCCATGTTGACAATATTTTTCATAATGACCTTGTCCCGGTCGGCATTCATACCTTCCCCTAAGTATTCTCCGTGGAATTTAATACCTGTTACCGGTAGGGTACGCAAAGTATGCACAGTCGTAAGATGGGAGCCGAATCGACTGATTACAACTCGATAACCTTTTTTGCATAACCGCTCAAGTGTAATCTGCATGGCACTGGTCATGTTAGCAAAATATCGCTCTTGTACCTCGATAACGAGATCCTTCGGCTCTAATTTATTTTGCTTCACCACAATATCTTCAATCGTCTCAAATGCATTTCTGCCGGATAGCTGACTGGCTGTCATCTCAACGGAAAAACGAATCACGTCATTTCCTCTCGCCTTCCACGCACCGATATTACAGCATACCTGATTTAAAATATAGAAGGAAAATTTATCCTGATTGCCGGTACGCTCAATATAACGCATCATTTTATCCATTTCCAGATACTGTCCATCCTGCAACTGAATACGGGCAACCACCTTGCAGCCCACAACATCATCTTTATTATCGCGAATCCGCGGAAGATAACAGATATCTATCGTCTGCTTCTCCATTGCCTCAAATATTTCGTGAATAATCTGGTCTTCCTTAAATCGCTGCTGCTGTAAATCATCGGTATAAATCGCGTAATGATTACCTTTAATTCCTTTGATACTGCGCCTTGCCAAATCCGCTTTTTCCAGCATATCCCCGATTTCAGTGTCCTCAGGCTCTACAAGATACAGTCCATTGGTCGTGTCAAAGGTAATCTGTGACTGATCTTTTTTCAGTTCATCCTGATAGCGCATCATTTCCGACAATATTTTTAACAGTGATTTATGGTCTTCATAAGAAAATATTGCCACAAAATAATCTCCATCCACTCGGGAACAAACACCACCCTTAAGGACATAACGCTGTATCACCTTGGAGAACTGTTTGAGGATTTCATTACTGATGGAAAATCCGTAATGATGCGTATATTTACTGAACTCATCAATATCCGCACACAAAAGTGCATAATTGTCTTTTTCTGTGCGCTCCGACAACATTGCTCCCGCTTTTGTCAGGAAATCCGCATAGGGGACCAATCCTGTCAGAGTATCTTCCACTTTCGCCTGACTGCTCTTCGCCATGCGAACCAGCTTGTTTTGCAATTGTACCGTGTTGTCCGCCGCCTCTAACTCTGATTCCGGCTGTCCCAAGGCTGTCCCATCCAACAGACGGGTAATGCCGAATATTCTGTCCGGCTTTTCTTCTCCACTGGTACTGATAGATATGGTTCCCACTTCCATACGACGATACTGTCCGGTCTTATCCTTAATCCGATAGATTGATTTATCATTTCCCAGTTTTTCTTCCCGACGACGAAGCTCCTCCCTAAAGCGTTCTATATCGTCCGGATGCATAATTTCTATCAATTGTTCTTTATGGAATAAATCCTCCAAAACACTGTCGTTGGAATAGGTATCGCCCAAATTACCACTGCGGTATAATTTCCCGGTTTTTATATCGTATGTCCAGGTGGTCTCCCGCATGAACTGTGCAAGCAATTCCGTACGCTTGGCAACTTCCTCAAATTGTCTCTCTAATTTTTTGCGCTTGGTAATATCCATAATGACACAGAGATATACCGGCTGCCCTTCATCATCATCTATACGACAGCCATTGACATAAGACCAGCGTTCTTCTCCCGACTTTGAAATGATACGATATTCAAATCCTATTAAGCCGTGGTTTTCCACTGCTGCCGACGCATGCTTCTGTACCATTTCCCGGTCAGCAGGATGAATCACCTGGTCGGCACATCCATCAAACTCGACCTGATACTCCTCCTTGGTGTATCCTGACAGGCGATAAAATCCATCGTTAGCATACAGTAGCCTATAGTCTGTCATACGCAGTTTAATTACGCCGCCGGGGATACTGTTGGCAATCAATTCCATATCTCTTTTTGCCTGATAGGCATCCACCAAACTACGTTTCGTCTGAGTAATATCCATACTGGATGCATAATAGTAAACTTGTCCTTCTACATTGACCATATTTGCATGAGTAGATACCCACAGCGTATTTCCTCTTTTAGTCATAATGCGATGCTCTAACCGCAACTGACCACCCATTGCTGTCTGCCTTGCAATAAGATTTTTAATTTTCTGCTTGTCATCCTCCGGTATCAGCGACATGATACTATTCCCGCACTGCTCACTAAATTCCTCTTTGCTGTACTGAATATCGGAAAAAAAACGCTCATTGGCAAATAGTACTTCCATCTGCGCAGTGGGTTGCAGCACAATCATTGAGCATTCTGACATATTCAGCAACCGTTTCAATTCCTGCAAACCCATTTCCAATTCAACTGTTTTCTTTTCTGTAGAAACATCGCTCATCGTCTTTCCCTCCTTCCCAAAAATTCCTTCTGATTTTTGTATGTTTTCCGTAGTTACTTCCAATTATATAGAATGTCCTCTGAATATATGGTTTTATTCTTATAAATGGCATGGTCCGGAGCCGATTTCTACTACATAAAAATCAGCGGCATACCCTATTTTGGATTTATACGCAGTACCTACTTTATCAATAAAAGTGTCCACCGCTTCATCCTTGACTATGCTTACCGTACAACCGCCGAAACCTGCTCCCGTCATACGTGAGCCAATGACTCCGTCGACCTTCCATGCTTCCTCAACCAAAGTATCCAGTTCCTTTCCGGTCACTTCATAGTCATCCCTCAAGGATACATGGGACTCATTCATCAGTTTTCCAAAGGACGTAATATCATTTTCCTTCAATGCCTTTACCGCTTTTATCGTACGTTGATTTTCGTACACGGCATGTTTCGCTCTCTTGCGACGATCCTCATCCTTAACCGCCATCTTAACCTGCTCAAACTGTTCCTCATTTAAATCACCCAGAGTATTGATATCCATACCCTGTTGGATTTCTCCCAAGGCTGTCTCACATTCTTCTCTCCGCTCATTATATTTGGAATCACCCAAACCGCGTTTTTTATTGCTGCAGGCAATGACAATCTTGGCACCCTCTAACTGCACCGGAGCATACTCATAGGATAAATCTGCCGTGTCCAGAAAAATCGCCTGTCCTTTCTGCCCCATAGCAATGGCGAACTGGTCCATGATGCCACAGTTTACCCCATTAAAATTATTCTCTGAATATTGTCCAATCAATGCTAAATCCTGGTTGGAAATTCCCAAACCAAATAACTCACTTAAAATATATCCGGTTACTACCTCCACAGAAGCAGAGGAAGAAAGACCGGAGCCATTGGGAATGTTGCCAAACAAGAGCAAATCAATTCCCTGATTAACCTCATATCCCTTTTCCCCTAATGCCCAAAAAATCCCCTTTGGATAATTGGTCCATCCTGCATCACGCCGGGGTTTCAAATCGTCCAAGCCGGATTCAATAATCCCCAGATGCTCAAAATTCATGGAGAAAAAGCGCAGCTTTCTGTCGTCACGTTTTCTCGCCACAGCGTAGGTCCCGATGGTCAGGGCACAGGGAAAAACGTGCCCCCCATTGTAATCTGTGTGTTCGCCAATCAAATTCACGCGTCCCGGTGCAAAAAACGCCTGCGCTTCTCCCTCACCGAAAACCTCTTTGAATTTATTTAAGATTTTTTCTTTTATATCTGCCATCCTGCCCTCATTTCTGCGCAAATATCCCATGCGCCAAAACATTTACTCTCTGAACTTTTATTTTACATGATTTTCCATGCGGTTTCAAGAGATACAGGGCAAGAAATAGAAAATATTTTTGTGTCCCAAAAACCGTACATCACCTTTCTTTTGACGAAATTCCTATAACAGCAAACATTACCATAATTACCGAAACCACGGACATCACTACAAAGGCAATATTCATTCCGTGAATGCCCGCCTTTTCCCCATATTGTGCGGCACTGCTTACCGCCACCGCATTCATTATACCTACAAACACAGCAGAGCCAACT
Organism: Lachnospiraceae bacterium; assembly: GCA_022510685.1. GTDB lineage: Bacteria > Bacillota > Clostridia > Lachnospirales > Lachnospiraceae > Butyribacter. The sequence goes on along the minus strand of JAFLTA010000076.1, from coordinate 1,308 downwards.
GCTCCCGATATCGTCCGCAGGGATGTGAGCAGTGCTGAGCCATGGGCTGTATGTTTGTTTTCCAGACTACCGATTCCCCATGTCACAAAGGGCATCATCAGACAACCGATAGCAATACAGCGAAGAGCATTGAGTAAGGCAGGCACGATTAAAGGTGTGTCTAATCCTACTAAAGACATACCAATGCTTCCCAGAAGCAATCCAATAGAACCAATGACCGCTAATTTCTTCATGCCCATTTTGTTATAAAGCTTTCCGGCAACGGGGCTGACAAAAGCCATCACCAGAGAACCGGGCAGCGTCACAAGCCCGGAAATCGTTGCAGAACGACCAAGAACGGACTGAACATAGACCGGCATAAGCAGGGAACCACCCATCATGATAAAATATAGAATCATGCTGCCAATGACGCTGACGGCAAATTTTTTGTAACGGAAAATCCGCAATTCCAAAAAAGGCTGCTCCAAAGAAAGTTGCCTCCAGACAAAAATAATAATCGTTACAATACCAATGACCAAAGGAATAAATGTAATGGGGTTTGTGATGCCGGAACTGCTGATATTACCTACACCCAAGGTTATACCTCCGAATCCAAGCCCGCTTAAAATAAAGGAGATAATGTCGAAGCTTTGTTTCCGGGTCTCCAGAACATTGTCAAATGCCACAAAAGCACAAATTAATGACAAAAGTAAAATAAAAAACGGAATGATAAAAATCGTCTTCCATCCTAACGAGTCTACAAGAATGCCGGCTAATGTCGGCGCAATAACCGGAGCAGCCCCCACAGAGAGCCCATACCATCCCATAACAGCTCCCTGCTTCTCGGGAGGATAAATGCTGAGTAACACCACCTGCGCCATGGATGTGGTAATGCCATTGCTGCATGCCTGTAAAATCCGCCCCACCATCATAACCGTAAAATTAGGCGCAAAGATACAGACTGCCAGTCCTATTAAAAACAAGGCAATTGCTACCAGATATAAATTTTTCGTAGGAAACCGGGTAATTAAGAATGCTGTCAATGGCATCATGATACCCATAGCAAGGGAATATGCACTGGTAAGCCACTGCCCTGTTGCAATGTCTATGTTGTAATTGGCAATAATGGGCGGCAGCGCCGTGGATAATGCCGTCGCCAAAAAAGAGGAGGCGATGCATGTGATTAGAATGTTTAATAAAATAAGTGACCTGCGACGGTCTGTAATCCGGACTGCATTACTCATGTGGTATGTTCCTTTCAAATTTCTGTATCGTAGCATAACGGCTCCTATCTGAACCCTGTTTCGGATTGAGGCAGGGTTCAAATAG
>JAFLTA010000075.1 GCA_022510685.1 Lachnospiraceae bacterium | reverse complement strand
GATGCTGTGGCCGTTGGAATGGCATAGGTTTGCAAAACCGAAGTTGGTGGTTCGAATCCACCCAGCATCATTTAGGATAACGTCATAGGATTCAACATGATTTCAATTGGCACGGTTATCCTGACAGTGGCAGATGGCTGATTTGTCGTCTGCTGACTGTGTAATTTACGTTGAAAGAAGGTGTAACATGGGTAATACGTACAAGGATTTGCAAAACTCCCATCCCTGCTTTGGCGGTCACAAAAATAATGTGGGACGGATTCATCTGCCGGTGAGTCCGGGATGTAATATCGCCTGTCGATTTTGTGACAGGGTGATAAACGACGTGGAAGACAGACCGGGAGTGACATCAAAAGTGATTACCCCTGATGAAAGTCTGGAAGTATTGGAAAAAGCTCTCCGGATTTGTCCGGAAATTACCGTTGCCGGAATTGCTGGACCGGGAGATACTCTGGCATCAGACTATGCACTGGAGACTTTCCGGAAAGTAAAAGAAAAGTTTCCTAATCTGATAAAGTGTATGAGCACCAATGGATTACTTTTGTATGAGAAAGCAGATGAAGTGATTGATGTGGGAATTGATTCCCTGACAGTGACTGTGAATGCGGTAGACCCGGAGATTGAAGCTAAGCTGAATAAGTATATTATTTACCATGGCAAAAAGTACGAAGGGGTGGAAGGGGCGAAGATTCTTATCGAGAACCAACTGCAGGGAATACGAAAGGTTGCTGCCGCCGGAATTACAGTGAAAATAAATACAGTACTGGTTCCGGACATTAATGGGGAACACATTGAGGAAATTGCAAAGACGGTGAAGGCAGCCGGGGCAAGCATATATAACATCATACCCCTCATACCCCAGTATGAGTTGGCTGACCAGAGAGCTCCCGTCTGTGCCCAGATTGATGAGGCACGAACGAAGGCATCCGAATATATCGATGTATTCAGGCATTGTCAGCATTGTCGGGCAGATGCAGTTGGTGTTCCGGGAAAATCGGAGTTTGGAGATCAAATATATCAACGGAGAATACAAGTGAAGGAAACGTTTTCCCATGGCTGACGGAGTATATAAAGTGGCGGTTGCTTCCAGTGATGGTATCGTAGTGAATCAGCATTTTGGAAGGGCAGACACTTTTCACATATATGAATTGGATGAATCCGGAAGCTGCAGATTACTGGAATCCAGAACGGTGACACCGGTATGCAATGGTGGAAACCATGATGACAGACAACTCCGTGATAATATTGATAAATTAAAGGATTGCAAATATGTGTTGGTGAGCAGGATTGGAGCAGGTGCTGCCACAGTTATGGAGCAGTCCGGAATCATACCCATGGAATTGCCGGATATGATAGATGAGGCAATCCGTAAAGTAATTACTTACGATCAGATACAAAATTTATTTTAATTTATAAAAATGGAAAGGAATGAATAACAATGGCAGAGATAAGACAGATTGCAATTTATGGCAAGGGAGGCATCGGAAAATCTACGACGACACAGAACCTGACGGCAGGATTAGTGGAGCATGGAAAAAAGGTAATGGTAGTCGGATGTGATCCCAAAGCAGATTCTACCAGACTTCTTCTCGGAGGTCTTGCACAAAAGACCGTTCTGGATACCATTCGTGACGAAGGTGAAGACATCGAACTGGATCGTATCATGAGAGAGGGGTATGGCGGAACCAGATGTGTGGAGTCCGGTGGTCCGGAACCGGGTGTCGGCTGTGCAGGTCGCGGTATCATTACATCTATCAATATGTTGGAAAATTTAGGTGCTTACACAGAGGATTTGGATTATGTATTTTACGATGTCTTAGGTGACGTAGTTTGTGGTGGCTTTGCAATGCCAATCCGGGAAGGAAAGGCAAAAGAGATTTATATTGTAGCCAGTGGAGAGATGATGGCGCTCTATGCTGCCAACAACATTGCAAAAGGAATTAAGCGCTATGCAAAGACCGGTGGAGTGAGACTCGGTGGTATCATCTGTAACAGCAGAAATGTAGATAGAGAATTGGATCTGCTTCGTGCATTTGCAAAAGAGCTGGGTACACAGCTTCTGTATTTTGTACCCCGTGACAACATTGTGCAGAGAGCGGAGATTAATAAAAAGACAGTAATCGAATATAAGCCGGATTCCAATCAGGCGCAGGAATATCGCAATCTTGCAGAGGCGGTGATCAATAACACAAAATTTGATATTCCGACACCAATGACGCAGGAAAGACTGGAAGAAATTTTGTTAGAGTTTGGATTGATGGATTCTGTGGACGACTATCGCATTTAGAATTAGGAGGAACAATGGGTAAAGTATATAAATCAATTGTAGATCTTGTTGGCCGGACACCGCTGTTGGAAATAACAAATTATGAGAGGGAACATAATTTACAGGCAAAAATTCTGGTGAAGTTGGAATATTATAATCCAAACCAAAGTGTGAAAGACAGAATTGCCTTGGCAATGGTGGAAGATGCAGAAAAAAAGGGATTGTTGAAACCGGGCTATACCATCGTGGAGACCACCAGTGGAAATACGGGAATCGGTCTGGCAGCGATAGCGGCTACAAAAGGCTATAAGTTTCGGGTGTATATTCAGGATCAAGTGAGTAAAGAGCGTTATCAAGTAATCAAGGCTTTTGGCGGTGAGACGATAAAACTGTCTGAAGAACCGGCGATTGCCCGGGTTTTGGATGCCACCGGAGGTGATTTTGTGGCGGCAATCAAGGCATTGCGGGAAGAGGTTCTCTCCAAAGAGGAGGGTATCTTCTTTGTGGATCAGATATCCAATCCTGCAAATCCTGAGATACATGCGACTACCACCGGCCCGGAAATCTGGGAGGATACCAATGGTGAGGTGGATATTCTGGTAGCTAATGTAGGAACGGGAGGAACCGTATCCGGCTGTGGTAAATTCTTAAAATCCAAGAATCCCGATGTGAAGATCGTGGCAATCCAACCAGGGCCAAATTCCCTGCCCAGTGATGACAATCCGGAACCGGAAGAAATCACAGGAGTACATCCTTTTGAGGGTGTTCCCAGGGAGAGAGTACCGGAAACAATGAATCTGGATATCTATGATGAAAAGTTTGAAGTGGAGACTATAGAAGCTTATAGAGCAGCGCGTGAAGTTGCAAGAACCGATGGCATTTTAATCGGTACGTCATCCGGTGCCGCTATCCATGCGGCTACAGAACTGGCTAGGAGACCGGAAAACGCGGGAAAGACTATTGTGGCAGTACTGCCTGACACGGGGCTTCGATATCTGACCACAAATTTATTTAATCTGGATTATCAGGGGTGATTTTATAATTAGATTGATATGAAAAGACATACTTTTCATTACTATTTATGCCACCGGATAAAAGTGGCGGAATGGAGGATATTATGGCAATCAATTTGGAAAGCTCCAATGTGGCTACGAGAGAAAACCGTATCGGTTCGATTACCGGCTACATTGGATCATTAAGTGATCTGGCAAATCAGAGTGAATGTGGAACTCTTAAGGGATGTTCCCGCTGTTTCTCGCAGTCCAGTACCTGTTTGTCTACTTGTGCAATGGGGCAGTTATCTGCGATTCGTGATGTGGCGATTATTCATCATGGTCCTTCCGGATGTTCTGTTGCAAGTGCGTCAGCATATTATCTGGATAAGGTAATGGCAAAGAAACGTGGCGTGACGAACGATACAGTATATGTGGGAACGGATATGAACGAAAACGATACGATTTTCGGTTCTACGGAAGCTCTCCAGAGGATTATCCTGGAGGTAAATAAGAGATATTCTCCGAAAGCAATTTTTGTGACGAGTTCCTGTGCCACTGGAATCATTGGTGAGGATATTGACAGTGTGGTTGATGATGTGAAAGATGAAATTGATGTGCCGGTTGTAGCTGTACATTGTGAAGGCTTTAAGTCCAGAATATGGGCTACCGGATTTGATATTGCGGATCATGCTGTATTAAGCAGCATCGTGCAGCCTCCCAAACAGAAGAGAAATACCATTAATTTCAAGAACTTCTATGAGAGCGCCAGACCGGAGATTATTGAAATGTTTAAAAATTTCGATCTTGAGCCGATTTTCCTCTACTGTAATTCCACGGTTGAGGAATTATCCCATATTTCCGAATCCCTTGCCACCACATGTATCTGTGGTACATTAGGTAATTACCTGGGAAATGCATTAGAAGAAACTTACGGAGTACCTTATGTGAGAAGCATTAATCAGTGCGGTATTGTGGGATTTGAGACATGGCTCCGTGAAATCGGTAGGGTGACGGGTAGAAGTGATAAGATAGAAAAATACATTGAGGAGCAGCGTGCTATTTATATGCCTCAGATTGAGGAAGTCAAGAAGGAACTGAAAGGTCTGCGTGCAGTAATTGGTATGGGACCGGGATATACCTTTGAGGTATCCAGAGTTCTGAATGAACTTGGTATTGAGGTCGTATGGGCGTTGGCATGGCACTATGACAAAAAGTATGAAAACGGCGATGTGCCGCCGTCCATGAAATATCTTCTGGATAATAATATTGATTTTGAGGCAAGCGTTGCTGACCAGCAAAATTTTGAAGTGATGAATATTTTACATAAATATCAGCCGGATTTGTATCTTTCCAGACATCCCGGCTCCACGGTATGGGCAATCAAGAACGGAACACCTGCCGTCTATGTAGCGGATGAGTATATGATTTTCGGGTATAAGCATACGTTAGAATTTGCACGTACAATCTTAGATACGATTCGCAACAGAAGTTTTGAGCAGAATCTGGCGAAGAGAGTAAAACTGCCATATACAGACTGGTGGTACGATCAGAATGTGGGTACATTTTTGGAAGGAGGTAATGTCACCGAGAAGGGGGCTTAAAGAATCATGGCTAAATTATTGGATAAGCAAAGATATAAATGTGCTCTTGGAGCAATGCAGACGGTACAGGCAATTACCAGAGCGATTCCGGTACTTCACTCCGGTCCGGGATGTGCACAGAAACTTTCCGACAGTACGGGAAGTTCCGGATATTTTTCACCGAATATTTTTCCGTGTACCAGTATCAATGAGAGAGATGTGGTGTTCGGTGGTGTAAAAAAATTAGAGTCGACCATTGAGAATGCTTTAAAGGTAATTGATGCAGATTTATATGTGGTACTGACCGGATGTATCCCTGAGATTGTCGGCGACGATACGGGAGAAGTGGTCAGCCGCTTTGAAGATGCAGAGAAGCCGGTCATCTATGCTACTACTGCCGGATTTAAGGGCAATAACTACATCGGACATGAACAGGTGATTGATGCCATCATCACGCAGTATCTGGAGAAGTCCGATGAGAAAGAAAAGGGCTTGGTAAATATATGGGCGGATGTGCCGTATCAGGATCTATTCTGGCTGGGTAATATACAGGAGTTAGAGAAGCTGCTTGCAGAAATCGGATTGAAGCCAAATACCATATTTGGTTATAACAGGGGAATTGAGAATATCAATAAGATTCCAAAGGCTGAGTTTAATCTGTTAGTTTCTCCATGGGTGTCTGTCGGCAATATGAAGAAGATGGAGAAAAAATTGGGAATTCCCTATCTGCATTATCCGACGCTTCCGATTGGTGCATTTGAGACCAGTAAATTCTTACGTGAAGTTGGAAAATTTGCAGGAGTTCCCGACGAGAAAGTAGAAGATGTCATTAATGAACATGAGAATTATTACTACTATCTGATTGAGAGATATGCAGACCTTTTCCTGGAGAACCGTGTTATCAACAAGCAGTTTACAGTAGTGGCTGATGCTCAGTATGCTCTTGGAATAACTAAATTTTTGGCAAACGATTTAGGACTTGTACCGGCAAAACAGTTTATTGTGGATGATACGCCAAAGCAGTATCGGGACGCTATCTCTGAGGAATTTAAGAAGTTAAATTACGATATACAGGCAGAGGTGGTTTTTGAGACAGATAGCTACAAGATACATGAACAGATTAAGGAACATGATTATCATGGTTATCCGCTGATTCTGGGCAGCTACTATGAAAAAGAGCTTTCAGAAAGTATGAATGGTAACTATCTGAATATTTCATGGCCTGTACAGGACAAAGTGGTTTTTGATGATTTTTATGTAGGCTACACAGGCGGAATTCGTCTGATTGAGGATATCTATACGGTAGCCGTTCAGAGATTTAATTAACGGGAGGCATGATTTATGTCTTACAAAATAGCGATTGCATCTTCTGATGGAAAGGTGATTGATGAAACTTTTGGCTCTGCGCAGGAGTTTATCATTTATGAAGTGGGAATGGGAGTAGACAGCGATAAAGGAGATTTCAAAGGGGAAATGGAGTCCGTAAAACCGGACAAAAGAATTGCTGTGTTGGAAAAGCGGCTATTTCGGCAGGAAACGGAAGATGTGGGTGAAACATCTTCCCCAAAATGTAATAATTCTGCGGAAAACTGCGGAGACGGTTGTGGTGGTTCGGAAGACGGAGGAAACTGCGGTTCCGGAGGTGGCTGTGGCGGTTCTCAGGCAGTATCCGCTAAGGTGGAATTGATTTCCGACTGTAGATGCGTTGTCTGTAAAAAGATTGGATTTCCCATTCAGAAACAGTTGGAGAGGAAAGCGATTTCTTTTTTTGATGTGGACTGTACCGTGGAGGAAGCGCTAAACAAAATCTCACAGTATTTCAGCCGTATGGATAAGCATGAATCTCTACGGGGTATCCGATAAACAATACGATGGGTCAACTTATTCATTGCATCAGTGCAGAAATGAGGTCAAGTATGAAAATATCAACGAGAGGAAAAAACGCCATAAAACTAATGCTGGATCTGGCTACCTATAACAACGGGGAACCTATCCGGCTAAAAGATATTGCCAGAAGACAGAATATATCGGATAAGTATTTAGAGCAGATTGTTGCAGTGCTGAATAAGGCTTCTTTGGTGAAAAGTATCCGGGGGATTCATGGAGGATATCTCCT
>JAFLTA010000074.1 GCA_022510685.1 Lachnospiraceae bacterium | reverse complement strand
TCAAAGACTGTTTTCGGCAAGACAAAAAATACGAAAAGAGGTAGAAGAAATGACAATGACACATAAACCCGTAGCCCTCGATAAAATCGACTATGTAATCTGGGGTACCGGCAATCCTTCGTGGGGCGACCCCCGAAGCGTGTGCACAAGACAATTCTCCAAGCACATAATCTGGCTCTGCCGCAAAAAGCCTAAAACCGCCGCAGAAATATCCGTAGAACTGAATGTCCCCGCCGCATATGTTGAGGAGGAGCTTGAAATCCTCACCAAGGGCGAAAACGACGAATACGGTCTGCTCCGCCGCCTTGAAAACGGCAGATACGCAATAAACTTTATCCTGCTGGACAAAGAAACAATGGAAAAAGCAAATGCGCTTTACACCGAGCATCTGCCCGTCGTTTCCCAGATAATCTCCGATTACATCGAACAGCACAAGGACGAATATCTTGCTTTCCCCTACTTAAACAAAAAGACCGACCTGAACCTTATCCTTTGGCAGCAGGTGAAGGCGATAGGTGATACCTTTGAAAGAAATGTGAACAGAATACTGTCTGAAAAATACTTTGCAGGTACAGAGGAGACCCACCGTCAATTTAACATTTTTGGTTATGTAGACAACGGAAAATATTACGGAGGTGGCTGGGACACTAGCCAAGCAAATAACCTGTGCGGATACTCGGAAATACTATTCTCAAACATTTACATCTCACGGATAAAAATACATTTTCATTGCGATCATAACGCCGCACTTGACCCTCAGCTTCAGCTCGCATTACGCTCCATTAACGGTCTTGACGCAGACTCTCTCACCGAAGCTGAAAAAGAACACGCAGCAAAAGCCATAGAGTGCGGCTATCTGTACCGTGAAGGCAACACTCTCTACACAAAGATTCTTGTAAGCGATATGAAGGACAAGGACAGACTTTTTGACATCAGCCGCGGCTTATCAAAAGGCTATTATGAAGAAATAGCAGATAAAATAGCCGAACAGCTTGCCGATTTAATTAAAGCAGCCGTTCCCGAGCATCTGCTTGGAGAATGGAGATTTGCAAACTCTTTGGCAGCATCACCTATGATAGATGCGCTGGTAGAGGAGCTTATAAAGCAAAACACCCTCACCCCACCTGCCGATGGTATTGGTGCAGAAGGCTGCTGGATGATCGTAGCCAAATAACACACAAATACCGCCGAATTCAAATCTCGGCGGTATTTTTATGTACAAAGATCACTTCTTCTCCCAAATCATATAAACATGAGGAATGCCGTCATACATAAATTCCTCCGACACGGTAACAAACCCAACCTTTTCATAAAACCCTTTTGCATAACACTGTGCCGCGATCTTTATCCTATCTGCCCCAAGCTTTTCCACAGCTACCCTAATACCTTCCTCCATAACCATCTTCCCAAATCCATGCTCCCTCTTTTTCGTAACAACTCTCCCAATAGACGCTTCCGCAAAGCTCACCCCTTTGTCCAGAACTCTTAGATAAGCCTCAATTCCGTCATCGTCCCTCAAAAACACATGCCAAGCTCCTTTGTCTTTATCATCTATATCCTGATAAACGCAATTCTGCTCCACCACAAACACCTCAGCCCTCAGCTTCAGTATCTCGTAAAGCTCATCCAAAGTCAATTCCTCAAATCTTTTAACGGTTGTCTCCATCATCTTTCTCCCTGATACAGCCATTCGGATGCTTTCTTTTATCAAACATCAGCTGAATAAGGCTTTTGTAATAGGGAATAAACTCCCCGCTGTCTATCATCGAAAGTATTTCCTCACAACTTGCCCATTTAACCGCATTAACTTCCTCATACTGCAATTCAAGCGTTCTTTCATCAATGTCCTTTTCCACCAAATAAATATCATCAAATCCATGCTCGAAATTAACGGTCAAATGTGGTCTGTCACTGCTGAAATCGATATCGATCCCCACTTCCTCCAGCAATTCACGATGTGCCGCATCACGACTGGACTCGCCCTTTACTGCACTTCCGCCGCAGGTAACATCCCACATTCCCGACCATCCGTGCTTAAAAGGCTGTCTCTGCTGGATCAGCATTTTCCCATCGCTGTTAAAAACGCAAACGTGTACAACAAGATGATAAGCCTCATCATCAAAGGTCTCACCCCTGACCATGGTTTTGCCTGTCAGCTTCCTGTCCACATCATAAATATCCCAAAGCTCCACTATGTACTACCTCCGCCTTTTTCCCTTGCTCTTCTTCGTATCTACCCTAAAAAATTTAAAATAAATAACAAACTGAAACGCCGCCAGTCCCGCTATCAAAATCATAGCTATGACCGTACCGACGTTCCACATACTGTTCAGCGAAAAATAAACCGCAAGATATATCCCGGCAAGACAAAGAATTATCCCTGTAACAAGGGGCGAATGTTCCTGCTTCATCAGCTTTGGAGCTTTTTAGCTCTGAGAGTGTTTTCCATCAGCATAGCGATAGTCATAGGTCCCACTCCGCCGGGCACAGGTGTGATAAAGCTGCATTTAGGCGCAACCCCATCAAAATCCACATCACCGCACAGCTTGCCTTCGGCATTTCTGTTCATTCCAACGTCAATCACCACAGCACCCTCTTTAACCATATCCGCGGTAACAAACCCTGCACGCCCCACTGCAGATACCAGAATATCCGCCCTGCGGCAAACTTCAGCCAGATTCTTCGTTCTGCTGTGGCAGACGGTAACAGTACCATTTTCATGCAAAAGCAACATAGCCATAGGTTTACCCACAATGTTGGAACGCCCGATAACCACACACTCTTTACCTGCAATTTCTGTACCTGTAGAATGGATAAGCTCCATCACACCCGCAGGAGTGCATGGCAAAAACGCATAATCGCCTATCATTATCCGTCCCACATTCACCGCATGGAAAGCGTCCACATCCTTCATGGGACTGATATGCTCGATTATCTTCTTCTCATTGATATGTTCAGGCAGCGGAAGCTGCACCAGTATCCCATTCACCTTACCGTCATTGTTCAGCGTGTCCACAAGCTCCAACAGCTGCTCCTCGGTAGTCTCTTCAGGCAGTGCATACTCGTAAGAGGTTATCCCGCAGAACTCGCAGGCTTTCTTCTTGTTGTTCACATATACCCTGCTTGCCTGATCATTTCCCACAATGACTACTGCAAGCCCGATCTTCAGCCCATCATGGGCTATCTCATCTCTCACACGTTCTTTGACTGCTTGAGAAACTGTTTTTCCGTCAATAAGCTGCATATATTTGTCCTTTCCTTCCTATCAGTCGTTTTCGCTGTCATTATTATCGTCCTGCTCGCTTTCTTCTCCCAAAATACTTGGAGCTTTAGCCGCATTTTGTATCTTTTCAGCTTCCTTCATTGCTTTTTTAGCTGCTGCATTTTCCTTTTCCAGAACACGTTTCTTTTCAAATTCTTCCAATTTTTCTTTACTAAGCTCTGTATCTGCATATAGGAGCTTTTCGTTTTTTGCGGCAGATATCCTAAAATATACTATCATTATCAGTGCCAGTATGGCAGATGAAATAGCAATGACCTGTGACACCTTAAGCGATCCCGCATAAAGGCTGTCTGTGCGCAGGCTCTCTATCCATGCTCTTCCTGCTCCGTACCACAAAACATAGTACAAAAACACCTCACCGTCAAATTTCCTTGTCCGTCTTCCCGCAAAATGTATCAGCAAAAGCCCTGCAACACACCACAAGCTCTCATAAAGAAAGCACGGATGAACCAGCACAGGTTCCGTATTGCTGCGTTGTGCCTCGATGACCACAGGATCCAGCACAATTGTAGTCCCCGTCATACCCCAGGGCAGTTTACCTGCCGTAGGTGCACCATAGCACTCCTGATTGATAAAGTTTCCCCACCTTCCTATTGCCTGTCCGATGAGAAACGCAGGAGCTGCAATATCCAACAACGGCAGCAGCGGAGACTTTTTTATTCTGCAAATGATTAGTGCCGTAACTACACCTGCGATTACCCCTCCGTAGATAGCCAAACCGCCGTCATGTATCTTGGTGAACATGGTGATTATATTATACTTGTTTTCTGATTCAGGGTGCATAATATTATAGAAGATGCAATAATACGCTCTTGCGCCTATAAACCCCAAAATCACTGCAATAAAAGCCGTATCAAAAACATTGTCCGCAATAAGACCGAATTCCTTTGACATTTTCATTGCATAGGAGAATGCCAGCACCACTCCTATTGCTATAAGGATACCGTACCAGTATATATCTATCCCAAACAAAGTAAACGCCACACGGCTTATCTCTATATCACCGGAAAACAGATTTGGAAATTCGATAGATTCCTTGAGAAGCTGCATAAATTTTTTCCTTTCTTATATCGGCTCTACAACTGAAATGCAGGAGTTGTCTATATCCATATCCTCCAATGCCTTGACAATATCCTCATAGGTCACTTTAGCTGAAATGGTAATATATTCAAAGATAGAAAGTCCGGACATCTCTGCCGACAGCAGGGAAGTGGCAACATTTTCCACACTGTTGAAGGACGCCAAAAGCTCGCCATAAGTGCGCTTCTTGATATTTTCAAATTCCTCTCTGTCCGGTTTAGCAGTCTTCAGCCTTTTCAGCTCACTGTTCACTCTGTCCATAACTATCTGAGGCTCCTTGGACTCTCCGTCAATAACACCGACAAAAAATCCTCTTCCGTTAAACACGCCCACATTAAATGTCTCATTTATCAGCCCCTGCTCATACAGTTCAGTGTAGAACCTTGAAGTCCTTCCCAAGCAGGTCTCCAGCAGATTGTTATATACGATATAAGCCCATGCCGCCTCTTTTGTTGTCATTTTTGGGAATTTGTACATTATATTAAATATCGGCTGAGAGCAGGAAAGCTTCGTCGTTACCGACTTTTCTTTAACCTCATAAGGCTCATCCGGAATGATCTTTTCCAGCTTATGGTCAGGAGTGCTTTTCAGCAGTCTGTCACATATTTCGAGAGTTTTATCAACATCAAAGTTACCGGCAATCGACAGCACCATATTGTTGAGATTGTAGAATGTATTGTAGCAGCGGTAAAGCAGCTCTTTGTTTATTTTCGCAATACTTTCTACTGTTCCCGCAATATCTATCCTTACGGGATTATTATGATATACTGCCTGCAGCCCGTTGAAGAACACCCTCCAGCCTGGATCGTCCAAATACATCTTTATTTCCTGTCCGATTATGCCCTGTTCCTTCTGCACTGTTTCATCGGTAAAATAAGGCTCCTGCACAAATCCCAGCAGTATCTCTAAATTTTCCTCAAATTTCTGGGAACAGGAAAACAGATAAGCCGTTTTATCAAAGCTGGTAAATGCATTGGCGTTAGCGCCCGTTTTAGCATAAAGCTCAAATGCGTCACATTCGTCATTTTCAAACAGCTTGTGCTCCAGATAATGGGCAATGCCCTCGGGAACAACGATAAAATCATCATCCTCGTCAGTCTTGAAGGTAGTATCCACCGAACCGTAATTTGTTCCGAATAAAGCATATGCGCTGCTGTAATTTTCCATAGGGTAAAGGCAGATAGTACAGCCGCTTGGGTGTTTTATTCTGATATATTTCTCACCGATCTTGGTGTTTTCAACGAGCTCTCTCTGATAATCCATACTCAATCCTCCTTTCCTTCGTCTTCCGAAGTAAGAATATATACTGTATCAAGGTTCACCGACTTTGCGGCATTGATAATATCCTCTCGTGTTACCTTGTCATCTTCCTCAATAGCTTTTTCAGGTGTCTTGATATCGTCATTGTAAATACCGGTAAAATACCACGCTTCCATTGATGAAATACCGTCGTTAAAGGTTTTCAAGTGATTTCGACGGTACATTTTCGCATATTCAATGTCCTCGTCGGTAAAATCTCCCTTCTTCATAGCCTCAAGCTGTGCAATTATTTCCTTTTTTGCAGTTTCAAGATTTTCATTCTCCACCCCGCTTGCCACGGTAAGAGAGCCTTTAGTCCTGCTTACAGATGACCAGCAGTAGTAGCAAAGTGACATTTTTTCACGCACATTTAAAAACAGCTTGGAGGTAGTAGTCCCTCCATATATCGCACTCATTACCTGCAATGCAGGAATATTACTGCAATCCGTCTTAAATCCAAGTACCAGTTTGCTCTGGGTGACAGACATTTTTTCCGTCACTATTGCCTCGGCATCCTTCAGTGGGCTGTATTCTGAACCGCAGGGGAATATCTCACCCCTGTTCAGCTTCGCAAATTCTTCAGTCAGCTTTTTTCGTGAACTCTCAAAATCGCTGCATCCCACGCAGATTATCTCTATCCTACAATGGGTCAGCAGCCTTTGGTATGCATTATATGCACTTTTAGGCGTGATCAGTTTAGCCTGCTTTACGCTTCCCAACGATCTCACTGCCGCAGACTCCCCTTTAAACATTATCTCTTCAGCCTTATGGCTTGCATAAGTTTGCTTATCATTCACCTCTGCTTCAATATCGTCGATCAACTCCTGACATTCCAATGATGTTATCTTTTCCGCAAAGGCTCCGTTTTCCAGTAGTGGATCAAACAGACAATCTACCAGTATATCCGCCGCTTCGTCGTTGACATTCTCATTTTCCAGAGCGTACTTATTGTCGATGCAGGCAATGGATATCGCCACGCTTTGAGCATCGCCGATCTTTGACATACGGCAGCTCAATTTAGCAGCATACAACGAAGAAAGCTTATTGTTTAGAGTGGCGAATGTAGGATACCTGCGGCAGGATTTAGTGAGAATACCTCCCACCACCGCATTTTCCGAAGCGGTCTCCTCTGAAATAGGAGCCAAAAAGCGTACTGAAATAAGATTGAGTTTGAATCTTGGGTCAGTGATACTACTGAAATATATCCCCTTTCCTATTTCACGCCGCTTGAATTTATTCTGCATAAGAAAATTTCCTTTCTGTAATTTAAGACATCGCACACAATGATTGATTAAAGGCAGATTTACTTGGTATTAGCTTTTAGAGTGTAGTATTCTTTTGCAGCTCGTTGTGTGTTTGCCTGCGATTTTTTGCCGCGATGTCTTAATATAAATTAAAATCTAACTAAAATAGTATAGCATATTCTGAACCAAATTTCCATAGCTTTCACAAAAAAAGCACAAAAAAACGGAACCTCGATTGAGGTTCCCCAACTGAAATAATAAATGTGTAGAACAAAAGAAAGGAGACAACTAAAAAGTAAGTAAATCAAATTG
>JAFLTA010000073.1 GCA_022510685.1 Lachnospiraceae bacterium | reverse complement strand
TAAAGTATTCCTTATGGATGAGCCGCTTTCCAACCTGGATGCAAAGCTCCGTGTACAGATGCGTATCGAGATTTCCAAACTTCATCAGAGACTGGAAACTACGATTATCTATGTAACACATGACCAGACCGAGGCGTTGACACTGGGTACCCGTATCGTCGTTATGAAGGACGGTATCGTACAGCAGGTTGATTCTCCACTGGATTTATATATGAAACCAAACAATCTGTTTGTTGCCGGATTTATTGGTTCTCCTCAGATGAACTTTATTGAGGCAAAAGTAGTTGTATCCGGTTCCGATGTATTGCTTATGTTTGGTTCCAATACGATTAAATTGCCAGAGAACAAAGCGAAGAAACTGATTGACGGTGGATATGAGGATAAGACGATTGTATTTGGTATCCGTCCGGAAGATATTAAAGATGAGGAAGTGTTCATCAACAATTCTCCTGATACTACATTGGAAGCTACCGTTAAAGTATACGAGATGTTAGGTGCCGAAGTATTCTTATACTTCACAGTTGAGACCTATGATATTACCGTTCGTGTAAATCCTCGTACTACTGCACGTCCTGGTGATACCATTAAGATTGCCCTGGATGGTTCTAAGATTCACCTGTTTGATAAGGAAACTCAGGAGACCATCACAAACTAGAATTTCTAAAGTTTGAGAGATATTTTTGATAACTGAACATTAAAAATTGGGATAAAAAGGTGCGCGTTTATAATGCGCACCTTTTGACATTGCCTAAAAAAAATGTTACACTAAAGGTGTATCGGGTAAAAAAGCACGATGGCGCCATTGTGCTAGGAGAAGGATAAAAGCAGGAGGTGCAGCGGTGATATCAAATCAGATTTTGCAAAACACAATTGATGGTTTAAAAGGGATTACCAAAATTGATTTAAGGGTAATTGACACGGAAGGAAATGTTCTGGCAGAAACAGTGCCGGATTCTGTAGATTATGGGGAATCCATCCGTGCCTTTGTAGATTCACCGGCGGATAGTCAGGTTCTGCAGGGATACCAGTTTTTTAAAGTGTATGATGAGAGCCAGCTGGAATATGTGGTGATTGCCAAGGGGGACTCCGAGGAGGTTTATACGATTGGTAAAATTGCTGTGTTCCAGATACAGAATTTACTGGTGGCATATAAGGAAAGATACGATAAGGATAATTTCATCAAAAATCTTCTCCTGGATAATCTGTTGCTGGTAGATATTTTTAACCGGGCGAAGAAGCTGCATATTGAGATGAATGCAAAACGGGTTGTTTATATTATAGAAACAAGTAAGGAAAAAGATAATGGGGCGCTGGAAACCGTCCGCAGTATGTTTGCCGGTGGAAATAAGGATTTTATCACGGCGGTAGATGAAAAAAATATTATTTTAGTAAAGGAACTGGTCCAGACCGAAACCTATGATGATTTGGAAAAAACAGCACAGGTTATTGTGGATATGCTCAATACAGAGGCGATGGCCAGGGTTCATGTAGCATATGGTACAATTATAAAGGATATAAAGGAAGTATCCCGGTCTTATAAAGAGGCCAAGATGGCACTGGATGTGGGCAAGATATTCTACAGCGATAGAAAGGTAATGGCATACAGTAATCTGGGGATTGGCCGGTTGATTTATCAGCTTCCGATGCCCCTGTGCAAAATGTTTATCAAGGAAATTTTTGAGGACAATACACCGGATCAGTTTGATGAGGAAACGTTGACAACGATTAACAAATTTTTTGAGAATAATCTGAATGTTTCCGAGACGTCCCGCCAGCTTTATATACATAGAAATACGTTGGTATATCGTCTTGATAAGTTACAGAAGAGTACCGGGTTAGACCTTCGTGTATTTGAGGATGCGATTACCTTCCGGATTGCCCTGATGGTAGTAAAATACATGAATTATCTGGAGACTATTGATTACTAAAAAATGGATACTAAGAAATTTTGGCGGTCAGAGGTGTGAAGTGATGGACAGTATGAAAAAACATATTCCAATTATAGCGATGGATCACATTTCAAAGCAATATTCTACAGGAGTAGATGCTCTGGAAGATGTGTCAATTCGCATTGAAAAGGGCGAATTTGTTTTTATCGTTGGTAAAAGTGGGTCTGGTAAATCCACTTTTATTAAGTTATTGTTAAAGGAATTGGACCCAAGTTCGGGGCGGCTTTTTGTGGGGGGAAGACAGGTCACCAGATTAAAGCGTAAGCAGATTTCCATGTACCGGAGAAAAATCGGAGTTGTGTTTCAGGATTTCCGCCTGCTGAAAAATAAAACGGTGTTTGAAAACATTGCCTTTGCCCAGCAGATTATCGGAATGACGAAACGCCAGATTGCCAGAAATGTCCCGATTATGTTAGAGATGGTAGGACTGGTAGGAAAGGCAGATGCTTATCCCAATGAGCTTTCCGGGGGCGAGCAGCAGCGTGTGGCCATTGCCCGTGCACTGGTAAACCGTCCGACCATTTTGCTTGCCGATGAGCCAACAGGAAATCTGGATCCCCAGACGGCATGGGAAATCATGATGCTTTTGCAGGAAGTCAATAAAACAGGTACCACTGTCGTTGTGGTGACACATAATAATGATATTGTGGATGTTATGCAGAAACGGGTTGTCACATTGGAAAATGGCAGTCTGATTCGGGATGAGCAAAAAGGCGGGTATCAGTATGAGAGGGATTAGTGTATTTACCTATAGCATAAAACAGGGAATAGTCAGTCTGAAAAAGAACCGGATGTTTACACTGGCATCCATCGGTACAGTAACAGCCTGTCTGTTTTTATTTGGAATTTTTTATTTTGCCATTAGTAATTTTCAGCATCTGATACATACCGCAGAAAGCTCTGTGGGAATTTCTGTGTTTTTTCAGGAGGGAATCTCGGAGGATGCCATTCAGAGTATCGGCAGTGTTATTCAGGGACGGCCGGAGGTTGACCATGTGGAATATATATCGGCAGAGGAAGCCTGGGAAAGATTTAAGGCGGATAACTTTCAGGATTCCCCGGATTTAGTTGAGAGCTTTCAGGATGATAATCCTTTGAAGGATTCGGCATCCTATGAGATTTACTTAAAAAATATTGAGCAACAGGATACACTTGTAGAATACTTAGAAACCGTGGAAGGAGTGCGAGAAGTCAAGCGTTCGGATGAAGTGGCAGGAAGTCTCTCCAGCATCAATAAGCTGGTGGGGGGAGTGTCCATTGCCTTGATTCTGGTGTTGCTGCTTGTGTCTGTATTTTTGATTCATTCCACGATTGCCACGGGAATTACTGTACGTAAACCGGAGATTGCTATTATGCGGCTGATGGGAGCCTCGGATTATTTTATCTGGGCACCGTTTATTGTGGAGGGAATTCTGATTGGTCTGATTGGTTCTATCCTCCCCCTGTTACTCCTGGTAGCCTCTTATGGCAGGATTGTATCCTATCTCTCAGAGAAATTTTCTTTTTTTGCCGGAACATTATCCTTTCTTCGTACCGGAGAGGTATTTTCCATACTGGTGCCGGTATCGTTGATGGTGGGTGTCGGAATCGGATTTTTAGGAAGTTTTATTACGGTCCGAAGAAATCTGAATATTTAAGGAGGGCTGATGATGCGAAAATGGTATATGGTATTTTGTGTTTTTGTTATGTATGCACTTTGTCTTTTTGTGACAGGCGACAAAAGTATTGCTGTCAATTATGATTCCGAGATAGAAAAAGCGCAGCAGGAAAAAAAGGAATATACAAAAAAAGCAGAGCAGCTGGAAAAGGACATGGAGGAAATTGAAAAGAGTAAAGAGGACACTCTTGCCTATATAGAGAAACTGGATAAAAAGGTAGCGAAGGTGGAAGAGGAACTGGAGGATATTGAGAGCCAGATAAAAGATACAGAAAAAGCGCTGCAGACGGCAAAGACAGATCTTGCCAGAGCAGAGGAACAGGAAGAAAAGCAGTATATCACCATGAAACGGCGCATAAAATATATGTATGAAAACGGCGGGGAAGAATATCTGGAAATTCTTTTCGGTGCCAGCAGCATACAGGATTTATTGAACCGGACGGAATATATAGAAAAAATCAGTGCTTATGATAAAAATATATTTGAGGAATATCGCCAGACGAAACAAAAAATAACGGTCAAAAAGCAAGAGATTGAAGACAATTTAACA
Source organism: Lachnospiraceae bacterium (assembly GCA_022510685.1). Taxonomy (GTDB): domain Bacteria; phylum Bacillota; class Clostridia; order Lachnospirales; family Lachnospiraceae; genus Butyribacter. The sequence continues at coordinate 4,576 of JAFLTA010000073.1, read as the reverse complement.
AAGCTTGAGGGTCTGCGGGAAGACGCAAAGGCAGAAAAAGATGCTCTGTCTGAACTGAAGGCAAATAAAAAAGAAGAGATAAAAAAATATAACGACAAGCTGGAAATTTCCAAAGAGCAGGCGGATCAGTATGCCAAACAGATCGAGAAGGCAGAAGAAGAAGTAGAAAAGCTGCTGGAGGAAAAGCAGGCAGAGATTGATAGACAGAATAATGCCGATAACCAAGCTACTGACGGAGGGAATGGTACACTGCGCTGGCCACTCATGGTAACAGGTAGAATTTCCTCCGGCTTTGGCCCGCGGAACAGCCCGACAGCAGGAGCAAGCAGTTACCACAAGGGCATTGATATTGCGGTTCCATCCGGAACCCAGATTGTAGCAGCGGAAAGCGGTACGGTGGTAACGGCAACCTATAGTTCCAGTGCCGGAAATTATGTAATGATTTCCCATGGAAACCGTTTGTATACTGTTTATATGCACTGTTCCAGGTTAGACGTCAGTGAAGGCGATACCGTGGAAAAAGGGCAGGTAATTGCCTATGTCGGCTCTACCGGAATTTCCACGGGCTCCCATTTGCATTTTGGAGTCTCAAAAAACGGAACCTATGTAAATCCTCTGTCATATGTCAGCAGATAGGAGGCAGACATGAATCGAGAACGCATCAAGGGATTTTTTCTGGGGGTAGCAGCGGGAATTTTATTCTTGGCAGCCCTTATTATCATAGCGAAATATTTTGGAATTCATCTTTTTCCTAATAGTTCCCTGTCCGAGGATATATGGGAACGTGCCAGAGTCGTAGAGCAGTACATTGACCGGTATTATTGGAAGGAGGATGTTTCGGATAAGAAAATTTCCGAATATGCGGCAAAAGGTATGGTCTCCGCATTGGGAGATAAATATTCTGTATATTTTACCGATGAGGAATATGAGGAAACCATGAATAGTGTCAACGGAGACTATTGTGGGATTGGTGCTACCATTCGCCAAAATACGAAAACCGGAGAAAAAATCATTGAGGAAATCCAGGAAGGAAAACCGGCGGACAAGGCAGGACTGAAGGTGGGGGATGAACTGAAAAAGGTAAATGGTGTTGACATAAAGGATAAAAGTCTGACGGATACCGTTGCCATGATAAAGGGAAGCGAGGGAAAAAAATCGGTACTGTTAATTTCCCGGACGGAAAATGGCGGTGAGGTAGAAAAGGAAATTACGGTAGTCAGTGAAAAAATTGTCAATCAATCCATATCTTCAAAATTATTGGATGATAAAATAGGATATATAAAAATCAGTAACTTTGATAATGAATCCATTGAACAGTTTGCACAGGAGATACAGAAGCTGGAAAAACAAAAGCAGAAGGGGATGATTATCGATGTCCGCAACAATGGCGGAGGTTCCCTGACAGCAGTGGTGGAAATGCTGGATGAATTGCTTCCCGCCGGGAAGCTTATTACCGAGCAAATCAAAGCGGAGGGCGATAAGGTATATACCTCTACGGATGAAAAGCATTTTGATAAGCCCCTTGTCGTTCTGATTAATGAAAAAAGTGCCAGCGCTTCTGAGGTCTTTGCCGGTACATTACAGGACCGGAAGAAAGCGACTCTTGTCGGGGTAAAGAGCTTCGGAAAGGGAATTGTACAGACAATATTTTCCCTGCAAAAATCCTGTGGTGGCGGGATTAAGCTTACCACCGGGGAGTACCTTCTGCCAAGCGGACGCTCCATCCATGAGGTGGGGCTGACCCCGGATGTGGAGGAGACATACGCAGGAGGCGACGAAGGCTATGGTGGCAAAGAGGATAATCAGCTACAAAAAGCAGTAGAGGTGTTGGAGAATCAGTAGTAGTAATATCCATGTTTCGGAAAGGATGAACGGATGAATATTAAAGTACAATGTTGTGGGGTAGCACTGCTCATATTACTTGCTATTATATATGGGCGACAGAAAAAACTGAAGCTGATTACCGGCAAGGTGTTTCAGGGATGCTTTCTTGCTTCCCTGTTCTGTCTGATTATGGACATTCTTTCCATTATTGCGATTGTGTACCGTGGGAAGTTCTCCCCGCTTTTGACAACCTTTATTTGTAAGACATATCTGATGTCCCTTATTTTAGTTGCACTGTTTGCCGTAGTCTATGTTGCCACCGGTGTTTCTTTCCATTTGCCCGGTTATAAAAAGAATATAGCCGCCTATGTAGTGTTAGCGGTAATATATGTCATATTGATTTATGCACTTCCAATTGAAATACATGAAAATGTAGAGGAAAATCTTGCATGGACGGCTGGTGCCAGCGTCTATGTGACATATCTCGGAGGTGCAATGTTTTTTGCGATAAATTTAATACAGTTGTTCCGGCGAAAAAAGTATATTTATGAGAGGCAGCGCAGGACCGTGCTTATGTGGATGATCCTGTGGATTACGGCGGCAGGTATTCAGGCCCTGAACAATCAGCTTCTCCTGGCAGGATTTGCCTGTGCGCTGGGAATCACACTGATATTCTTTCAATTCGAAAATCCGGAGTTGAATATGGACTGGAAAACCGGGCTATTTAATTATGTTGCGTATACTCGTTACGGGGAAGAGTTATACAGTGTCGATAAGGCGTTTTATGTGATTGCGGTGATGTTTGAAAATGCAATGCCAGATATATTTTTAAGGATTCCGGATGCCAGTGTATTTAAAATTATGGAAAATGAGGTTTTGCTTTTCTTCTCGAAAGAGGAGAGTGCAAAGTCAGCCTGGGATTATTTTATGAAGCAGACAAAAAAGGGGAGTATAGAAGTGGTGCACGGACGTCCTTCCTTTTACTATATTGAAGATCCGAGATGTGTTTCTTCTCATGGGGAATTGCTGGAATTAATACAGTACGTCGCCCTTCAAAAAAAGGATACCAAGCAGGGAAGCTTTCATGTCATTGAGAGCAATATCGTTTCCCAGATGCTTTCAGAGCGCAAGATGGCACAGCAGATTGCGGAGGCACTGGCGGAAGACCGGGTTATTGTCTATTATCAGCCGATTTTCTCGGTTGAGAAAAAGTGCTTCACCAGTGCAGAGGCACTTGTCAGAATTATCGACCGGGAGGGGAACCTGATACCACCGGGAGCCTTCATACATATTGCCGAGAACAACGGTATGATTATCGAGATCGGCAAACGGGTATTTGAGAAGGTATGTCATTTCTTTCAGCAGAGTAAACTGGAAGATTACGGAATACATTACATAGAGGTCAATCTGTCAGTGGTACAGTGCGCAGACGACAGACTGGCGGATAACTATCTGGAAATCATGAACGGAATTGAGATGGATCCACGCTGCATCAATCTGGAGATAACAGAATCCGCATCTTTGCGGGCAAAACAGATTTTGATTTCTAATATGGAGAGGATGATTGAATACGGGATTCAGTTTGCTCTGGATGACTTTGGCACAGGGCAGTCGAATCTGAATTATATCGTGGACATGCCGGTAAAAATTGTCAAATTTGACAGAGAAATGATTCAGGCGTACTTTGCCAATGACAAGGCAAAGTATGTAATGGATACGGCGACAAACATGATTCATGGCATGGGACTGAAAATTGTGGCAGAGGGCATTGAGACGGAAGAACAATATAAGAAGATGGAAGAAATCAATATAAATTTTATACAGGGCTATTATTTTTCCAAGCCGCTTCCGGAACAGGAATTTTTAGAGTTTTTGCGGCGGGAAAATGGGAAGGCAGAAAAAAGACGAGGAATCTAAAACAACCGCCTGCGGAAGCACAATTGCATTTCCACGGGCGGTTGTTTTATTTATTTGTGGTCTTTTACTGATAAGATCCAAATGGTTTCGGGTTTGGTGTTTTGCTGGTTGTCGACCTTGAGTATGCGGGCATTCATCCGGGTACCGTCTGTCTTCTGATAGCTAAACTCCACGGCTTCGGTCTCGTCTAGCATTTGATTGAGCTTGTCATAGTCGAGGATCTCGTTAAAGAGATCATGGTACTCGCGCTTGACGAATCTTTCGGCATAAAGCCGCATCGCCTCGCTGAAGCAGGAGTCGGTCTCTTCAAGAAGCTCCGAGAAGAAATCGGGAATGCAGATATGACGGATGGTGTCGCGCGCAAGATCTACAAAATACACGCCAGGGAACTGCTGTGCAATGATATTGAGGAAGTGCTCGCTGTCTTGCTTTTCAACGAGCATCTGTTCAAGTTCTTCGTTCATCTGGCGCTTTTTGCGGCGATCGCCGTTGCGCATATAGTAATTCGCCTTATCGTTGCGCATTGAAAGCTCCGCTGCCTCAACTATCTTCTCCACATTCTCTCCGCAGGCTCCGGTCTCAATGCCGACCGAAATCTCGTAGTTGTCCTTGAGAAGATCGCGACGAACCTTGTCAATGGTAAACTCTACCTCGGGTTTCGATAGTTTTATGCTCGTGACTACGAACTCATCGCCGCCGATGCGGTATACTCTTTCGTCAGGGAAATGCTTAATCAAGGTGTCCGCAACGCAACAAAGCATATCGTCGCCTCTCTGGTGCCCGAGAAGGTTATTCAACTCGTGGAGACCGTTAACGTCGATATACAGACAGGTGA
>JAFLTA010000072.1 GCA_022510685.1 Lachnospiraceae bacterium | reverse complement strand
TTCGGAGTTACCACTTCGCCCATATGAATCAGCATTACCTCCTAAAATTTATATGAAACATATTGTCTTTTAATAATCAAGAACCCTTATTTTACCTTTTATTTCAGCAGATTTTAAAATTAAAGCACAGTCTTGTTCAAATTTGTACTCGTTTATGCTTTCTGTAACAAAAGCGACCTCGTTATCGGCTTCTCCCTCTCTGTGAAGTAATTTAAGGCTGCCCCACAATTCTTCTGCCTGTTTTAGCGCTTCGACTTTATTCTTGCAAATAAGCCTGAGATAGAACTTGCTGTCCAGCAGTTTACGATCAAGCACAAAGGCTTGTTCTGAATCTTCCCAGTATAAAGATTTACTGCTGTCACTCATTTTAGCTGCCATTATAATATCTGCTACAACAGCACTTGCCGTAGGCAGCTTTCCCGCTCCTTTTCCGTAAAACATTACGTCGCCGGTAGCATCTCCCCGCACAAGTATGGCGTTGAATACGTCATTTACACTTGCAAGCTGGCTGAAATCCGAAATAAACGCCGGGCAAACCATAACAATAGCCTTATCATCTCTTTTACTTGCCCAACCGATAAGCTTTATCCTGCCACCGAAATCATCACAATACTGAACATCTTCAGCAGTGATCGAGGATATCCCCTCAATATGCACATCTTTCGGATAAATATGCTTTCCAAAAGCAAGTGATGCCAGTATGCATATTTTACGACATGCATCATACCCTTCAATATCAGCAGAGGGATCTCTTTCAGCATATCCTAATTTTTGCGCTAAAGCCAGAGCATCATTAAACGCCATGCCCTCATTTATCATTTTTGTGAGGATAAAGTTAGTAGTTCCGTTCAATATTCCGGCTATTTCATTGATCTCATTGGCAGAAAGGCAATGATGAAGAGGTCTGATTATCGGTATACCTCCCCCTACGCTTGCCTCAAAAAAGAAGTTTACCTTTTTGTCCCGTGCAATACGAAGAAGCTCTGCCCCCTTTTCCGCAACGAGCTCTTTATTGGAGGTAACCACACTTTTTCCTGCTTCAAGCAGAGATTTGACATACCGATATGCGGGTTCTATCCCTCCAATAACCTCTGCAACAATTGAGATCTCATCATCATTTATGATCGGATCAAAGGTCTTGATAAATTTTTCATCATAAGGTGTACCCGTGAAATCCCTCAAATCGAGAATATATTTAATATCTATTTTATCGCCGATCTTTTTTTCTATGCTGTCAAGATTTTTGTAAAAAACCTCTACGGTGCCGGAGCCGACCACTCCGTATCCTATCACAGCTATTTTGATCATAGACTGCTCACTTCCCCTTTATTGTCCTACTGGATAATTATAGCATATTTCATGAAATGTTACAAGTATTTTTGACGGAAATAATAAAAATTAAGCGCAGAATCTCTGCGCTACAATATTACAGCATTTTTTTCAAATATTTACCTGTATATGATTTTTTATTTTTGGACACTTCTTCAGGGGTTCCTTCAGCGATGATATAGCCTCCGTTATCCCCACCTTCCGGTCCAAGATCAATGATATGATCCGCTGTTTTTATAACATCAAGATTATGCTCGATGACCACAACGGTATTTCCGCCATCTGTCAGCTTTTGAATGATATCTATCAGCTTTGCTACGTCATCAGTGTGAAGCCCTGTTGTAGGTTCATCGAGAATATAGATAGTTTTTCCGGTAGGACGCTTTGACAGCTCTGTTGCCAGCTTTACACGCTGTGCTTCGCCTCCCGAAAGTGTAGTGGCAGGCTGACCTATTTTTACATAACCCAAGCCCACATCATACAGCGTTTGCAGCTTTCTTGACAGCTTTGGGATACTTGAAAAAAACTCCAGTCCTTCTTCCACTGTCATTTCAAGCACATCGTAAATGGATTTACCTTTATATTTGACATCCAATGTTTCCCTATTATACCGCTTGCCGCCGCAAACCTCACAAGGAACATATATATCAGGAAGAAAGTGCATTTCTATTTTGATAACACCGTCTCCCTCACAGGCCTCGCATCTTCCACCCTTTATATTGAAGCTGAACCTTCCACTGGAATATCCCTTAATCTTTGCGTCGTTGGTGGAAGCATAAAGATCACGAACATCGGTAAATAAACCGGTATAGGTTGCAGGGTTGGAACGTGGTGTTCTGCCTATCGGAGATTGATCAATATCTATAACCTTGTCCAGAAATTCCAAACCCGTGACCTTATCAAACTTTCCTGCTCTTACTCTGGCTCTGTTCAGCTTTGCAACAAGATGCTTATATATTATCTCATTTACCAGAGAACTTTTTCCGCTGCCTGAAACTCCGGTAATACATGTAAACAGGCCTATCGGAATATTAACGTCAATATTTTTCAGGTTATTTTCTGCTGCACCATGAACGGTGAGAAAACGGCCATCCGGTTTTCTGCGCTGCGGTGGAACAGGAATTTTCATTTTTCCCGAAAGATATTGACCTGTAACAGATCGCTCCGATTTTACAATATCGTCCACTGTTCCTGCTGCCACGATCTCACCACCGTGAACACCTGCACCGGGTCCCACATCCACCAGATAATCGGCTGCGCGCATTGTATCCTCATCATGCTCTACAACAATTACCGTATTGCCTACATCACGGAGCTCTTTTAGTGTTGCAATAAGTCGATCGTTATCACGCTGATGCAATCCTATACTCGGCTCGTCCAAAATGTACAAAACGCCTACCAGGGAGCTGCCTATCTGTGTAGCAAGTCGTATGCGCTGACTTTCACCGCCGGATAAGGTACTTGACGCACGAGATAATTTCAGATAGTCCAGTCCTACACTTTGCAGAAAGCCCAATCTCGACCTTATCTCCTTCAGTATCTGATCGGCTATCATGCATTCTCTCGGTGTAAGCTCCATATTATTTGCAAAATCAAGTGCATGTGTAACACTCATGCTGCAAAAATCGTTGATGTTTTTTCCGGAAACAGTTACCGACAGAGCCTCTTTTTTGAGCCTTTGACCGTGACATTCAGGGCATTCCACCTCCGACATATAATCCGATATCTCGTCTTTGGAATACTGGCTGTTAGTCTCACGAAAGCGACGCTCCAGATTGTTTACTATTCCCTCAAAATCCGTCATATAACCGGATTTTGCGCATTCCCAGGGACGATGAACCGGAAACTTCTCACCGTTAGACCCGTAAAGTATAAGATTAAGAGCATTTTCAGGCAAGTCCTTTACGGGAACATCCACGGAAAAGCCATAATGCTTTGCCAATCCGTCAAAATACATTTGAGCCATTGTTCCGGGCGCATAGTTCCACCCACTGGCTTTTATGGCATTTTCCCTAATGGAAAGCCCCTTATCCGGAATAATGAGATCTTCATCTATACTCATGTAAAATCCTAAACCTGTACAACGCTTACAAGCTCCATATGGATTGTTGAAGCTGAACATTCTGGGATTCAGTTCCTCAATACTTATGCCATGTTCCGGGCAGGCATAGTTCTGGGAAAAATGCAGTTCCTCCTGCCCCATCACATCAACAAATACAATACCGCCCGAAAGCGTCCCTGCGGTTTCAATACTCTCTGCAAGTCTGGATTTTATTTCATCCTTGACAACAAGACGGTCAACTACAACCTCAATATTATGCTTTTTGTTTTTTTCCAACTTTATTTGTTCGGAAACATCGTACATGATACCGTCTATCCGTACCCTGACATAGCCCTGTTTCCTTATACTTTCCAGTTCCTTGGCGTATTCTCCCTTTCTGCCCCGAACGATTGGCGCCATTACCTGTATCTTGGTGCCCTTTTCCAGCTCCATGACCCTGTCCGTGATCTGATCAATCGTCTGCTGACGTATTTCTTTACCGCATACGGGGCAGTGAGGAATGCCTATTCTCGCATACAAAAGCCTTAAATAATCATATATTTCTGTTACCGTCCCCACAGTAGAACGCGGATTTTTTGAAGTGGTCTTCTGGTCTATGGATATAGCTGGCGATAAGCCTTCAATGCTTTCTACATTAGGCTTTTCCATCTGTCCAAGAAACATTCTGGCATATGATGACAGGCTCTCTATATACCTGCGCTGTCCATCGGCGTAAATTGTATCAAATGCCAATGAGGATTTTCCGGAGCCTGAAAGACCGGTCATCACGATAAGCTTATCCCTCGGCAGCTCAAGATTTATATTTTTTAGGTTATGCTCCTTTGCACCTTTTATAATGATCTTGTTTGTTGACATTTTACCTTTCCTTCAGTTCTGTTATCTTATCTCTGAAATAAGCCGCCTGTTCAAAATCAAGCACCTTGGCAGCCTCCCTCATAAGAGAGGTGTACTGCTTTATAAGCGTCTGTTTTTCTTCTCTTGTAAGCTGTTTTTTCGCCTTACCATGTTTTTCAGTTTTAGTTGAAATATCTATAACATCACGGATATCCTTAACAATAGTCTTTGGGACTATACCGTGCTCCTCGTTGTATTTCGTCTGTATTTCACGTCTGCGATTGGTTTCGCTTATGGCGTTTTCCATAGAAGGCGTCACCTGATCTGCATACATTATTACCATGCCATCAGCATTTCTGGCTGCTCGTCCTATCGTCTGTACCAAGGAAGTTTCACTTCGCAAAAATCCCTCTTTATCAGCGTCAAGTATTGCCACTAACGATACCTCGGGCAGGTCAAGCCCCTCACGCAGCAGATTTATCCCGATCAAAACATCGAATTCTCCCAGTCGAAGATCACGGATTATCTCCATACGTTCGATAGTATCTATATCATGGTGCATATAGCGCACTTTAAGATTCAACTTTTCTAAATAACGAGTTAAATCCTCCGCCATCTTTTTAGTCAGAGTAGTTACAAGAACTCGTTCATTCCGCTCGATACGCAGATTTATCTCGGAAACCAGATCCTCTATCTGACCATCCACAGGTCTTACCGATATCAAAGGATCAAGCAGCCCGGTAGGTCTTATAAGCTGCTCCACCACACGCACCGAATGTTCTCTTTCAAAAGAGCCTGGCGTTGCCGAAACATATATGGCTTGATTTATTTTGGAGTAAAACTCGTCAAAGTTCATAGGACGGTTGTCATATGCAGAAGGTAGACGAAATCCGTATTCCACAAGATTTTTCTTTCTTGCAGCGTCACCGCCGTACATACCTCTTATCTGCGGCAGTGTAACGTGGCTTTCATCAACAAGCAAAAGAAAATCTTTGGGGAAATGGTCAATAAGCGTCAGAGGCGTACTTCCTTTAGGTCTTCCGGAAAGCACTCTTGAATAATTTTCTATTCCTTTGCAGGTTCCTATCTCCCTTAACATCTCAAGGTCATAGGTGGTTCTCTGAGCTATGCGCTGTGCTTCTATCAGCTTATGATTGTTGGTGAAAAATTCGACCTGCTCCTCCATTTCGTTGCGTATCTCATCCAGTGCTCTTTCCAAGTGCCCTTTATCCACAATATAATGGCTGGCGGGAAATACAGCAGCATGAAGCAGTTCTCTCCTTGCGGCACCGGTTACTACCTCTATCTCCGTTATCCTATCTATCTCATCTCCGAAAAATTCCACACGAAGTGCAGTTTCAACAGGATTACCGGCAGGAAATATCTCAACGGTATCACCTCTTACACGAAATTTATTTCGTATAAAATTGACGTCGTTTCTCTCATACTGTATCTCGACCAATTTTTTTATAAGCTCGTCTCTTCCAAGCTCGGTTCCCTTTCTTATAGAAATAACATTTGCACGGTAATCATCGGGGCTGCCCAGTGAATATATGCAGGAAACGCTGGCTACAATAACCACGTCCCGCCTTTCTGCAAGAGCAAAGGTAGCCGAGTGCCTTAATCTGTCTATATCGTCGTTTATTGCACTATCCTTTTCGATATAAGCATCTGTTGACGGTATATATGCTTCAGGTTGGTAATAGTCGTAATATGAAACAAAATATTCCACGGCATTGTTGGGGAAAAACTCTCTCAACTCGCTGCAAAGCTGCGCTGCGAGGGTTTTGTTGTGAGCTAAAACAAGGGTAGGACGGTTCACTTTAGCAATAACATTAGCCATGGTAAAGGTTTTTCCCGAACCGGTAACACCCATCAGCACCTGCTCCTTATCGCCCCTTAAAACACCATTTGCAAGAACTTCTATGGCAGCAGGCTGATCCCCTGTCGGGCTGTATTCAGAATGTAACTCAAAACCACTCACTGTTATGCTCCCATGCATCACAATCCAGATTGCATTCTCTCATGCTTGTAGCTCCATCTCTACCTACTACAATGTGATCCAATATGTCTACATCTACGCTCGACAACATATCCGCTATGTTCTCGGTCGCTTCAATGTCAACTCTTGAAGCAAGCATTGAACCATTAGGATGATTATGTGTCAACACCATGCGTGTACAATTGCACTTAAAAGCAAATTCCATAAGCTTCCTAAACGGCAATGCAACCTTATTTGCGATCCCCTCGCTGATTTTCACTTTATCAATAAGATAAAGCTCATCATCCAGTGCTAATGCATAAACAACCTCATTTTTCTCACCTTTAAAGAGGTTTTCGCAGTAATTTGACAATTTTTTTGTATCATTCAACCGTATCGCACCTTCATATGCAAAGGTTGAATGCATATATCTTCGTGATAACATCTGAAAAAATTTGATCAAACTTGCGATATTTTCTCCAACGCCGTTAATTTTAATGAGCTCATCGTATTCTGCCTCAAATACTTTATCTAAAGAACCAAATCTGTTTAACAATGTGTGTGCAAGCTCATTGGTATCCTTTTTGGGAACAGCATAAAATAAAAGCACCTCAAGTACCTGATGGTCATCAAAGCTTTCCAAGCCATGCTTTAAAAAGCGATTTTTCATTCTTTGTCTATGTCCCTCATGTGGGTTCGCTTTTTCAATTTCCGGCATTTTTTCACCTCATGTTATTGTTGTCATTCAGAAAAAACAGCTCCCTTATCTGATCCGGTAACCAAACGTGCATAGCGCTTCAGATAACCATCAAGTTCCCTTGGCGGATTTATACGTTTTTCTTTACGTTTTGCAATTTCATTTTCGTCTACCAAAAGCTCTATCTTTCTGTTCGGTATGTCGATAAGTATCTTATCCCCGTTTTCAACAAAAGCGATAAGCCCACCGTCGGCAGCTTCCGGAGAAACATGACCTACTGCCGCTCCTCTGCTTGCACCACTGAACCTTCCGTCGGTAATAAGAGCAACAGAGCCATCCAGCCCTTTGCCCACTATTGCGGCAGTGGGCGCCAGCATCTCCGGCATACCTGGTCCGCCTTTTGGTCCTTCGTACCTGATCACTACCACATCTCCGGGATGTACATCGCCGCCTAATATTGCGTCAACTGCAAGCTGCTCACCATCATATACCTTTGCCGTGCAGGTTGTAGTCATCATTTCAGGCTTTACGGCACCCTGCTTGACAACTGAACCGTTTTCTGCAAGATTTCCTGTAAGTATGGCAATACCACCGTCTTTTCTGATGGGCGCATCCACTTTATGGACAATTATTCCGTCAGCATTTTTTGCGGCGTCTATTCTTTCCTGTTGTGTTCCTGTAACGGTGAGAACATCAGTGTATATCTCGCCTGTTTTTGCAAGCTCTTTCAGCACTGTCTGTATTCCGCCTACGGAATTAAGATCCTCGATGAAAACATCACTTGCAGGATTCAGCTTTGCAAGTTGAGGTATTTTTCTGCTCATCCGGTCTATATCGGAAAGAGAAATATCTATCCCCGCCTCATGGGCGATTGCCAAAAGATGAAGCACGGTATTTGAAGAAGCTCCGATAGCCATATCCGTTGCAAGAGCATTCAGCATATTATTTTTGGTAAGGATATCCTTTGCAGTTATGGACTGCCTAAACAGCTCTACGACACGCTCTCCCGCTTCTTTGGCTATTCTGCGTCTGGCGGAATTAACAGCAGGTTCAGTGCCATTGAATGGCAACGCAAGTCCTATTGCTTCCGTAAGGCAGTTCATAGAGTTAGCGGTGTACATTCCCGAACAGCTTCCGCAGGTGGGACAAGCGTTGTTCTCATAATCCTTCAAAACATTCTCGTCGATCTCTCCATTAGAATACTGACCTATAGCTTCATATATCTCGCTGTATCCCACTCTTTTTCCCTGAACACAACCTGCCTTCATCGGGCCGCCGCTTACAAATATACTTGGAAGATCAAGTCTTGCTGCTGCCATTATCATACCGGGGACAATTTTATCACAGTTAGGTATAAAAACAATACCATCCAGAGGATGAGCAGTAAGCATTACCTCAATGCTGTCGGCTATAAGCTCTCTTGAAGCAAGTGAATACCTCATTCCTTTGTGATTCATGGCAAGTCCGTCACATACACCTATGGTAAAAAACTCAAAGGGTACGCCTCCGGCATTCCTGATACCGTCCTTTACGCATTGTGCTATCTCGTGCAAATGGCTATGCCCGGGGACATAGTCACTTGCAGCACAAACAACTGCTATAAATGGTCTGTCTATCTCACTGTCAGTCACTCCCAAAGCCTTCAAAAGTGCCTTATGCGGCGTTCTGTCAACGCCCTTTTTGATCAAATCACTTCTCATTTTAAATCCCTTTCTAAAATGTTAAAAATTACAGTATTGATAACCCAGCAATGCTGCTCCGATAAGACCGGCGCCGTTTCCTAGCTTACAGGTCACAATTTCAGTGTTCTTTTTACTGTTTTTGGAATATAATTCATTGTTTACCCGTTTTTTCAGCGGT